>DATJSQ010000028.1:0-3212 GCA_035503995.1 Verrucomicrobiia bacterium | reverse complement strand
GCCTGCAACTCGTTTTGCAACTCGCGCAAGCGATTCTGGCGTTGCTCGACGGAACCGCGCGTGGTTTGGGCGTTGACTCTTCCGGCCTCGACGCTGGCGGTAAATTCGACCAGCCGGGCATCCAACCGGGATCGTTCTTCTTCAAGCTGGACTTTTTCGGCGGAAAGCTTTTCGAGGCGGACAATGTTGCCCTGCTTCTGCAAATCGAGTGCGGTGACTTCGTTGCGCAGGCGCGATAACTCCTGGGCGGCGGCGAAAGCGCCGGACTGCGCTGCGCGTAGTTGCTCCTGGATGCGTTTCAAGTCGTCTTCGACCTGGCTGAAGACGGATTGTTTACCCTCAAGGGCCAGCCGATGTCCCGCAAGCGCGGCTTCGGATGTGGACAGGTGCTGCCGGACGGTGGCGGACTCTTCCTGGGCCGCGCGCGAACGTTCCTCAGCCTGCGCAATCTCGCCAAGCGCCCAGGCATTTTGTGCCTCAAGTTCGCGCAATCGCTCTTCGTCAAATTGAATCCGGCTTTCGTGCCGCTCAATCTCGGCCTTCAGTTCCATTCCGCGCTGTTGTTGCGCCGATACTTCGTGTTCCAATTCGGTCAGGCGCTCGCGCCATTGGCGGATTTCATCCTCGCCGCGCAAGACCTCCGCGGCGCCCGTCTCGATCTCGCTGCGCAATTTCTCCGCGGCGGAATTTTTTTCGGCGATTTCCGTTTGGAGCACATCAAATTGGTGACGGGTCAATTGGGTTTCAAGGTGCTGAAGCTCAAGAGAAATCTGTTTATAACGGCGGGCCTTGCCGGCCTGGCGCTGAAGCGAGCCAATTTGCCGTTTGACTTCCCGGATCAAGTCGGCAACACGCAGTAGGTTTTGTTCGGTGTATTCCAGTTTGCGGAGCGACTCTTTCTTCTGCGACTTGAATTTCGTAATGCCAGCCGCCTCCTCAAAGATGACCCGGCGGTCTTCGGGTTTGCTCGAAAGGATTTGGGTGATATGGCCCTGGGCGAGGATGCTGTAGCTGGCTCGTCCCACACCCGTCCCCATGAACAGTTGCTGAATGTCCTTCAGCCGGCAAGGCGTCTTGTTGAGGAAATATTCGCTTGCCCCATCACGAAAAATCCGCCGCGTCAGAGTCACTTCGTCATAGGCGACTTCCACGCCCGCGGCCCGCAGGCTTTCTTCACCGACACCCCCGAGGGTCAGCGAAACCTCGCCCATGCCCATGGGTTTGCGGGCATCAGTTCCATTGAAGATAACGTCGGCCATTTCCCCGCCCCGAAGGGCCTTGGCCGATTGCTCGCCGAGCACCCAACGGACCGCATCGGAGACATTGGATTTGCCACAGCCATTGGGGCCGACGATGGCCGTGACACCGGGTTGGAAGTTCAGTGCGGTCTTGTCCGCAAAGGACTTAAAACCAAAAACAGTCAGATTCTTCAGATACATGCTTTCGATTGCGAATAGCCAACCATAAATGCCTGGCCAAGTAAAGCAAAAACCACAACATAATGCGGTTTTCGCCGTCGCCAGCACAACTAATGGTGAGGAACCGCAATTTGGCGTGTGCCGGCAACTGCTTACTTTTTAGCTACCAAATCGTAGTTCTTATACGCTTTCATGGGAGATTAGTCAACAGAAAATCGCTGAAAAAAGTGCCTTCAAACCCGGCCGCGCACGCGCATCGCGGGCCATTTTACGCGCCCTTGCCTGAAATATCGTCGCACTTTAAGCAGTCCCACTGTCGTCAAATCAGGACGCTTCCACGGAAAACGGCCGCTACGCGGGAGGCGACGCTCCTTTGTTTTTCGGGAATTTCGCAGAAATCACCGCCCCAACGTCCTTATCGCTGATAATTGACAACGTGCCGCCGTGCAATTCCACCAGGCGTTTGGCGATGGTCAACCCCAATCCCAATCCCTGCTGCTCGTGGAGCTTTCGGTCGAACTGCATATAGGCGCCGATACGGGTGGTCTGCTCCGGCGTAAATCCCCTTCCCCGGTCGCTCACCGATAACGCCACCGCATTGAAGCTTTCCGACAGCGCGAGGCGAACGGGCATGCCGGATACGGAAAATTTGAAGGCGTTCTGCGTCAATTCGTCAACAATCTTGGCGATATATTCCTCGGACATGGGAACCGAAAGGTCCGCCAATTCAAGCGACAAATCAGACAGCCGCCCGGCGTGGTCCGCTTGTATCGTCGCATGTTTTCGAATTAATTCGACCGGATGCTGGGTGGAACCGACGCGCAAAGCATTGACGTTCTTGGGATCGGCCGCGATCAATTCCAACTGCGCGTAAATCAAAAAATTCTCGATCAGCCGCTCAAGCCGTTCACCGGATTTGTGGATTTCCTGCCCCATTTCCACGATCTCCTGCGGTTTGAGTGTGGCCGCCGAGTTGGCAAGCAATTCAGCGTTAGACAGGATCCCGTTGAGGGGCGTGCGCATTTCGTGCGGCATCATCAGGCTGATGTTGTCGCGTAAATGGGCGAGTTTGCGTTCGGCTTCGTCACGGATGGTCTGGGCTTTTTTGAGGCGGGCATCCACAGCGGCGTACAGGGCTTCGGTCGTAAAGGGCTTCGGCAGGTAATCGTCCGCGCCCAACTCCATGCCGTGCCTCATGCTGGCGCTGTCGGCCAGACCCGTCATCAGGATAAAGGGAATCGCGGCGGTGGGGGCTTCATTGCGCAGGGCGGAAAGGGTAAGGTAACCATCCACTTTCCCCATGTTGATGTCGCAGAGGATGAGATCAGGCAATTCTTTTCTGGCCATTTCAATTCCATCCGTGCCATTGGGCGCCTCAATCACCTCGAAGCCTTTCTGACGGAGAGCAAGCTGAATCATTTCACGCAGCCACTCTTCGTCGTCAATCACGAGAATTTTTTTCATTCGGAAAATCCACTAAATACAGCACACATCGTGCCCCGCCACCAGGCGAATTGTTTTTTCCTGCCCGCTAATCAAACGCGAAATTACTTCCGCTCTTCCATCGGCACGTAATGAGTGAGCGTCGGCCCGGTGTAAATCTGCCGCGGACGGCTGATGCGGCTTTTGGCGTCTTCCATGATTTCTTTGTAATTGGCGATCCACCCCGGCATCCGCCCAATGGCGAAGATGACCGGAAACATTTCCAGCGGAATCCCAATCGCGCGCATGATGATGCCGCTGTAAAAATCAACGTTGGGATACAGCTTGCGCTCGATAAAATAAGAATCCTTA
>DATJSQ010000027.1:0-4708 GCA_035503995.1 Verrucomicrobiia bacterium | reverse complement strand
GCCGTTTGCAGGCCGGCGGTGAAGAAAAATTTCATTTCAAAGACGCCCTGCGGCGTCTGCATGTATTTGCCCGAAACGGCGCGGCTCACCGTCGTTTCATGCACCCCCACCACGCCGGCAATTTGCGCCATCGTCATCGGCTTCAAATGCGCCACCCCTTTCTCCATGAATTCCCGCTGACGTTTCACAATCTCCCGGGCGATGTTCAGGATCGTCTGCTGCCGCTGATGCAAACTCTTGATTAGGAATTTACCGGCGCGGATTTTCTCGCGAATGTAATTCTTGACCTCGCTATTGTTGTCGCCCGACGACATCAAATCCTTGTAAATGTTGCTGATGCGCAAATGCGGAATCTGTTCGTCGTTGGTGGTGACCGTGAAATCGTCGCCGCTTTTTTGCACAAAAACCTCCGGCAAAACGTAATGGTCGTTGTCCGGCAGAAAGGCCCGCCCCGGCCTCGGCTCCAGGCGCGCAATTTTCCCCAGCGATTCCTGCACCTCTTCAATCGTCCGGTTGGTCCCGCGCGCAATTTCCGGAATCCGGCGCTTCCCCAGTGCCTCCATAAAATCTTTAATGATCCGGTATTCCAGAGAGTCCTGCCGCCCCGCCCGCTCCAGTTGAAGCAAAAGGCATTCGCGCAAATCCATCGCCCCCACACCCGGCGGGTCAAAGGTGTGAATGACTTTCAGCACCACGGATATTTTTTCGGGCGGCATATTGTTCGCCGCTGAAATCTCCTCGACGGTGGCCTTGAGATACCCGTAATCGTCAATATTGCCGATGATCAACTCCGCGATGGCGCGCTGTTCGTCGCTCAAATCAATTTCCCGCACCTGCTCCATCAAAAATTCCGCCAAGGATGTTTCCACCGTCAGCGAATCGAACATGAACTGCCGCTTCTCTTCATCCTCGGTGGATTGCCGGATGGGAATGTTGGTCTGTGAAAAATGATCCCGCCATTCCTGGTCCAATTGCACCAGCTTGTCGAACTCCGCTTGAAAATCGTCCACCGGCTCGGACGCGGTTTTTTCCATCGCGGTGTCAAATGCGGCGTCCTCCGCTGACGCCGTTTCCTCGGCAGGCTCGGACCCGGCTTCGGCGCCGGCGGGCAATTCGGCGTCGTCGGCCATCGGCTCCGCTTCATCGGTCGGGGACTTTTCACGCAACTCCGTTTCGGTGGACGCCACCTCTTCGAGCACCGGATTCTGTTCCAGTTCGTGCTCCACCAGCGCCTTGAGTTCCAGAGTCGGCGCTTGCAGCAACGCCAGCGATTGTTGCAATTGCGGCGCCAGCACCAGCGATTGCGTCAGCCGCTGCGACAGTTGTAGGCCTTGAGCCATGCGAACTCATTGTAATTCAATTTGAAGGAAAGACAAGGTTTTCGGCATGAATTTCGCTATAGCGCCGTTTTTAAGGAAAAACTCGCTTTTTATGCCCGTAGATTGCATCTTGAATCAAGATGAAATTAATTCTTTCCACACATAATGTGACGCTGACAAAAACCCTGGAGGACCGCGTGGTCAAAAGACTCGAACAACTCGACCATCTCGATTCCCGGGCGGTGGACGCGCGTGTCACCCTGGAACACGATCATCAGCGCGCCCCGGAGCGGAAATTTTGCTGCTCCATGCAACTGGCCATGCGCGGTCCGGACCTCTTTGCCGAAGCGCGCGACAGTGATCTCTACGCGGCGATTGACGTGGTGGCAAAAAAAATCGAGCAACAAATCCGGAAGCGACACAACAAAATCAAGGCCCGCAAACACAAGGACGCCGCCAAATTAAAGCAGGCCAAGCGCGAAGCCGCCGCCTGATGATCCTCCGCGCCCGTACTGTCCTTCCGGTTGCCGCCCCGCCCATTTCCAACGGCGCCGTGGCCGTCTCGGGAAATCAAATTGACGCCGTCGGCCCCTGGTCGGAAATAAAATCGAAGTTTTCCGGCGATGAACTTTGTGACCTGGGTGAGGTTGTTTTGTTGCCGGGCCTCGTCAACGCCCATTGCCATCTGGATTATACCGACATGGCCGGGCTTTGGCCGCCGCCAAGAAAGTTCACCGATTGGATTCCCCGGATGCTCGCCGCCAAGGCCGAGTGGAGTTATACCGATTACGCCAGCTCGTGGGTACAGGGCGCCAAAATGCTCCTCCAATCGGGCGCGACCACGGTCGCCGACATCGAATGCGCTCCCGAATTGCTTCCCGAAGTCTGGGATTCCACCCCGTTGCGAATCATTTCATTTCTTGAAATGACCGGGGTCCGCGCAAAACGCGACCCCGCAAAAATCCTGGACGAGGCGATCCGCAAGAGCGACTCACTGGCCCATCCGCGCTGCGCGGTCGCGCTTTCGCCGCACGCGCCCTACTCCACTTCATTGGAATTGCTCCGGCTTTGCGCCCGGGCCGCTCGCGACCGAAACCTCCGGCTCACCACCCATGTCGCTGAATCCGACCTGGAATATGAGATGTTTGCCCATGCCCGCGGTGAAATGTTCGATTGGCTCAGGAAAAATGGCCGCGACAATTCCGATTGTGGCCTGGGCTCGCCCGTGCAGCACCTCGAACAGGCGGGCCTTCTCGGCAAAAATTTTCTGGCCGCCCACGCGAACTACCTCGATAAAGAAGACATCCGCCTGCTCGCCCGGCGGAAGGTCAGCGTCGTTCATTGCCCGCGCAGCCATGTCTATTTCCGACACCACCCGTTCCCCCTGGAAAAATTGCAGGCCGCCAAAGTCAACCTCTGCCTCGGCACCGACAGTCTGGCCACCGTCACCCGGGCCGGCAAAGAAAAACTCTCCCTCAATCTGTTTGAGGAAATGCGGCAAATGGCGCGCGTCCATCCGGAACTGCCGCCCCAAACTATTCTGGAAATGGCCACCCTCAACGGCGCGCTGGCCCTGGGCCGCGCGGGCCAAATCGGCGAGCTGTCGCCCGGCGCCTTCGCCGATTGCATCGCCATTCCCTTTGCCGGAAAAATACAAGACATTTACGAAGCGGTCGCGCATCATCCATCAACCATTTCCGCCGGCATGATTGACGGACAATGGACCATCGCCCCGTGAACGATTTCATCGCGGAATTGGAACAATCACTGGATACGCTGCGCGGACAAAGCCTGTTCCGCGAACTGCGGCGTGTGGATTCTCCGCAATCCGCCCAAATCCAAATCGGCGGCAAAACTCTTTTGAATTTTTCCTCCAACGATTACCTCGGCCTCGCCAATCACCCGGCTTTGAAAACCGCCGCCGTCCGCGCCATCGAAAAATTCGGCGTCGGCAGCGGCGCCTCGCGCCTGGTTTGCGGCTCGCTGGCCCCGTTCCACGAATTGGAGGAATCGCTCGCTTATTTCAAGAGGACCCAGGCCGCCTTGACCTTCTCATCCGGCTATGCCACCGCCATCGGCACCCTCTGTGCCCTCCTCGGACGCGACGACACCGTCATCCTGGACAAACTCGTCCACGCCTGCATTATTGACGCTGCCAAACTGAGCGGCGCCAAAATTCGAGTCTTCGCCCACAACGATTTGGCCGACCTTGAAGACAAGTTGACCTGGGCCAAATCACAATCCGGAAAACAAAAATCGCGCACCCTCGTCGTGACAGAAACGATTTTTTCCATGGACGGCGACGCTGCTCCCCTGCGCGAAATCGTCGGGCTAAAGAATAAATTCGGAGCCTGGCTCATGGTGGATGAGGCGCACGCCACCGGAGTTGTGGGAGGGAATGGGCGAGGCCTCGCGGACGAAGCCGGCATCGCCGCCCAAATCGAAATCCAAATGGGCACCCTGGGAAAGGGTCTCGGTACCAGTGGCGGTTATATTTGCGGCTCGCGCCCGCTCGTTGATCTTCTCGTCAACCGCGCGCGAACTTTTATTTTTTCGACCGCGCCGGTCCCGGCTTCCGCTGCCGCCGCGACCGCTGCCATCCAACTGCTCCAATCGCCCGAGGGGGAACAGCGGCGAAACGCCTTGCATCAACGTCTTGAACAATTCAATTCCAATTTTCATGCTCAAAACCCAAAACCACGCGGCGCCATTATCCCCATTGTTCTCGGAGATGAAGACAAAGCGTTGGCCGCTTCTGCGAAGCTGCGCGAACAAGGCATTTTCATTCCGGCCATTCGCTTTCCAACCGTCGCCCGCGGAAAAGCCCGCCTGCGGCTAACCTTGAACGCGGCCCATTCAGCCAGCGACGTGTCCACCCTTGTTGACGCCTTAAAGGCCCTAACATGAATCACTTCGCGCAACTCGATCAAGCATTCGTCTGGCATCCGTTCACGCAAATGCGCGAATGGGCCAGACGCGAGCCGATTGTCATCAAATCCGGCAAGGGCGTCGTGTTGCGCGACGGTCATGGGAAAAAATATCTCGACGCAAATTCCTCCATTTGGACCAACTTACACGGGCACAATCATCCGAAAATCAATTCGGCCATCTTGCGCCAATTGCGCAAAATCGCACATTCCTCCGCCCTGGGCCTTGCCAACGAACCGGCCAGCCTGCTCGCAGAAAAGCTCGTCGCCGCCGCCAATCCCAAACGCAACACCCACGGCTTGAAACTCAACAAGGTTTTTTTCAGCGACGATGGCTCAACCGCCCTCGAAGTGGCGCTCAAACTGGCCTACGAATTTTCCCGCCGGTCGGGAAAAATCAAAAGGCCGGAGTTTCTTTCACTCACCGGCGCTTACCATGGCGACACCGTCGGCGCCGTTTCC
>DATJSQ010000026.1:0-9380 GCA_035503995.1 Verrucomicrobiia bacterium | reverse complement strand
CATGATCGTTTCCAAGCGCAAACTCATCCAGCTCGTGAATGAAAAAATCGTCGCCGGTTGGGACGATCCCCGGCTGCCGACCATCAGCGGCATTCGACGGCGCGGCGTGCCGGCGAGCGCCCTGCGGAATTTCGCCATGGGCGTGGGCGTGACAAAATATATTTCGGTGACGGACATTGCCCTCTACGAGCACGCCATTCGCGAGGAACTGAACAAAACCGCTCTGCGCCGGCTGGCGGTGCTGCGGCCCATCAAAGTGGTGATCGTGAATTATCCGGCGGACCGGGTCGAGGAATTGGACGCCGTCAACAATCCGGAAGATGAAGCCGCCGGCAAGCGGAAGGTCCGCTTCAGCCGCGAATTGTTCGTCGAACGCGACGACTTCATGGAAAACGCCGTGCCGAAATTTTTCCGGCTGAAACCCGGCGGAGAAGTGCGGCTGAAATACGCCTACATCATCAAGTGCGATGAAGTGGTAAAGGATGCCGGTGGAAGAATTGTGGAACTGCGCTGCACGGCCGACCTGGACAGCAAGACGGGCGGGGCCACGGCGAACCGGAAAACCAAGGGGACGATCCATTGGGTGAGCGCGGCGCACGCGATCGAGGCCGAAGTGCGGTTGTATGACCGGCTGTTCACCGAAGCCGAGCCGGAAAAGGACGGACGCGATTTCAAGACCGTGCTGAACCCGCATTCGCTCGAAGTCGTCACCGCCAGGTGCGAGCCAGGGTTGAACGATGCCACGGTGGACGAGCGCTATCAATTCGAGCGATTGGGCTATTTTGCCCTGGACAAGGACTCGACGCCGCAAAAGCTGGTTTTCAACCGCACCATCACGCTGAAAGACACCTGGGCAAAAGTCAGTGGTCGGTAGATTCTGGACACAAGGAGGTCATTTGTCCATGAAAGTTCCCTGGCCAACCTACGTGTCCGAGTTCGTGGGCACCGCCCTGCTCATCATCATGGGCCTGTCGTTTGTCATTTTCGATTTTGGCTCCGGCAGCCCCGTCGTGGCCCTGCTGCCGGACCCCGGAACGCGCCGGGCGATCACCGGTTTTTTCTTTGGCGCCACCGGCGCCCTCATCGCGGTCTCGCCGGTCGGCAAAATCAGCGGCGCGCATATCAATCCCGTCGTCACCCTCGCCTTTCATCTCAAGGGCAAAATGGCCCTGCGCGACACCATCGCCTACATCGTCGCGCAATTTGCCGGGGCCGTGGCGGGAGCGGTTCCGTTGTGGTGCTGGGGACCGATGGGACGAAGCGTCAATTACGGCGTCACCGTGCCCGGCCCCGGCGATTCGGTTTGGGCGGCGCTTTGCGGGGAGGCGGTCACCACGATTGGATTGATCGTTGGGTTGTTTGTTTTTCTCGGACACAAAAAACTCCGGCAATTCACGCCGTTGCTCTTCCCGTTCCTGTATTCGCTGATGGTCTATCTGGAAGCGCCGCTTTCCGGCACCAGCACCAATCCCGCCCGGAGTGTGGGGCCGGCGGTCGTCGCCGACGTTTGGACGGCGTGGTGGATCTATTTTGTCGGGCCGCTCGCGGGGATGCTCATCGGCATCGCCCTCCATGAATTCACCTGGCTGGGCCGGTTAAAAATTGGAGTGGCGAAGATTTATCATTTTGACCATGACCGGTACGGGGTGTTTGGGAGACGAAAGCAGGAAACGAAGATGGAGAAATGAAAACAAAAGGCAAAGGTTTGCCGCATTTCCTCCAACAGTCTATCTATTACACGCCGGTTGTCCGAGGACCTTCCGCCTCTGACAATTTGCCCGCACCTCAAAATAGATGAGAGTAACCATCCGCAAACGCCGCGGCCGCATGGTCATAAGATTGAGTAAACAACCCCGCCAAAAAGGGCGGGGTTTTAAGTTGGACCTCTATAAGAAGCGTCGTCTGGCTCCAGTGCGACAAGCAGCCGCCGTGTCTGCCGCGCAGACTTCCAAGTCTGCCGTATCGCGGGCTTCCAGGCCCGCAAATCATCCGTATTCGGGCCGCCTGCCGATCTGGAAATCGGCGATACGGCAGGTTGGGAAACCTGCGCTACAATCAATGGGCGGCCTTCCAGCGCGGCTCTTTCTCCAACCCCGTTTAGAGAACGGGGATTCTCGGCAAACGGCTAAATCAATGACCAGTCGTTGCAGAAGTCCACGGCCATTTGTGTATGATCCACGGTGTAACTTATTATAGACAAAAACGGCAAGCCGTTTAAAATGTCGAGCAAAGGTTCCCGAAGCTACTCCCACCCGACTCTATGTTGATTTACTTCTGAATCACCCGCAATCCCCGTTGACGGGGTCACCATGTTACTTGTTGAGTAAATTAAAGCAGAATTCTTGCATTTTTTTCTTTGCGTTTTTCTGCCCGGCTGATAGGATATGAAAGTTTTAGCATCGGTCACAGCGGCTGCCATTCGGAAAACATCATACCGGCGCCGCAACCGGGCTATGGAAAGGGCCATGTGGAAATGAAGGCAACCTTGGAGGCGCTAAGGCGCCAGGAGCGGAAACAGCGTCGGCGGCGGAGACCCGCGGCCGGCGCAAGGCGCGTGGGCCGGGTGAACGGACCGCCGGCGGCAACCGGCATTGTCAGCGGAGCGGCGATGGACCGAATGACTCAAACCGTGGAACGATTGGCCGCGATTCTTCGCAAGTTCAAGGGCAGGAACCGGCGAAAATGAGGCATGAAAACAGCGGACCCGCCAAGCCCTCGTGTCGCCAACTGCATTTGCGCCTACGGCGCCCGTTCGAGGCCGGCATTTTGATTGGCGCCAATTGAGCCAAAGAGGCGATCATTTCCGGGCTTTCTGGGACCGGACAGCACGACGCTCTGGCCAATGGCCGGAATTTTAAAGGGCTTGGCGGAAAATGTCCGCCAGTCGAACCAAAGCCAGCGGAAGTCGGGCGAATCCAGCGAGGTATCGAACCGGAACGAGACGCGGCATGGCAAGTCCGCCACATCCGTTTCCAGGACTTCCACCGTGAGGCCGCCGAGGTCATATCGGTCGCCTTTTTTGCAATGGGGCGCGGCCAGGAGCAAGTTGCATGTCGCCAAGTAATAGGCGATGTGGACAGGCCCGACGTCGTCACAGGAGAAGATATCCGGCCCCTGGGATCGAATCACCAGGGTGTTGTCATCGGTGCGTTGGACGATAAAGCTCGTGCAACCCGGCACCAACGCCCGCAACGTCCCGGGCAGCGGCTGGTGGAAATACGCTTTGTAAGCAGGCACATAAGCCGCCGCCAGCGGACAGGGGTAGTTGATGACGATCACATTTTCGTTTTCGATGCCCGGCCAATCACGAGGACTCCGGCCCAATTGAGCGAAGAGGACAGGGGCCGCTTTAACCATTGCAATTCTTTCGGCAATTGCCCCCGGAACATGCGCCAGAATCAGCAAGACGCAGGCGGACGACGCCAGGATTCGGCGGGCCAATCCTTCCGGGAACCGTATTGGCCGGGTCATCAGGGCCGCGGTGACACTGGCGATCAATCCATAAGCGCCGACGGCTACAAAGCCAAAATTTTTGGACACGGGCACCAGCGATGATTCGGGGATGGCGGCCAGCAGCATGACGGCGAACCAGAACGCAGCCATTTTGTCCCGGCGCACCCAGGGAATGAAGGCCGCCAAAGCCGCAATCGCGAACACCCCATAAAGCGCGATGATCGGCGGGCGCAATGAAGGTTTAACTGCCGGCAAAATTTCCGGCGGCAGGCAGGTAAGCTGGCCTCCGAGCACCAGCATCATCCGGGGCGCCAGTTCCCGCACGAACTGAAACGGCTCATTCAGAGGGTCAATGTAAAAAAGACCCTCGTGAGACAGGCCGTAGCCGGAGAGTATATAGACAGTCCGCCACGCGGCAAGGACCAGAACCGAAGGCAGGACCGTTGCCACCCGGCTGCGAAAAGAACCCGGCTCGAAGGTCAGGGCATACGCGAGAATGAAGGCAAAAGTCTGCGCTCCGCCTTCTTCCGAGAAAAGCGAAAGCGTGAGGAATAGCATGGAGAGCACCAGGGCGGATCGGGACTTTGTCGAACGCCATTGATGATGTTCGTAAAGGCACAGCAGGCCGAAGAAAAGCGCCATGATGAAGCCCCGGTTGGCGACGAACATCACCGGGAAGCAGGTATAGGCATCCAGCAGAAACAGCAGCGCCGCCAGTCCGGCGGCCCATCCAACCCCCATCAACTGCCGATAGACAATCGTGAGGAGAAAAACCACGGCCGCGAACCACGCGATGTTATGGGCGTGCATCAGGGCGGGCGAGTCGGGGAAGAGGCGGTAATCCAGCCAGTGGGTGAAGGCGGCGACTGGACGACAAAGACTGAGTTTGAAACCGTCCGGCGTCCACCACGGCACGGTGCCGTAGTTTTTCATCAACGTCAGATATCGTGGATCCCGGTTGAGGCCGAAAAGGTTGAAAAGGACCGTCGAGAAACTGCCCGAATCCGCGGGGTTGCCCGTCTGTTGGATTCGCGCCGGCAACTGGCCGGGTCGGAGTTCAATCAAGCGCTGCATCAGATCGTCAGCCACCAGACCTGTTTTCAGGGCCGGCAACATTACCAGGATCGCGCCCAGGGCAAGAAAGTGGGGAAGATAACGGTGGGCAAGAAAGCTTTTAACAAGTTTCAACCCCTGGATTGCCCCGCCGTTGGTTTTTGGCAATTGCATTTGATGAGATCAGCCATGGTTACGACAGCCAGCCGCTGGTTTCATCACGCGAATCCGTTCGATCAAGTCGGGCAACGGCCCGCATTGACGGCGGCTGCACACCGGTGAGCTGACGGGTCGCTGCCATCGCAGAACCGAATTGACAACTCAGCGCAGCCTTGGCGGCAAACGCCGCTTGCGTTTAGACTGCTAAAAATGCCAGTGAAAAAATCCAGCGCGGCGAAAGTCATCAAGAAACGAAAACCGGTCTCCTACAAAATATTCACCCGCCCGCCGGATGAACTGCGTGAAGATAAAACGCCATACGTCGTTGACACACCAAGAAAATCTCGTGTCTCCACCGTCGCCACTTCGCGGAAATACGCGGTGGCTTTGGTGGCCGAGGCGAAAAGGATTTCGTCGGGCTGGCTGAAAAACTTTCACCTTGAAAACGCCGTTTGGTTTGGTTTGCCTGAAGTGGATGATCGCTACCACATTTGGCGCGTTCCACTGGTCAAGGCGGGAACAAAGGAAAGAATCGGTGAAGTGGTGATTGACGCCTATACCTCGCTTGTGGACGCAGGTGAAACGACCGCGCCGGACGTTTTGGAAGCGCGTTTGCTCGGACGGCAGAGGGCCGACAAGCCGGCCGAAAACGGCAACGGCACACCTTCACAAATGCCTGTTTCGTTTGTCCGCAACACCGTGATTCTGGGGGACAGCGAACAGGCGTTGCTAGAGATGCCGTCGCAATCCGTGGATTTGATTTTCACTTCACCGCCGTATTACAACGCGCGGCCCGAATATGAGGATTATCTTTCCTACGAAAGCTATCTGCTCAAGATGCGGCGCATCATCCACAACTGCCACCATGTTTTGAGCGAAGGCCGGTTCTTTGTGATGAACGTTTCGCCGGTTCTGATTCGGCGAGCCAACCGGAGCGAGGCTTCCAAGCGCATTGCCGTGCCGTTTGACATGCACCGGATTTTTACAGAGGAAGGTTTTGATTTCATTGACGACATCCATTGGGTGAAGCCGTCCGGCGCGGGCTGGGCAACGGGACGCGGACGCCGCTTTGCCGCTGACCGGCAACCGTTGCAATACAAGGCCGTGCCGGTGACGGAATATGTTTTGGTTTATCGCAAGCACACCGACAAACTGATTGATTGGAACATTCGCAATCATCCTGACCAGCAGGCGGTCAAAGAATCGAAAATCGGCGATGATTATGAAGCCACAAATCTTTGGAGAATTCATCCGGCGTTTCATTCCGAACATCCGGCTGTCTTTCCTTTGGCGCTGGCACAGCGAGTTGTGCGGTATTACTCCTTCAAAAATGATGTTGTTTTAGACCCGTTTTCTGGAACTGGCACAACCGGACGTGCCGCCGTCATGGAAAATCGGCGGTTTGTCCTGATTGAGAACGAATCAAAGTACATCGAAATCATTCGTCGCGAAATGCCGGATTGGTTGGGTGCGGCAACGAAAAACGTTTTATTTGTCGGTTGTCAAGCTCCAGACACAACTTGTGTCTTGCTTTAATGAAAACCTCCTCCATCAAACTGGGCGAATTGCTTCCGGATAACTTTAGTGAATTGCTGCAAAGCAAAGGCGCAACATTCATAAAACGCGCAGGTGAAGAAAATGTCCGGCAGATTGTAGTTGATGTGCTTTGTGGGGAGAATCTTCGCGCTTCGACAGAACACCTGACAAGATTGAGGCTTGGCAAAGTTAACGCGGCAACTTTCATGGTTTATCTTCGGGGGTTGCAGGCAGCGAGCGACTTCTCCCGGCGAATACCCGGCCTGGCTTACATCGGACTCACCGAGCGTTGTTCAAAACCCGAAAAGGAACTTTGCAAGTGGATGATTGGTCAGACAAACAAAGGAGTTCAGAATGTTTTGCGTGACGATAAAACTCAACTTCAGAAATACACTGAGTCGTTTGCGTCAAACCTGGAGCGTCTTGCTTCAGACACCGAACGTGAGGCCGGCGGATTGAAATGCAGTGTGAAGGCGGCCAAAGGCGAAGAAGTGATATTCGATTGGCACGACATGTTGAGTTTGTTTTGCACAATCGGCAGCCAAACTTTGGCGATTCGCGGTTCGGAAAAAAGCACTTACGGAAAACTGTTTGAGCGTTTGGTGCTTGGCAGTGTTTTGGTGGCACTTGGCTTTGAACAAACCGGTATTCCGCCCAGTAAAACATCAAAAGCCTTTTGGTTGTCGAGTAAAATTGGCGAGCGCGAAGCGGATGCGACGCTCTTGGTTGCACCGGGCCAAGCCATCCGGTTTGACTTGGGCTTCATCGGACGCGGCAATCCGGAAATCACCAAAGACAAGGTGTCGCGCTTTGAGCGCGAACTGGAAATCGGCAGCAAAAAATATCACTCGGCAACCTGTGTCATCGTGGATCGCGTCGGCGAAGATTCCGGGCTGGAAGAACAAGCCAGGCGTGCTGGAGCCAAAGTGATTCAGATGAGCATGACGTATTGGCCGCTGGAGGTGGCGCAGTGGCTGTATCAAACCCTCAAGTACAAATCAGAAATCCTGGATTGCAAACCGGCTGATCTGGCCGTGTTTTTCAAAAAAAAGCTGGCGGACATTTCGTTTGAAGATTTTGTTGATGGCCTGACCATTTCAGTAGGAGAAGAATAGACATTTAATTTTCGCCCCATTGGTATTCGTACTTGTCCGGCGGACAAAAAAATAGTCCAGCGCCAAACGCGCGGAGTTTAATTTTAAGATTTCGTAAATCGGCAATGATTCAGGGAGCAGTCACGTCGTCTCCCGCTTCACAGATCCGGCTCGGAATTATTGAGGTCCTCTCCAAACTCCCAGGTCACAGTTCCCACGTGAAAATCGGCGAAGGTGACATCCGCCTTGCCGCCGTGCCGGGCTGTCAATGGGTCGGGGTCTTGCGGCATCCACCGTCCATCGTTGATGACCGACGCGCCGGTGGGATTGTCGCTGCCGCTGTCCGACGCCACCTCCTCGGCGATCATGATTTTCCCGGAAGGATTGTGGATGGCCGCGAGTCTGAACGGAAGATTTACGCCGCCGGAAAAGTTCGACGACATGCCCGGGTTCACCTGTGTTCCATCGCTTTCGCTCGTGGGATTATAGCTGGTCAAACTGTAGCTGTAGAAGTAAGGGCCGTTGGCCGGGTCGGTCGTCCCTTCAGCCAGCCGCGCGCTGTCGTCGGTGTCCAACGGGCAGCGGAACAGTTTCGGGCTGGTATCGGCCAGGGCCAGGACAATGGGGCTTTGTTGGACTTGCGGGAACGCCGAATTGGTTCGCCAATAAATCCAATCGGCGGCCTGAAACCCGCTGTGTTCCGAAGCCATGCCGGGGAAAGTGTCATGGTTATCGTCAATATACATTCTCATCCCCATGCCGAGTTGTTTCATGTCATTGATACAGGCGGCTTGCGCGGCGCGTTTTTTGGCCGCCGACAACGCCGGCAACAGCAACGCCGCGAGGACGGCGATGACGCCGATGACCACCAGCAATTCCAGCAGCGTAAAACCGCGCCGGGTCTGGCTTTCTGCTTTCATGCGATTTCCATCATACTAACAGTTCCGGATACGAACCGTTACAAGGAAAATTGGCAATTACTCAGACTCCGTTCCCACTTTGGCTGAGGTGCGCTGCTGCATCCAGCCCCAATCCGTTTCGTTGGCGTCTGATTCCGGTTCGGGGGTTTGGATCCAATGGTGCAGTTCAGAATGTGCATCCGCAAAGGCGAAACCGCACCCGCCGTTGTGGTAGGAACCGGGCGCGTCAATCCATTCGGCGTTTTCCATTCCAAAAGCAAACGCGGCGTCGTTGAGGCCCGCGGCGTTCTCGTCCACCAGCACCCAGAGCATGGAAGGCCCCGGCGCCGTCATGGACGACAGCTTGCCATACGTGGCCCACGGCTGATCCCGATGATGCGTGTCCTGGTTATTCAACCACGGGCCGTTGACGGACAAATTCGGAACACCGGAGTGGCTGGCCGGAGGCGAAAACTCCGTGGCATCGTAGCCCGGATCAACGGTCCCAACGGCCTGGCTCATTGAAAACGTTCGCGCGGCCGGCACAATTTGGCCGATCAATGCCGGATTGGTTCCTTGGTACAATCCCTGCCGCGTGTCCGCAGGGCAATGGAACACGGTGATGTTGCCGCTGAGATATTTAATCAGCAATGAACGGGCCGGGTCCTCGATGACATCCGGATCAAATTCCTGCGGCTGGCCGATGCCCGCTTCGCCGCTGCACCAGTTGTAACCGGGAATGGTGTTGCCGTCGTCCGGATTGGGCGGGAAAGAATCGTTGTTGTCGCCCGAATACAGGTGGATCGCCATGATCATCTGGTGGCCATTGTTCATACACGTGATTCCCTGGGCCCGTTGCCTGGCCCGCGACAACGCCGGGAACAGCATCGCCGCCAAAATGCCGATGATGGCAATGACCACGAGCAACTCAAGGAGCGTGAAACCGCGTTTCCCCGTCACGTTCTCAAGCCACGCGCCACTGATGCGTTGAAGGTTGACCGTATTCGTCTTCATTTCAGCCTTCAGCATTCCTTCCCTTGGCCGGTTGCTTTCATCAGTTCTTCATCATACTAACAGTTCCGGATGCGAACAGTTACAAAGAAAATGAAAATTTATCACCACCGATCGCGCAAAGCGGAAGAGTCTTTGATTGAAATCCATTCTGAATTTCGGATGATGAATCCTA
>DATJSQ010000025.1:0-6467 GCA_035503995.1 Verrucomicrobiia bacterium | reverse complement strand
TTTTCCGCAAGGTCCAGCAACGTCTTCAACCGGGGCACGCGCCCGCGCGAAATATCCACCATCACGCCGCGCCGTGGAAAATCCGGCCAGTCGCGAATTCTTAAACACGGCGGATGGCATCCGTATTGGCGGAGCAATTGCCGTAAAGTGGCCATGGCCGCTCGCCAGCCGGCCGGCTCGCGGAATGAAATTTTAATTCCGGCCTTGGAAATCGTCAGGGCGTAAAATTCGCTTTGGGAAGCGCCTGCGTCCCGCGCGCCGCTTGACTCGTCTCGATTCAACTGGATTCCGGCTGGCGGGACGCCATCCGGCGCGAAGCCGATGCGCGCGCTCCCCAGAATAAAATCCACCGTTTCTTTCGACAGCGTGAAAGTGCCACGAGCCATTTCCAACGAACGGGGGCGGGGGAGCAGGTTCAAGGGCTTCCTAAAATTCCAGCGGCAAGCGCAGGCATTCGACGAGCTTTCGCGTGATGGCCACCCGCCGAAACCGGCTTACTTCGCCGCGCCGTCCAAGGAAATCGCTTTTTTGCAGAGCGTAAATGAAATCACAGGGAACGGCAGTCTTCCAGTCCAAACCTTCTGTTTCGTCCAAAACTGTTTCATTTCGTTTCAGGTCGCGATTCAAACGAACGGATGTGCAGAGCAAGCCGTTGATGTGGGAAATGGATTCATTGGCGCATCGCTCTTCGCTGGAAAGAATCACGACCGGATGCGGCTGCTCGTCACGATACGGGAAAAGATAGATTTCCCATTGCCTCATGGCACGATGGTTTTGGGTCCCCGGCTGGCGAGCCAATTGGATATTTCGATTTCGTCGTCTGCGTAGCAGTCGGCAAAATAACCCGATGGACGCGGCTTCGCCCAATCCGGTCTTTGCGCGTGAAGCACAAAATCGAAAACCTGCTCGCGCTCTGTTTCCGGCAGTCGTTGGATTTCTTGAATCAACTCAGTCGCGCTCATGCCGGCAACATAACACAGCGTGGACACGAGCGGCAAGGCGGGAAACCTTTATTCACTTCGCGATCATCCCGGTCTGGCGCGCATAGTTGAACAAGCCGCCGGCATCCACCACCGGACGGACGTCGCCCAGCGGCTTGAATTTATAAACTTTGCCGGTCTCTTTCACGGTCACCGTTTGCGCGTCCAGGTCCACGGTCACCACGTCGCCGGTTTTGAGCATGTCGCAGAGGCGTTCGGTCAATTCGCAGGGATAGAGTTCGCCGGTGGCAACCGAGTTGCGGAAGAAGATCCGCGCGAAACTTTCGGCGAGCACCACCCGGCATCCGGCGGAGCCGAGCGCGATGGGCGCGTGCTCGCGCGAGCTGCCGCAGCCGAAGTTTTTTCCGGCAACGACAATGGGATATTCGCTGTCCAGCGCGCCTTCCTTGACGAAGCGCGTTTTGTAAAGCGATTCCGGGAGGCCGGCCAGGGCATGACTGCCGAGCTTTTCATATTCGTCAGGGATGGTTGGCACGAGCGCGAGATATTGCGCGGAAATGATCTGGTCGGTGTCAATGTTGTCGCGCACCACATAAGCCGGGCCGGTAAAAGTCGTCTTCGTCATCTGTTTAATTTGCGGTCAATCGGGGGGATTTTCAATCAGATTCCAATCGGCGGTTTTTCGGGCGGCAACGGAGCCGAAGCTCGCTCTTCCCGTTTGCGCAGAACAATAACGGCAGCCACACAAGCTGTCCAGGTGGGCAAATCATCCGCCAGCGGCACCAATTTTAGAACAAATGTCGGCAATAACAGCCAATGAAAGCCAATGGCCCAACTTGTCAGAAACATCGCGATCACATCTATCGTATCATCGCCAACCGTCCATCCGATCGGCCCAAGCCATCCCAGCAGGAATTGAAGGCCATCGGTCAGAACCGCGATAATCAGGGACAGAACGATCCGGGTTTTGGTCAGTTTAGGGTGACTGAACTTTTTAATCCTGGACGGGACGGGAAGCATTGGATGGCTAAAGGGCGCTCAATTCCTGCCACAGGAAGGCGCCCATGCGCTGGCCGTTTTCAAAATTGTCCAAATCGAACTTTTCGTTTGGCGAATGGGCGTTGTCTTCGGGCAACGCCAGGCCGAGCAACAGCGTTTCCGCGCCGAGAACCTTTTTAAAATCGTTCACAATGGGAATCGAGCCGCCCTCGCGCAACAGCACCGGCTCGCAATTGAACGCCCTTCGCAACGCGCGCAACGCCGCCTGCGCATGTGCGCTGGTGGGCGATACCGCATACGCCTCCGCACCGTGACCGGCTTCAATTTCGAGGCGCACGGTCGGCGGACAAATCTTTCTTAGATAATCGCAGACGATTTTGCGGATGCGCTCCGGCCTTTGGTTGGGGACGAGACGGCAGGTGATTTTTGCCCGCGCCAGCGCCGGAACAATTGTCTTGCTGCCTTCGCCCTGGTACCCGCTGGTCAGGCCGTTGATTTCAAAGGTCGGCCGCGCGCTGCGTTGTTCCGCGGGCGTAAATCCGCGCTCGCCAAAAAGCCTTTTCACCCCGAGCAATTTTTGTAATTGGCGGTCGGTAATCGGCAGTCGCTTGAATTCCGCCCGCTCATAAGCCGACAGCGGCGCAACATCGTCGTAAAAATGCGGGATGGCAATGCGCCCGTTTTTGTCGCGTAATTTTCCCAGCAGTTGGCCGAGCGCCATCGCCGGATTGTCCACCGTGCCGCCGAACGTCCCCGAATGCAAATCGCGCGACGGCCCACGGAGGGTAATCTCAAAGGCGATAATCCCGCGCAGTCCGTAAGTGAGCGCCGGATGTTTTTTGTCGGGCATGCCGGTGTCGGAAACCACAATCGCATCGCAATTCAGCTCCGTGCGATTTGTCTTCAAAAATTTTGCCAGGTGTTTGCTGCCGACTTCCTCTTCGCCTTCGATGACAAAGGTCAAATCGCAGGGCAGGGGAGTGCCGGTTTTCAAATAGGCCTCGACGGCCTTGAGATGCGCGAAATGCTGCCCTTTATTGTCGGTGGAACCGCGGGCAAAGAGCGAGCGCCCCTCGATCCGCGGCTCGAACGGCGGGGACGTCCATAAATCCAAAGGATCGGGCGGCTGCACGTCGTAATGTCCGTACACCACAAAATGCGGACGCCGTGATTTATTTTCCCGCCGGGTTTTCGCGACCACAATCGGATGGCCGTCGGTGGCGCGGACCGTTGCGTCCAGCCCCATCCGCCGGCAATGGTTTGCCAGCCAGCCGGCGCAGGCACCCAGGTCGTCTTTATGTTCCGGTTGGGCGGAGACGCTCGGGAAACGGAGGAACTCGCATAATTCGGCGACGAAGCGGGCCTGATTTTGTTTTAAATAATTGAGGACGGGTTGCATGTCAATGTGCCTGTCGGCGCCTGCCTGCGATTAAAAAATTAGCGGGCGAGGCGATACACACGTTTAAATCGCCATCGCCCGCCGTTACGCCCAGTTCTCGTTGGGCATTCCCAACTTAACTCGTTGTCCGCCGGTGGCAAGCAATTTTTGAAAAATAATTTTTCCTCCCGCCCGGACATTTGTATCCTCAATGGCTGTGTTTCCGCGAAAACCTCTCCGCCTCCTTTTTTTCGCCCGGTTGCTGCCCGGCGCACTCGCTTTCGCCTTCCTCTTGGCGGCGAAGGCGGACGATTTTCCATTTATCGTGAATTCTTGGAGCGTCGAGGAGGGACTTCCGGACAGCGAGGCGATTTCGGTCATCCAGAGCAGCGACGGATACCTTTGGATCGGGACCCTCAACGGGCTGGTGCGTTTCGACGGAAATCAATTCACCGTTTTCAATCAAATGAAAACACCGGGCTTGAGCAGCGACAGGATTGTTTTTTTGTTCGAAGACCGGCAAACCAATCTTTGGGTGGGAACCGAATCATCCGGTTTGGAAATGATTAAAGATGGCGTCATCAAAAATTTTTCCGCGGCCAGTTCGGGAGCCGGCAAGGTGACTTATGCCATTCAAGATCCGTCCGGCGCCATTTTATTTTGGACGGACGATGGAATTCTCATCTGCCAAAACGGCCGGGTCTATTTTCGCCAAGGTGTCGTTTCACAACAATTATATTTACTGGCGCAGCGAATTTGGGTCCCGTCCGTCTCCGGCGGCTATTGGCAAATTCTCAACGGCACGGTTGAAAAATGGAACAACGGGCATCTCGAAAAAAATCTTGGCCCGGCTCCCTGGGGCGGCGCCAGGGTGGACGCGGCACTCGAAGATGGCCATGGAAATTTAATCGTCGGTACGCTCGGCGAGGGTGTCTTTTGGTCGGATCCCCACGGCGGCTGGGAAAACATTTCAACCAATCAGGGGCTGTCGAAGGCTTATGTTCTCTCCTTATGCCTGGATCGCGAGGGAAATCTGTGGGCGGGGACGGACGGCGGCGGCTTGGACCGAATTAAGCGAAAGATTTTCGATTCGCCGCCGGGGTTCCCCACCGGGAATGCACAGTCGCTATCGCCGGACAACGAGGGTGGATGGTGGATTGCCTCCGGCGCGCTCGGTGTGTCCCACTGGAACACAAACGGCACGCGGAATTATCAAATCGGACGGTACCATGACGCCTGGGAAGTGTTGGCTGACGGCCGGCAGCGGGTTTGGGTCGGCACAAGCGACCAGGGGTTATATCAATTTCGGACCAATCAATTTGTTCCGGCGAATGGGGCGGAGATTTTAGGCCCGCAAATTTTTTCGTTGTTTGAGGACCAAAGCAACCGGTTATGGGTTGGCTCTCAAATGGGCCTGGGTAATTTCGACGGCGACGGCTGGACGATGTTCACCTCCCGGGATGGCTTGTCTCCTGGGCCGGTTCGCGCCATCGCCGAAGATGCTGACGGCGGTTTGTGGATTGGAACCGAAAGCGGTGGTTTGGACCTCTTTAAGGATGGCAAATTTATTTCCTATCTTGCAGGCACGAACGGTTTACCCGGCAATGATATCTCATGCCTGGAGCCGGACAATGAAGGCGCGCTCTGGGTCGGCACGTTCGCACACGGATTGGCCCGGCTGAAGAATCATATCTGGCAATCGTTTTCCACGCGCGATGGCCTGGCCAGCGACAGCATCAGTTATATTCTGGCTGACGGCGACAACCTTTGGATTGGCTCAAATGCGGGGCTGATGCGCATCGCGAAAAAATCCCTCGAAGATTTTGCCAGCGGCGAATCAGGCTCCATTTTCTGCAGGACTTATGGAAAGGCCGACGGTCTGCCCACTCGCGAATGCTCCATCGGCTCGCAGCCATCCGCCTGCCGCACGGCCGACGGACGGTTATGGTTTCCAACCGCCGAGGGTGTTGCCTTCTTGAATCCATTGGATTTAAGGTCCAATTTGCAGCCGCCAACGGTGATGATTGAGTCAATCCTGATTGACGGCCGGCAACAAATAACCAACCAACTCGCCTCGGCCTGGCCGGCATCGGTCACCATTTCTCCCGGTGGCAAACAATCGGAGATTCAACTGGAGATTGACTACACCGCACTGGATTTTTCCGCGCCCGGCCTGGTCAACTTCAAGTATCAGTTGGAAGGCTACCAAACCGATTGGACCGACGCCGGCAACGAGCGCGTGGCCCGATATCCGAAACTCCCCCCCGGAAATTACCGGTTCCGTGTCATCGCCTCGAATGAAGACGGTGTGAGGAACGAAAATTCGGGCGAATTCGACGTCATCGTGCTGCCGCAATTCTGGCAAACCGTGTGGTTCCGCATGGCGGCGATACTTTTCATTTTGGGAGCCGTCGCCGCCGTTGTCCGGTACCTTTCCACGCAAAAATTGCACCGCGAGTTGCAGCGGCATAAACAACAAGAGGCCCTCGAACGCGAACGGTCCCGCATCGCCCGCGATTTGCATGACCAGCTTGGCGCCAACCTGACGCAGGTGGCGTTGCTGGGTGAAATGGCCGAAGCAGACAAGGATGCGCCGGCGGAAGTGGAGTCGCATGCCCGGCAAATCTCGCAAACGGCGCGTGAAACCACCGGCTCGCTCGACGAGATTGTCTGGGCCATCAACCCCGCCAACGACACGCTGGAAGGGCTGACCAACTATGCCATCAAATACGCGCAGGAGTTTCTTGAGTTGGCCGGCGTGCATTGCCGGGTGGAGGCGCCGCCGCAATGGCCGGCCTCTTCCATCCCGCCGGAGGTGCGCCATAATGTTTTTCTCGCGTTTAAGGAAGCGGTCAATAACATCGTTAAACATGCGCAGGCGACCGAAGCGCGCATCCGGCTTCGACTGGAAGCCGGCCGGTTTATCGTGGAAATCACGGACAACGGCAAGGGCCTTTCGGCGGCCGGTGAAAAGCAAAATCGCAACGGGCTGCGCAATATGCGCAAGCGGATGACGGACATTGGCGGCAGCTTTGATATTGGCCCCGGACCGGAACGGGGCGCCGTTGTGCGGTTGACAGTGCCGGTATTTTAGGCAAATGAGACCCGTGGAAATGAATAACGATTCGGTGGCTTTATCACACCCCGCT
>DATJSQ010000024.1:0-3257 GCA_035503995.1 Verrucomicrobiia bacterium | reverse complement strand
CAACGGCCCGGATGAGGGCGGGTGGGCGCCCAGCATGGCGGTGGTGACGGCAGACTGTTCCCATTTCATCTGTGAAGTTCCCTACAGCAAAAAAGATTTCGCCGGGCGCGAGCAGATAATGCGGGACCGAATCGCCGTGATCAAAAAATTCCTCGCCACCCATCCCACGGCGGAATAGCGATCCTTGCCAGAATTTTGCCCGGCGACGGCATGGGCAACCAGTGCCAAAAGCAGGATTGCGTTGCGCATAGCTGCTAACGATCCAATATAGCCACGGCAAAACGTGAAATCCGATAATCCGAAACTTTCCCGACAAACGCAAGGCCTCCTCGGCGTTGGCTCCAGCACGGTTAGCCATCCGTAAATTACTCATCGTCAGTTATGTGGCCGAAGTCCAGGTCGCGGTCGGGCGCGACGGGACCATCAGCGATCCCGTTTGGGAAAAAGGCTCCGGCAACAGCCGGTGGGACAATTCCGTCCGCCAGGCCATCGCCTCGGTCACCAGCATGGACCGCCCGCCACCCACCAATTTCCCTCCGCGGGTCCTCATCCGTTTTGACGTTCAGGACGACACCGAACCGCTCTTTCAATGAAAAAGACTTCCCGCTCCCATCACGGTTCGCTCAGCGAGTTGAACATCACTCCGCTTTTGGACCTGGTGTTTGTCTTGTTGGTCATTTTCATCATCACCACGCCTCAGATGATGAACAACCTCGAGATGAATTTGCCCTCCGGCAAACCGCCGCCGCAGAAGGACAAACCAAAAAATAATAACATCGTCGTGGACGCGCAGGGACAAACCTTCCTGAACAACCAACTCGTGACAATTCCCCAACTCAAAGACGATCTTCGCCGGCTTCAATCCGACAATCCCGACTTGAGCGTCGTGGTCAAAGGCGCTGACACGGTGGATTATCAGAACATGATCAACGTCCTCGACGTGCTGCAGCAGTTGAACATCACCAAAGTCGGCCTGGCTACCCAGTCGCCTTGATCCTCTTACGCTTCTTGGCTTCCGCGCCGCGGAGAGGCGGCAATGGCTTCCATTGCTGCAAGGTTCGATTCGGACAACGCGCCAGCGTCTTGGACTGATATGGCCGTCCTCCCGCGGCCGCGGCACGCCAGAGCGATCTCCGAAACCTGCGGTTTCCTTTTCCGCTTCGTCCCCTTCCTCAATCAATAGCCTAACTTCGGTGAACGGCGACAAGATGATCGTGAGGTTAAAATCTTGATTATGCCGCCCGCAGGGTTCAGCCGAACGTCTTGCCATCCCAGCCCCAGTTCCCGGCTTCGACCTCCGTGAAATTGAGATAGATGCGGCTTGGTGGAACGCCGAGCGACTGATTCAACAAGCGACAGACCTTTTCCGATAGCTGGCGGTTTACGTTTGCACTCAAGCCCCCGATGCCGCGGACATCCACGAAGGCGGCGTCTCCGGCCTTTCCTGACATCAGGATAGCCGCCGGATTGACCGTGACCATCACGTATTCCTCGGGCTTGCCGATGGTTTCAGCCGCAATGCGGGACAGACTGGCCAACAAGGCTTTCCGTTTTTCCTCGTTGAGGACGAGCGTGGTTTCAAGTTTTAATAGCGGCATAAATTTTTGCGGTTTAATTCCAGATGTTGCGGCCCCTGACGAGGCGATTCCTGATCAGACCGACGAAGTTGTGCGGACCGCTGTAGAACCAGCCCAGGTGCATCTGGCAGCGGTCGCATTGGCAAAACGACCAGGCGTGCTCCGGGAACCAGGTGTGCTCCAGGGTCGGCACCCCGGTTTCCAGGCAACCCATGGTTTGCGAAAAGGTGATGATGCCAAACCGAATGCCCTGCGGGTTGGAAAATGTGAACTCGGCCTTTCCGTCATGCTTGAAACGATCTTTCTCGTTGGCGACGCGGTTCAGGCACCCGGCGCAGAGCCAGTCGCCTTCCGGGTCCTCAAGTACGGTTGCCGGGAACGATTTCTTTGCCGGCTCGACCTCCGGCAATGTCGTCAAATCGGTTGCGGCTGCGGCCATCCAGTTCACGGAGAAATGTTAACCCAAGCCGGCTGGCGGTCAAACGGGCTAATCGCCAGTAATCGTCACTAAGAAAACGAACTCGAAACGATTGATGAGATGTTTTTCTGAATTTGATTGAACACCTTTTCTGCCAGAGAACACGACGGCTTTGTTCTCGGACTAAAAATCATTTTTCGAAGAATTCGACGAGATCGTCATACAGGCCTGAACGATTCGCGTAGGCGGCGTAGCTGCGCGCCGTTTCCAGCCACTCGTTGGTGGAGGGGCACATCTCCTTGATTGTCTCCACGAGTAGTGATTGCGTCAATTTGGTCGGCCCGTCTGCATTTCCTGGTAAATGGCTTTTTCCGAAGCGCGCTCGACCGCCGCGTGCAAATCCGCGCCGGAAAACCGGTCCGTGAGTTGCGCGAGTTTCCCGAGTTCCAGTTTTTCCGCGGGCAAATCGCGCAAGTGAATTCTCAATATGGCTTCACAGGCCGGAATATCCGGTGGCGGCACAAATAAAATCCGGTCGAATCGTCCTGGGCGCCGAAGCGCATCGTCGACACGCCACGGTGTGTTCGTGGCGGCCAGCACCATCAAGTTTTCGTTTTTAGCCGCCACCCCGTCCATCTCGGTGGCAGCACGTTGACGATGGGCGCCATTGTGGATGAGGCGTTGGAACGGCTGCCTCCGATGGCATCGATTTCATCAATGAAGATGACGGCGGGCGAACGACGGCGGGCCAGCTCAAAGAAACACTTCAAATGACCAGTTTTTCAACAACCTGAGCATTAGCCCCGAGGCGGTTCCCGAACCGTCCAGCGTGTTGGTGTTCGGTTTGTCCGGTTTGGCGACGCTGCTGGCTTTTCCACCGCCGGCATTAAATCAGGCTTTCGTTATAAGGGGAATTCCGGAAAAACCGGCCGCCACCTTCCCACCGGCCTGACCTCAGACCCTTCTCATCATCCAGGGGGAACAATTTTCTGATATTCCGGCAGGTTGTGTAGCGCCGCAAAATGCGGGTCGCTGCGCGCTTGCTGAAGCAAATTCAATGCGGAAGGATTCGTTTTGAGCCGCGCCGCGCTTAAATCCATCGCCAGTTTTAATTGTTCCAAGGCATTCGATTCCTCGCCGTGGGTCGCCATCATGGCGGCCAAATCGTAATGCGGCTCCGGTTGGCCGGGCATGAGAACCACCAGCCTCTTAAGCCCATCCTCCACTTTGGACCAATCGGCCATGGCCGCGTAAATTTGGAT
>DATJSQ010000023.1:0-3434 GCA_035503995.1 Verrucomicrobiia bacterium | reverse complement strand
AGGACGCGGGTGGTTTGGGTGCTGGCGACGATTTTTACGGCCTTTGCCGGGGTGATCATTTACCTCGCGCTTTGGTTTCTAATGCCAAAGGCGCCTCTTAATCCATTGCCATTTGAATCACCGCCGCTCCAGCCGTGGAAGAAAGCGTCCTGAGATTTATGGCTCTCACTGAATTCACCGACCAACAAAAGCAATCGCTGGTGGATTTGCTCGTCCTGGGAATGTATGCCGATGGCAACCTCGATTTGATTGAGGACGAGAAGGCCCGGCGCGTGCTGGATTCCATCGCCTTTGCCTCGGACAGCGCCCGGCAGTATTTTCTCGACGCCAGTTTTGCGCGCGCGCGGAAGTACAACGTCTCGATGGAAGCGGCCCGCGGGTATATCGCGGAAATTGCGAAGCATTTTCCCACGCAGGCGATGCGCCGCGAGGTTTACGGGGTGTTGGAAGATTCGCTTTCCAGCGACCGGAAAATCGCCGATCAGGAAACCAAACTCCTGGTCGCGGTGTCCGAAGAATTCAAACTTTAACATCCATGCGCCTCTTTGAAGCCATCGTTGACGCCAATCACCGGGCCGTCGCCGGCGACAAGGATGCCAGCTTGCATCCGGACGACTTCGCTGAAGAGTTGCCGGTGATTGCGCTGACCTGCGTTGACCCGAGGCTGAACGCCTATTTCCCGAACGCGCTCGCGTTGCCTCCGGACCGGTTTATCTGGCTGCGGAACGCCGGTAACATCATTACCGGGCCGCTTTCAAGCACGATGCGGTCGCTGGCTCTGGCCTGCGCCGTGAAAGGCGGACGGGAAATCGCGATCATCGGCCACAGCGATTGCCAGATTGCCAAAACGACGGCGATGCAATTGCTCGACAAACTGAAGGCGCTCGGGATTGACCGGCATTCGTTGCCGGACAACCTCAATGAGTTTTTTGGCATGTTCGGCAGCGAACGGCAGAATGTCATCAAGGCGTGCGATATCGTCCGGCATAGCCCGCTCATCGGCTCAAAAATTCCGGTGCATGGATTGTTGCTCGACATTGAAACGGGGAAGTTGGATTGGATCGTCAATGGTTACGACGCATTGCAATCACAGGCGCAAACGGGAACGACTGATTTCGAAAAAATAAGCGCGCTCGGGGCGCTGAAGAAATTTGAAATGGGCGAAATGAAGTTTCCGGAGACCAGGATCGGCGAATTGGCGACAAAAGCAGAAAGTGTGGTTTCAAACGAAGCCAGCCAGGTCGCGGCGGAAGCGCGGGAACAGATCCAAGCCGCTGAGGCCGTTGTCCAATCGGCGCAGAATACGGCGACACAGATTGTCGAAAAATACCGGCCGCGTCCGCCGAGAATTCCCGTGCCGCCGCCGATCCCGAGACGCATTAATGTGAAACGCTGAAAGCCGCGGACCGAAGGCGGCCGGAAGACAGCGGAAAAGAATCAGGGCATGGCATTTGACACGAAGTCCCATCAGATTCACGGGGTCCCGAGGTGGTAATCGTTGATTCTCCATTGCAAAAACGCCGAACAATGTTTCGGCGTCACCTTGTTGCGCAACGGCCAATAGGCGGTGAAATCTTTCTGCAACTGTTTTAGCTTTCGAACGCCAGTTCCCGCCAGTCGTCTCGATTCCGCCAGGTTCCCCGCGGCCACGGCCTGTTGCCAGAGCATGAAATGGCACGACTGCGCCGCCATGCGCGCCGCCAGATCCAATTCCCGCGCCAAAATCTTTTCCGGACCTGGTTTCGCCCTGGCGCGAAGCAAAGCGGCGCGCAGTTTTTCGATTTCGCCCAGTGCGGCGCGAATCTTCGCGGGTTTGATTTTTAAAAACCATTTCAATCCGTTGCGGCAAAATAATTCGCGGTCTTCCGGCTTCGGCGCGGCGATGACCGTTCCCAACGGTGTTTCATTTACCGCTTTGGCGCCAAGCTTTTTGTGCGCCAATCCAAGGGCGATTGCCACGCGTGCGATTTTCTGATTTCCAAAAATTTCCCCGGCCAAAACCGGAACGAGTCTTTCTTCCTCGAAACTTTGCGAATTCCATGCCACGGACGCCCCCGCAACGAACATCGGCCAGCTTACGGCCAGCGGATTCGGATGCCCGCCGTCGCCCCAATCGCATATAAGATAACCCACCGCCCCAAATTTCCTGCCCGCTCGCGCGGCGGCGCGCAGATTGGCCAGCGCGTTGTCATGCCTCCCAACCAATGTCTGCCAGGTCGAGGTGCCGGGACAGACGTAAAATGGAATTTTGGATTTGGCAAACTGCGCGGCTTCGCGTCCGAATGGATGTTTGGCTTCGTAACCCCAATTCAATGCGATGGCGCTTTTCGGCAATTCAGAGATCAAGCTTGGATATTTCAAGATGATGTCGCCCCAGAACATCATTGTTTTGCCGCGGGCTGAAACCTCGCGGTTTATTTTTTTCAAAAAATCCAAATAGACCCGTCCCTTGCCGAGGCGTTCGCAGGCTGGCTTGCTTTGGCCGCGCCCCAGGTCCCAGGTCTCGTCGCAGCCGACGTTGAAAAATTTGCTGGAAAAATTGGGCAACAATTCGTCATAGAGCTGCCGCAGAAACGGAAGTGTGCCGGGATGGTTCGGCGCCAGCGTGGTCGGGCGGCGGACAAATTCGCCGCTCACGTCCGGATAGGACGCGGAAACTTCGGCGAGCTTTTTGACTTCAGGATGTTCAAGAAAATAACGCAAATGACCAAATGAGTTTTGGTTCGGGACAAGATCCATGCCTAATTCGCGGCAATGCGCATCCAGAACCCGTATTTCCGTTGCCGTAAGCGCGCCCCAGCTTCGCCAAACGGATCCGTATTTGCGATACGCGAAGGTATGTTCGGTATAAAATTGAAGTTCGTTGATCTTGAAATCGGCGAGCTTTTCCGCAAGGTCCAGCAACGTCTTCAACCGGGGCACGCGCCCGCGCGAAATATCCACCATCACGCCGCGCCGGGGAAAATCCGGCCAGTCGCGAATTCTTAAACAGGGGGGATGGCATCCGTATTGGCGGAGCAGTTGCCGTAAAGTGGCCATGGCCGCTCGCAAGCCGGCCGGCTCGCGGAATGAAATTTTAATTCCGGTCTTGGAAACCGTCACGGCGTAAAATTCGCTTTGGCAAGCGCCTGCGTCCCGCGCGCCGCTTGACTCGTCTCGATTCAAGTGGATTCCAGCTCGCGGGACGCCATCTGGCGCGAAGCCGATGCGCGTGCTCCCCAGAATAAAATCCACCGTTTCTTTCGACAGCGTGAAAGTGCCGCGAGCCATTTTCAATGAACGGGGGCAGGGGAGCAGATTCAAATTCATCGACGGGCGATCAGGCGCGCAATTCGATCATACATTCGCCTTGTTGCATCGCCTCATGACATCCGGCCAAAGCGGTTCAGACCACGACTTCAGCGCGCGATTTGAACAATTGCCTTTGCGAATCC
>DATJSQ010000022.1:0-16518 GCA_035503995.1 Verrucomicrobiia bacterium | reverse complement strand
GATTCTCCGCAACTCGCCATCAACCCGGAAGGAATATCGGTGGGCCGCCTGGGCATGGAGATCGGTGGCCTTCCGGGTGCCGCACCAATCCAGGAGCTTTCCAAGTGAGGTATCTAACGCGACATGTTCCATTTTATTGTTTTTACTCCAGCCAGGCCAGGGTCGGACTGTCAGACTGTTTTCACCGGATGTTCACTTCCTGCCACCGTGGAGGTTCAGTTTCAGCGCCGCCGGGAAGCGCCTTGCGCAGGTTGATTTCGAGCACTCCATCCGCGAACCTGGCTTTGACGGAATTCCTACTGGCGTCGGCGGGGAAGGGGAAGCGCCGGAGAAAGTTTCCGCGGGGCCGCTCAAGACGATGCGCCTTTTGGCCGGGCTGATTTTTTAAATCGCGGCGCCCGCTGATGGTCAGAGTTTTTCCAGTTCGGACCACGCGCAGGTCATCCTTTCTGACGCCTGGCAAATCGGCTCTTAGCAGATATTCCGTTTCATCCTCCAAAATATCGGTGGCCGGCAACCAACGATGATCCGCCTGGTCTTCGCCGTTCCCGCCGGAGGAATCGTTGCCGGAAACCTGCACCATGCTGGTTGAATCACGAGGCGTCGCCTTGAACGGATTTTCAGGGATTAACAAATTCATACCGGGTTTTGTTGCGGGCGCCGGGACGGTAAATTGTTCAGCTTGAATGATTGCGCCAACAGCCCGCGTTGATTTTTGGACGCAAGCTCCTGCTGGAATCCAGTATCGCCGCAAACCGCTGTATCGTTCGATTTGGAATTTTGCGGTGGCCGGACGGCGATGCTTTTCCACAAGGCATCGCCCAGCATCAAAAACAGCGCCACGAAGGCCGCCATTGCAACGAAGGCGGCCACTTCCATTTCATTCATTGATTCAAAAGCTTTTCTCATAACTTCGATTCTCCGGATGTTTTTGAACACATTTTTCATGCCAGTCACCCGTTCTGAACGCCCGACTCAAATTCCTCTCAACTACTGACAATTCGCACCGTAAACTCCTCTCAACCGGCCGTCGGCTCTCCGGAAACTCGCAATTCGGTTTCGAGATTTTGTAACTTGCGAATCCTCGCAGCCCGGTTTCGCCCTAATTCGTAGCAAATCCATTCAATCCCGGTTGGCATGAATCATGTAATAGGACGTAATCGCGGGCAGCCAACCGCCGCGGTGCAGAATGAACATGAAGCTCTTTCCGCTGATGCCGTGGGTCGGAGGAACCGGGAATAAAAGGGGCGTGAGCATCACGCGCCCCTAATTTAATTCAATGAATACAGCAAATTTGCAAGACATACAGAGGCATTCGGAACGACAGATGAAACTGCGCCAGCGTGTGAGAACGGTGGTCTTTACGGTGGTGGCGCTCAACGTCGCGGCGTTGGTGGCATTGCTGGCCCAAGGATGCCGCCAGGAACAATCCACATCGTCGGAGGAATTACTCGCGACCAACGGCGCTTCTTCCGGGCAGGCAACCATTGGCCCGGCGACGAACAGTCCGGCGGTTTCAACAAATAGCGCGGTTGTTGCCAGCAACGCGGTCGTCGTGCGGGCGCCTGAAACGAGCGCTCCGGTGGCGCCGCCCATCCACACGACTCAATATACGATTGCCAAAGGCGATACCTTCAGCGCACTGGCTAAAAGGTTTCATGTTTCGGTCAAGGCAATCGTTGAGGCAAACCCAGGCGTCAATCCGTCCCGGTTGCAAATTGGCCAAAAAATCCAAATTTTAACGCCGCCAACCACCATTCCGGACGCAGACACCATGTCCTCGATCCCCGTTGAAGGCCCAAATGGTGGCGACAGATACACCGTCAAGGCAGGCGACACAATGACGAAAATTGCGAATTTGTTCGGAACCAATGCCAAGGCCGTTCGGGAATACAATCATCTGGCCGATGACCGACTTTACGTGGGGCAAACAATTAAAATTCCTGGAAAACCTTCAGCGCCAGTCGCCGATCAGACGCAGGTTGGGGGAACAAACCCGCCGACACAGGCCATGGATCCAAAATGAAAGGCGATGGGTTGGAGCAAACAGGCTGGGTGTCGGCAGCGGCCTATTCATCCAGGAAGATTCGCTCTTCCGAAAATGGAGTGTGTTTTTTGATTAAATACCGGTTGGAAATAAAATCAAAAAGGCCGAATCTTTCCTTTGAACCAGCGGCCCAGCCAGATTGGAAAGTCGTCCGACATTCACTCGGATACCATCCCTCTCCAGACTGGGACGACGAATCCATTCCGCTGATCACGGAAGAGCGCAACGAAGTTCTGGATTTGGTTTGGTGTCCAGGCCGGGTCAGCCCCATGGCGTCTCGTTAGCGATGCCTCATTGATAAATTCCGGAAGAAGGATGCAGGTCAATAACCGGTAGGAGCTGGACAAAAACGGTTAAGCAGTGGGGGATGGGCTGTTCTATTTTAGGGCTGAGGAAGGCGGTCGGTCAGACGGCTTTCTTTTCAAGATGCGATTGTCGCCCAATTACAAGCCGGAGTTCGAGTCACTGGCGAAACTTCTCCTGGAGGTTGCCCGGGAGCGATCCACCGACCAGTTGTTCCATACCATTGTTCAGCGGATGGCCGAACGCCCCCATGTCGCCGTCGCAGCGCTTTGGCTGCTGGATAAAGGTGATTTGTGTTCATCCTGTCCCCGGCAGGCGCAGTGTCCAGACCGAAACCGGTGCCTGCACCTCGTGGCTAGTGCCTCTTACGCATCCAAAACAACAGACCCGCGTGCCGAGGATCCCACAATCAAGTATGGCCGGGTTCCGGTTGGATTCGGGGAGATTGGCCGGGTGGCGACATCAGGCCAAGCGTTTGTCAGCCACGATTCGACCGAGGACGCCAGCGGCATTGGTGAAGCGGAATGGGCGGCGAAAGCCGAAATCCTTGGATTAGACGCCCAACCAATCATTTTTAACTTGGAAATCCTTGGTGTAGTGGCCTTATTTAGCCGCATTCCGACGCCCGCGCAGGGGCCAACCTGGGTGCGCATTTTTGCCGATCACATCGCGACGGCCATTATCAATACTCGCGCGTTCGAGGAAAATGAACGGCTGAAACATCAGCTTGAATTGGAAAATTCGTATCTGCGGGAAGAAGTGCTGGAAGCGAAGGCTTTTGGCGACATCGTGGGACAAAGTCAGGCGTTGAAGGGCCTGCTGCGGCAGGTGGAAAAGGTTGCGCGGACAGATGCGACCGTCTTAATCCTGGGCGAGTCCGGTACGGGCAAGGAGTTGGTGGCGCGGGAGATTCACAAGCAAAGCCGGCGAAACCAGCGTCCATTGATCCGCGTCAATTGCGCCTCCATTCCCAAAGAACTGTACGAAAGCGAATTTTTCGGACACGTTCGCGGCGCGTTCACGGGCGCATTGAGGGATCGGGCGGGTCGTTTTGAAGCGGCAGACGGGGGCACGTTGTTTCTGGATGAAGTAGGGGAAATACCGCCGGAATTACAGGGGAAATTTTTGCGGGTATTGCAGGAAAAACAATATGAGCGGGTGGGAGAGGAAAAGACGCGGACGGTGGACGTTCGAATTATCGCGGCGACCAATCGCGATCTCAAGACGGAAGTGGAATTGGGGCGTTTCCGGCAGGACCTTTATTACCGGCTGAATGTCTTCCCAATCGAGGTGGCGCCCTTGAGGAAACGCAAGGACGATATTCCGCTTCTTGCCGCCCACTTTCTTGATCAAGCGGCGCGCCGCTTGAATTTGCCTCGCGGCCGGCTGACCCACGCGCACCTTGTGCAACTGCAAACCTACGACTGGCCCGGCAACGTTCGTGAACTGCAAAACACCATCGAGCGCGCCTTGATTCTCGCGCAGAACGGCGTCCTCGATTTTGACTCCAAGACCGAGGAGAAATCATCGGCGCCGCCGCTTCCCGCGGTTTCCAGTCAATCGAATGGCTGCATCCTGACGGACATCGAGATTCAACAGCGGGAACAGCAGAACATGTTGGCGGCGCTCGAGAAGGCGAGGTGGAAAATCCACGGGCCGGGCGGAGCGGCCGAGGTATTGGGCATCAAGCCGACCACCTTGATCTCGCGCGCAAAGAAATTTGGATTAAAGAAACCGACGCCGAAGCCGTAGTGAGGATATAATTTCAGACGAATATTCGCAGGGGAATGACGCCATTCCGCAACTTGCGAATCTTCGCAACGATTAAAGGCGGAGTGCAATCGCCGGATCGGGTTCAAATTCAACACTATTTTCGATTACTCCAGGGCTTCGACACGCCAATCCGGCTTGCTGGCACATCGTCTGCTTGAAGGGCGTTGGCGACTCATTAGAACCAGCGCCCAAACCAAAAACAAATCATGTGGCGATTAACTCCCATAGAAAACGGACGATCGGCGGAGGAATTGCAGCGAACCGTTGGAAGGTCGGCAGACGATGGAGAGATGCTCTTTTTAAGACTCCTGGCTCAATCCCAGGTCGCCTTTGCTGCCTATACCCGTGCGGAGAACGCCTTGGAAAGCGGCGTGCTTTCACCAGCGCAACGCGAGCAAATCGCGCTGGCCGTTGCGGAAATCAACGGATCCAATCATTGCCTGGCAACCCATGAGATTAGCGCCAAAGAAACCGGTCTGAGCGACGAGGAGATCAGGTCGGCACAAAAAGCCTCGGCGAGCGACCCAAAAACAGAGGCAATGCTTCGATTTGTTCAAGCTCTCGTGCTCCAACGCGGCGACGTGAGCGATGAGGATTTCTCCTCCATAAGGAACGCTGGATTTTCAGGAGGAGAAATCATTGAAGTACTGGCCAATGTCGTCCTGAATATATTTACAAATTATTTTAACATCCTTGCCCAAACGGAACGGGAACACCTCACTCCTCCGGCGAGCCAGAGGGTCGCCCCGCCGCAAAACGCCGGCTCGGAAACAAGACCATGAACGAAGCGCTTCAAACCATGGCTCCCGCGCTGATGAAAGGCCCGCGCCTTTCCAGTCCACCCGCCAGCAGTGAGATCAGGCGAAGCCTGGTTCTACTCAGCCATTTTGGACTTCATTGCCGTCCAGCAGCCTTGTTGGTCCGGACGTTGGAGGAATTCAATTGTCAGGTGAGTGTGGAAGTCGGCGGCATCGTGGTGAACGGACGGAGTGTTCTTGGGCTGTTGAGCCTTGCGGCCGGCTACGGCACGCGGTTGACATTTGTCGTATCGGGTCCGCAGGCCGGCGAGGCCATGGCGGCCATTCAACGTCTGTTTAACGACAATTTTTCAGATGCCTACGAGCCGAAAGATCGGCACCGCATTTGAAGGGGCGGGCCGGAAATTATGAGAATGCAATGGATAGAATTATGAACCCAACGCCACGAGAAGCAGGCCGGCATCCACGGGGAACATCTGTGAGACGCCATTCACGAAATAATCTGGATGTACGGGCCTCCAGGGCGATGGCGTTGCCGATCCGGGAAATTCTTGTGCCGACAGATTTTTCGGAACACTCAAATTACGCACTGCGATATGCGCTGGCGTTAGCCGGGCAAATCGGCGCCCGGATTACCCTGTTGCATGTTCTGGAATCGCCGGTGATCGCTCCGGATGAGTTTTATCCGGGGCCGGTGGCGCCCAATATTTTGAGGGCAGAACAAGCCATTGCCCGCACGTGGGAAACCGAGAAATCAAAGCATCCATCGCAGCATCAATCCATCGTCAAGGAAGGGATTCCCTCCCAAATGATCGTCGAGACCGCAACGGCAAAAGGAAGCGATCTGATTGTGATTGCGACGCATGGACGGAGCGGCCTGGCTCACGTCGTTCTGGGCAGCACCACTGAAAAAGTCATCCGCCAGGCGCCGTGTCCGGTTTTGGTTGTTCGATTGCCGGGAGGCCATCTCGTTAAAGAGTGACGGTGCTGGAACCATCCACATTTTTCTTCCAAAACAACCAAACAAAACAGATAGGAAATATGAAACAAAATAAAAATGCATCCAAGACATCAAAGAACGGCTGCCCGAGCTGCCAAACTCCAAATAAACCGGCGGAAAAGCCGGTGACTGCCGCATCGGCGCCAGCAACTCAAGCCCCGGCGACATCAGGCGCAGCAGTGTCAGCGAAGTAACGCCGGTTGGCATAAAAGAACAAGGCGTTGCAACGCAGCGTTGACGGATACGGCGCGGCCTGGGCAGCCGGCACGGTGTTCAGGCGGCCGTATCCATTTTTCCTGCTGTCTTTCCGAGCGTCGTCGTCGGTCGGCGACGCGGCCATACCTTGCCTGCCTTGTTGAATTTTGGCGCAAGCACACAGATCAGTAATTCCTCCCGGTGCCGCGCGGCTGCTTCCGTGCGACATTCATCCCATTCAATCCGCGTCACCCGATGTAAGAGCCGGATCATCCGGCGCGGGAGGCGGTCCGGGTTGGCGACGCGGTAGCTGGACAGGCGTTTTTGGAGATTCCGCGCCTTGCCCACATACAATACGCCCTCGCCATCACCGCACATGAGGTAAACTCCGGGTCGAGGGGGGAGCGCTCGGAAGAAGTCGTGGCCAAACCGCTCGACGAGCGGCTTCGGGGGGTCGAAGAGCCAGAGTTGACCGGCGGCCATAAACCGAGTTCATCATGGATCACCCGGGATTTCAAGACCGCCGAAAGGCTGTTGCATTTGAAGGGACGGCGCTTTCAGCGCAACCCGTTCGCAAGAACGAATGCCCGCGCCGGGCTACCCAAGCCTGCGGAAGAATTCCGCAGCCGTCCGGCAGGTGGCCGCGCTCAATTCTTCCACCGGGCAATTTTTCACCTGTGCGGCGGTTTCAGAAATTTCTTTCACATAGGCCGGCTCGCAACGTTTCCCGCGATAGGGCACCGGGGCGAGATACGGGCAGTCTGTTTCAAGCATGAATTTATCCAGCGGAGTGGCGGCGAGCGTGTCCCGGACATTCCGGCCGTTTTTGAAGGTCACAATGCCGGTGAAACTTACGAGCGAGCCGATATCGAGGATCTGTCTCATCCGGGCGACAGTTTCGCCGAAACAATGAAAAACGCCGTGGACTTTCCGGGCAAACGGCTCGAATTGCGCCACGGTGTCGTCAAAGGCGTCGCGTTGGTGGATGACACAGTTCAGCCCAATTTCGGCGGCTACTTCAAGTTGTTGCCGGAAAATATCCGCCTGCTTTCTTTTGTAACGCGCATCGTTCTCCCCGGCGGATTCTTTTTTTTCGCCAGGCAAATGATGATAATCCAGGCCAATTTCGCCGAGCGCGACGACTTTTGGGTGGCCGGCCAATTCACGGAGTGAGTCGCGAATGTCGGGCGGGGCCTGATGCGCGTTGGCCGGATGCCAGCCGACCGCGGCGAAGACATTCGGGAATTTTTCCGTCAGTTGAATCGCGCGCCGGCTGCTATCCAGGTCCGTGCCGATGGAAATGATTTTCACAACTCCCGCCGCCTGGGCGCGCGCAATAACGTCGGCGAGGTCATTGGCGTAATCTGGATAATCCAAATGCGCGTGGGTGTCAAAAAAGGCGGGCATGAGTCATTTCGGTGAGTCGGTGTCGGACGAAGGCAGCGAAGCGATTTCACTCTGGATGGTCACCTTGCCGGGATAGTCCGGAGATTCATCCAGGAGCTGTTGATAGTCAAGCCGCGCCTGGGCATCGGCGCCTTTAATTTGAAGTAATTTGCCCAGGATGAGGCGTAATCGGATGCGCTGTTCGGGCGACGGATTCAAGTGCAGGGCATTTTGGTAGGTGGCAATCGCGGTATCGCTTCGGCCTTGGGCGGAATAATAGTCGGCCAGCTTTTCGGTAAGCACGGCGCTGTGGGCGGTCTCTGGAAGATTTTCCAGGATGTCGGCCAGTTGTCCTGGAAGCCGTCCGCGCAAAAACGCGAGATTGAGGCTGCGGAGAATCGCCCATTGAATGAGTGGACTATGGCGTGCCTCCAGTTCTTGGAGCAATTGTTCATCCGACTTCCCAAAAGGACGATACAAAGGGTCGCCGACCACGGTGGTCTGCCAGGACAAGGCCGGTTGCGCAGCCCAGGCTGCTTCGCCGAAGGTAAATCGGTTTGCGGTGAAGCGCGACATAAAGACCGCGATATTTGGGGTCAAGCCCAAGTACGGCTCATTCACACAACCCATGGTGCAGGTGGCCCCTTTGGCCAACAGCGGGCCGACCCAGCACTGGTTGGGATCACGGATGGTTGCGGCGCTGAACGAGTGCAGGTGATAGGCGAATGCGCCGGGCATAAATTCAACTTTGGGTTGCGCGAACGGCCCGCAAACATTGCCCGCATACCAGCCGCAATAAAACGCAATCTGACTCATCGGGAAATCGGCGGGAAACGTATCTGGCCGGTCATCTACAAAGGTATCGAATCCCAGTCCGCGGCAAATTTCCGCGGCGGTAAGAATCCATTCATCGCCGAGGTAAAGGGCGTTGGTCCGGGCGAGACCGCGGGCGTCGAAATAGCCGCGTCCCCAAAGGCCATCGCGTTCCGCCTGAAGCGCCTTGTCCACCAGGCCCCGCGCGATGTCCGCGCTGGGACCGTCCAACCGGGCCACCATCAGAATTCCATTGGTGGGATTCAGCATTGCGGTGTTGGTGACGGCATAAGTCCAGTTGGGCATTGGGCCGATCAGCGGTGGATTCTCGTCAATTAATGGCAGCCACGCCAGTTCCGAATCCACCGAGGCGTCATCCCGGCGAAGTTCGGGCAACAATTTTGCCGCAGCCGCCTCGTGCAAATTTGGATCGGAGGCGATTTTCAGTGGAACGCCGTAGCAGAGGACGGCGTAGCGGATTTTGGAAGCAACGACCTTCCGGACGGTGCGTTTGGGTGCGCCATTCGTCGCCGGAATCATCGTCCGGGCCAATTTCCAGAGGCCGTTGGCCTCGAGGTCGTGGGCGAGCGGCAGTTGCAGCGCATTACGAAACTCCGCGCGCGACATCAGTTCATTGGTGGTGAGCGCAAAGCCGAAAATTTGCCTTTCCGGAACCTGCCGCAGCCGGGCGTAATACTCCGCCACCTCTTTCGACCCCGGCATTTTCTTGTTATAGACGACGACGACTTCCCTTCCATCCGCGCGGGCCCAAATGGGCGCGAGGACAAAGAGAAAAATCGCCAGTTGTAGCAGGATTTTTTTCATCCACCTTGCCTTTGACAAGCAACCGCCCAAATTGTCATAAAAAAGATTTATTCAACTGGAGACCCCTTACGTCGCGTCCTACGAGCTTACTTCCCAAAGAGCGCTTCGTGCATTCCCGGCAAAGGCCGGCCATCCCGTTCGTCCCAATACCTGAAGGTGGCATTCCAATCCCAAATCGCCCAGCCGATGTTTTCCCGCTCGCAGGCCCTCCGGAACGCCCCGTAAAAATTCGCGCGCGATTTCTGGTCGGCAGTGGTGAAGCAGCCGAATTCACCCAGATGGATCGGGCGGCCATAATAATCCGACCATGCCCGGGCGTATTTTAATTCACCTTCGAACGCAATCGGGCCGCTGGGATTCTGGTCTGGCGGCAGGGTGTTGTAACGTTCAATCCAGCGTTTCACCCAGGGATTTATATTCAACGAAGGATCGGGTATCAGCGGCGTGGCCGGCGGGCCGGGAAAATGGATGCCGGTGACCTTGGTGTCGGGCCCCGCCCAAGTGGCGCCCTGGTGCGTGAAGTAAAACGGATCGTAGCAATGCACCGAAACGATAATGTTTTTGTCTGAGGGAAGGACAAGATTTTTCAGTTCGTCAATGTTGCCCCAGTTGCCCGGTTCGACGAAAACGGTCCGCCGCGGATTGCTCCGGCGAATTTCCGCGATGGTCAGGGCATAGATGGGGTTCATCAGCGCCGTCGTGGCATTTTGGTGCGGTTCATTGTCCAATTCAAACGCGAGTCGGGGCGGAAATTCTTGATAGTGCGCGGCAATTTGCCGCCAGATGGCCAGGAATTCCGGCGTGGCATCGGCCGGATTTTCGTCCATCTCGTCGAAGTGATGGATGTTGATGATGACGGCGAGGCGATTTTTCAAGGCGTTCGTGACGGCGAAATCCACACATGAAAAAATCGCCGGCGACAATTTAAAATCCGGCGCCGGCCCGGCGTAATGCTGCCAGCCGACCGGCACGCGCACATGGTCGAATCCCTGGGCGGCTATTTCCACAAAATCGTTCGTCGAAACCGTCACCCCCCAGCCTTGTCCTGGCGGCACTTCCAAATAATCGCCAAGATTGACACCGTGCTTGAACCATTTGGCCGCGTGGTACGCCGGCGTATGGTGGCTGGTGATAGGGGCCATCGCCGACGGGTTCGACGGAACAAAATTTGTGGTGTCATCATCCGCGAAGCAATAATTGGCGGAGATGAGGCAGATGAAAAGCGGAACGAGACGTTTGAAAAACTGTGACAGCCGACAATGAAAAACCTTTGAACCTGCGGCATCCTGGCCCACGATCAAGCAGCCGTTGGCGGGGACCCGCGCTTCCTTCTCCGTTCCCATTCGGGTAAGAGGGGAGAAAGCCACGGTGAGGCGGGGGGCGGTTGAGCGTTCGGCCCCGCTTTGCGCGATTGAATATTGAATGTTTTTGTTCCGAAGGTTCATCAGTCATTGCTCCTTAATTTCAATCCGTCGAACGCGAACCAAGTTCCCGCCGGCAATTCCGCCTGCGCCTTATCGTGATCGTAATCGTGCGTCAGGTGCGTGAAGTAGGTGCGTTCCGCGCCGATGCGCCGCGCCGCCGTGAGCGCCTCATCAAGGTTCATATGGGTGGGATGCGGCTTGGGACGCAGCGCGTCAAGGACCACGATTTCCGCGCCGCGGACCTTTTCGAGCGCGTCGGCCGGGATTTCCTTGCAATCGCTCAAATACGCCAGCCGTTTCCTTCCGCTTTGCGAAAACAGAAAGCCGGTCGTCGTCATGGAACCATGCGGCAAGGGCAGGGGAACGATGTCCAAATCGCCCAATATGAACGGCCCTTCGACCAGGCGCGGTTCAGGATGAAAATAACCCTTCCAGATCGGTCGTCCATCAAAGGCGTAGATATAGACGCGCTTGATATTTTCCATGGTTTCCGCGCTGGCATAGACCGGCAACGGACCGCCGCGCAAATCGCAGAAGCGGCGGCAATCGTCCAGTCCCATGATATGATCCGCGTGTGCGTGGGTGAGGAGGACCGCGTCCAGCCACATAATATTTTCGCGGAGGCATTGCACGCGGAACTCCGGAGTGGTGTCCACGACGAGTTTGGTTTTATCGGTGGCAACGTAGATGGAGGGGCGGGTGCGCCAATTTTTCGTATTGGCCAGAAACTCCGGCGGATATTGCTTGCCGATGACGGGCACGCCCTGCGAAGTGCCCGTGCCCAGGAATGTAAATTCAAACGCCATGCGCTTTTCAAATTAGCAGAAAGGCGGGCAGGGGCGAATGAAAATGAATTCAAGAGGAGCGAAAGCGGCGAGGAGACAAAGGTCCTGTTGCCCGGGAACGTGATTTTGGGGGATGATGGAGGATTAAGGCCAAGGAGTTGCGTCCGTTCGCGGTTTCCGCTTTTCGCTTTTCGTTTTTCCGCTTATTATCTCCGTCATGCATACCGTTTCCGTCAGGCTTGGGAGCCGTAGTTACGCCATCAAAATCGGCGGCGGCTTGCTGGCCGGCATTGGCGCGGAATGCCGACGACTCGGATTCGGCAAGCGGTGCGCGATTATTACGGATAAAAACGCCGGAAAATTTTATTCAAAAACGGTTTTTGACGCCCTTGCCAAGGCTGGATTTTTTCCAGCTTTAATCACGGTCCCGGTTGGCGAAACGGCGAAGAGTCTGCGAACGGTGCAGAGCTGTTACGATCACCTGGCAGCGCAACGGCTTGAACGAAAATCATTCATCGTGGCGCTGGGCGGCGGAGTGGTCGGGGACATGGCAGGATTTGTCGCGGCAACTTATTTGCGCGGCGTACCTTTTGTGCAGGCGCCGACCACGCTGCTGGCGCAGGTGGACAGTTCCGTCGGCGGCAAGACTGGAGTCAATTTGCGCGCCGGAAAAAATCTCATCGGCGCCTTTTACCAGCCGCGGCTGGTGCTCTGCGATTTGGACACACTTAAAACGCTGCCGGAGCGTGAGTTCCGCGCCGGCCTGGCCGAGGTCATCAAATATGGCATCATTGCCGATGCCAAACTGTTCGCGTTGCTGGAAGATTCTGTTCCGAATATTTTAAGGCGCGACGGCGGGACGCTTGCGCCCATCGTCGCGCGCTGCTGCCAGATTAAAGCGGACGTGGTGAGCCACGATGAAATGGAAGGCGGGCTGCGATCCATTTTAAATTTCGGCCACACCGTCGGTCATGCAATTGAAAACGGCGCCGGTTACGGGAAGTTTTTACACGGTGAGGCGATTTCCATTGGACAGGCCGCCGCGACCAAGTTGTCGCAAAAATGCTCGGGTTTGCCGAAGCGGGACGCGGAGCGAATTTTTGGTTTGTTCCGGCAGGCGGCGCTGCCGACGCGCATTCATTTGACGGCAACCCAGCGTCAGAAAGTTTCCAATGCCATGCGCCTCGACAAGAAGGTCAGCGGCGGCGAAATCAAATTTGTCCTCGCCAGGAGAATTGGTAAAGTGGTTTGGAACCAGCGTGTGCCGGAACCTGTCATCGCGCAAGCGCTTGAAGAAATCGGCCATTAAAAACAAATGATTTTGGTTTTGGACAACTACGATTCGTTCACCTACAACCTCGTGCAATATCTCGGGGAACTGGGCGCGGAAGTCACCGTCAAGCGCAACGACGAAGTTTCACTCGATGAAATCCGGGCGCTCAAGCCCGAGCGAATTCTGGTTTCGCCCGGGCCTTGCTCTCCGCGCGAGGCCGGCTTGTCCAACGACGTTATCCGGGCTTTTTCCCTGGAAGGCGTGCCGATTTTTGGTGTATGCCTCGGGCACCAGTGCATCGGCCATACGTTTGGCGGGGAGGTCGTCGTGAATTACCGGATGATGCATGGAAAGACTTCCCTGATTAAGCATGATGGAAAGGATTTGTTTGCCGGGATGCCAAATCCGTTTGCCGCCACGCGATACCATTCGCTGGTCATCAAACGGGACACGATGCCGGACATTTTGGAAGTGACCGCGGAAACGGAGGAGGGTGAAATAATGGGAGTACGCCACAAAACATTGCCCATCTGGGGTGTCCAATTTCATCCAGAAAGTATTCTGACGGAAAATGGCCGGCAGATTGTGGCGAATTTTCTCAAACTATCGCGGAAATGAGGCGAATTTTTAGCGGCAAAAATGCGCAAAAGGCCCAGCGCCGCCAACGCCGCGACCGAAGAGGATTGAGGATGGAGATAAAGAGACGAATCGCAGACGCCCGGCAGAGCCTCCTCAGCGCGCAGGCAGATGATTCGGGAACGCGGCTCGTCCCTGCGTCGCCTCGGGTCCGCCTTCAACAGGCAATTTGAGTCCGGAAAGCTTCGGAAATTGGCTTGGGTGCCTGACCAGGACGACGGCGAGGTTGTCGAAATATACCGGTTGCCAGCCGTCATTTTTCGCGAGCGCCAGCGAACCGGCGAGATGCGAGGGCAACAACGCGAAATCGGCGCGGGCAATGTCCAGCACGTTCGTGTCGAATGGCTCCGCATTGTAGAATTGCCAGTGGGCGGCGATGATGTCGGCCGGGTAGCACGTATCCAGTCGGCCATCAATGGAAACCCGGCTGGTCGGCAGCTCCCAAAGGCACATTTCGCCCCAATCGAAAAACACCAGCAGATTGCCGCGCAGATCGTGCTGCTGGATGAATTGGATCGCGGCGGTCGGATATTGATCGCGCGGGACTTCCATTGTCCAGGCGCGCTCTTTGTGGAGAAAAAAAGTCGCGAAAAGGATCGCGGCGGCGACCAGGGAAAACAGGCCGGCCAGGACTCGCTGCGCCGGCGGTTGGCGAAAAATCGAAGTTAGTCTCGAGAAATGATGCTGAAACCGTTCGAGGGCATCGGCCAGATGCGGCGGGACCAGGGCGAGAGCCGCGATACAGAAGAGGGGGGTGTTGCGGACAGCGCGAAACCCCGTTGCCGCCAATATTACGAGGACGGCGATTTCCCATAGCTGCGCTGGTCGTCTTGAAAATAAGAATGCAGCCGCCGCCAGGGCGACGCAGAAGAAGAATGCCGCGTGGTCCCACCCGAGGGTGACGGGGTTCCATTCGGCGATTTGCGGGCGCAGCCAGGAGATGCTGGCTACCAGCCAACGAATCAGTTCAAAGCCATACGGATTTATGAACAAAGCCGCGCCGGAGAGAAAGGCGGCGAGCCAGAGGGACACGATAATTCTCGGTGACGATGGTGTCGCCATGCGGACAGCTTCTTGACCTTGATACTTCTGAAAGACGCTCTGAAGAGTGGTAGCGCCGGCGGCGGCGGCGAGTAAAATGAGGCCGGCGATGACGCCGCCGTGAGTGTTGATCCACAGCGCGAATAACGGGGGCAGGGCGAATGCCCATTTCCAGTTTCCGCGATGGACCTGCCGGAGAACCCAAAGTTCGGACGCCAGCGCCAGGGCGGTAAAAATTTGCGGGCGGGCGGCGAAACCAAAGGAAATTTCCACGACAGCAAGCGCACCAAAAGCCCAAGCTGTCATCCTTGTTTTTGAGCTTCCATTACGGACGGAGATGGAGATGGCGATGAAAAATGTCAGGAGGCCGACGACGATGGTGAGCAACAGCAGGCCCGGTCCGCCCAGGGCGCGAAATGACAGGGCCATGACCACCTCCGCCAAAATTTCATGATTTATCCATTCATGGCCTGGGGCCGTCCAGGAATAGGGGTCGGCGCGCATCAAGTGCCCGGTTTGGAGGAAATGGTTGCCGTAGATGACATGCCCCCACAAGTCCGGATCGGCCGTGTTCTCCGAGAACTGAAAAACCGCCAGACAGACGACGCACGCGACAAACGCCCGTTGCAAAAAAATATTGGCCCTGGCATTTTTGTCCGGCATGTGGAGAAAATACCGATTGCGGCGCGGGGCAAAAGAATTTTGTTTGCCTCTCCGTTGCTGAGAAGCTTTGGCGCGGCAAGCGCGCCGTCTCGGGGGGGCGCACGCTTCAACAGGCCCAGGGCGAAGCGTCTGTTTCTTCATTCTTGACTCTTCATTTTTTGAGAATCCGGCTTGCCATTCTCCTGTTTCATCGGCAAATTCTTCAAAACGAAGACGAAGACAAAAAAATGAGCAAAGAGGCAAAACTGGAACTGGACGGAAAAAGCTACCCCCTGCCAACCATTGAAGGCAGTGAAGGCGAGAAGGCGGTGGACATTTCATCGCTGCGCGCCAGCAGCGGCTACATCACTCTGGACGAGAGCTACGGCAACACCGGTTCGTGCATCAGCAAGATCACGTTTATTGACGGCGAAAAGGGAATCCTGCGCTATCGTGGCATTCCGATCGAGGAGATGGCGGAAAAATCCTCGTTCGTCGAGGCCGCTTATTTGATCATTTACGGCACGCTACCCAACCGGGCACAGCTCCGGAGGTTTTCCGATTTGTTCACCGAGCACCAATTCCTGCACGAGGACATGAGGTATCATTTCGAGAGCTTCCCCACTGCTTCGCATCCGATGGCGATTCTTTCGGCCATGATCAACGCGGCCAGTTGTTTCGACGAGGGGTTGATGCACTGGCATTGGGGACACGCGAACAGCCAGTTTGAAAATTACGCGGCCAAGTTGATGTCGCAAGTGCGCACCATTGCCGCCTATTCGTATCGCAAATCGCGGGGCCTGCCGCTGATCTATCCAAAGAAAGCCTACAAATACACGGCTAATTTTTTGCACATGATGTTTTCGTCACCCTATGAGGATTACGAAATCAAATTGGAAGTGGTGCGTGCGCTGGATTTGATTTTTCTGTTGCACGCCGACCACGAGCAAAACTGCTCGACGTCCACGGTGCGGATGGTGGCCTCGAGCCAGGCGAATCTTTTTGCGAGTTGTTCGGCGGGCGTCTGCGCGCTGTGGGGGCCGCTTCATGGCGGCGCCAACCAGGCGGTCCTGGAAATGCTCGAAGAAATCCATCGCACCGGCGACGACGGCTCCAAATTCATCGCCGCGGCCAAGGACAAGAACAGCGGCAAAAAATTGATGGGCTTTGGCCATCGTGTCTATAAAAACTACGATCCCCGCGCGAAAATCATCAAAAGATCATGCGACGAAGTTCTGGCCAAAATGCGCATCAATGACCCATTACTGGACATTGCAAAGCATTTGGAGGAGGCGGCTCTTAAGGATTCTTATTTTATCGAGCGCAAGCTGTATCCCAACGTTGATTTTTACAGCGGCATCATCATGCGCGCGATTGGGATTCCGCTGGAGATGTTTCCGGTCATCTTCGCCATTGGGCGGATGCCGGGGTGGATCGCCAATTACAAAGAAATCATGGAAGACGCCAAAAGCCGCATCAGCCGTCCGCGGCAGATTTACACCGGGCCGACGCTTAATCATTACGTGCCGATGGAAGAGCGGAAGTAATTTCGGCTTTTTTAGCGGGCAGGAAAAAACATTTCGCCTGGTGGCAGGGCACGATGTGTGCTGTACTTAG
>DATJSQ010000021.1:0-9767 GCA_035503995.1 Verrucomicrobiia bacterium | reverse complement strand
GACCTATTTGGCTGTGGCGCTGGTCTTTACGATTTTACGCAATCTGCCGGCGTTTTCGTTCCTTTCGCCTTAGAATTTTTGGCTTTTGCCACCCGCTTCACTGGTGTTCAATTCCGCCGTTATGAGCCTGACCCATCCATTGACAACAACCACCTTCGAGCTGCCGGGCTATCGCATCACCAAATCGTTCGGCGTGGTGCGGGGCATCATCGTCCGCTCGCGCTCGGTCATCGGCAACATCGGCGCCAGCATCCAAAGCATTTTTGGCGGCAATATTTCGCTTTATACCAATCTGTGCGAACGCGCGCGTGAAGATGCCTTTAATTTGATGCTCACCCACGCCGGCGAACTCGGCGCCAATGCCGTGGTCGGCGTCCGTTACGATGCCACGGAAATCGCGCAGGGCATCACCGAAGTGCTCTGTTACGGGACGGCGGTCTATGTGGAGGCGCGCGTGAGTTGAGAGGAATTTGAGGCCACCCGCCATTGCTTCGGGATGGCGTGGCCGGGAGTTGAGAGAATGGGTTTCTCCAGACTCAAGTCCTTTATCGTCTCTCAACAGTCAACGAACAACTCTCAACGATTACAATGGCCGGTCACAACAAATGGGCAAAGGTCAAGCGAATCAAGGCGGTGGTGGACGCCCGGCGCGGTAAGATTTTCTCCAAACTCGCCCGGGAAGTCACGGTGGCCGCCAAAATCGGCGGCGCCGATCCGCGGATGAATCCCCGCCTGCGCATGGTGTTGCTCAAATGCCGCGCCGTCAACATGCCGGCCGATAACATTGACCGCGCCATCAAAAAAGGCGGCGGCGGCGGCGAAACCGCCAACTTCGAGGATTTGACCTACGAAATTTACGGGCCGCACGGCGTCGCCTGGCTCGTGGAAATCACCACCGACAACCGGAATCGCACCGCCGCGGAAATCCGCAGCATTGTCACCAAAAACGGCGGCGCCATTGCCACGCCCGGCTCGGTCAGCCGCCTCTTTCAACGCAAAGGGCAAATCATTGTCTCCCGCAAGACCGACTCGGAGGAAAAGTTGATGGCACTCGCCCTGGAAGCAGGGGCGGACGACTTCAAAACCGACGAAGAGGGATTTGAAATTTTGACCGAACCGGCGATGTTTGAAGCTGTGCATCAAAAAATGGAGAATGCGGGCATCCAAATGGAATCGGCGGAAATCACCTCCCTGCCCACCGTCGCGGTTCCGCTGTCCGGCGCGGCGGTCGCGGCGGCCGGCCGGTTGTTGGACGCGCTCGAAGAACACGACGACGTGAAAGAGGTATTCACCAACGCTGACTTTCCCGACACGGCCTGACGCATGAAGCCATTGACCGGCGACTCCATTCTCGCGCGCCTGCTGGGCAAAGTCGCGGCGGCGGTGATCCGCAGGCGGCAGTGGTTTATCTGGCCGCAACTCGTGCTGTTTGTCGTCGGCATCCTGTTCACCGTCCGCTTTTTGCAATTCGACACCAATCGTGACGATTTGGTGGGCAAAGACCTGAAATACGAGCGGAATTTTCTCGCCCTCCAGAAGGAATTTCCGCAACAGGGAAACGACCTGGTGGCCGTCGTGCAAAGCGACAGCCCCGAAAAGAACCGGCAGTTCATCGAGCGGCTGGCGATGAAAATGGAAACGGAAACGAATTTGTTTCAGGACATTTTTTACCAGCATGACCTGGCGGCGATGGGGACCAAGGCGCTGTTCTTTGTGCCGGAAGACGATCTGGTGGACATCAAAAATACGCTGCATGAGGACCTGCCGTTCATCCGGCAATTCACGCAGACGACCAATCTCATTACCTTCTTCGAGCAGATCAACACCGATTTTCGCACCTCCTCCGGTGGCACCAATGCCCAGACCGAGTCCATGCTCCAGGCCTTCCCGGTCCTGACGCGGATTTTGACCCAGGCGACGGCGAGCCTGGAGATGCCCGGACGGCCCCCGTCGCCGGGCGTGGCGTCGCTGTTCGGGGCGACCGACGTCTCTGACATCTATATCACCTACGGCCATGACACGATTTTCGTGCTCACCACCCACCCGCCCTCGGATTCGCTCACCGGCGACGCCATCGAGGAACTGCGGCGGTTGATCGCCCTCACGCAAAACGAAGTGCCCGGCGTGAACGCCGGCCTGACAGGCGAACCGGTTTTGGATTATGACGAAATGGTGCAATCGCAAAAGGACATGACCAAGGCGAGTATTGTGTCGTTGTTTTTGTGTGCGCTGATTTTTATCTACGGCTACAACGAAACCGGGCGGCCAATCAAAGCGACGATCTGCCTGTTGGTCGGCCTGGGTTACACCATGGCCTTCACCACCCTGACCGTCGGCCATCTGAATATTTTGACCATCACCTTCGTGCCCATGCTGATCGGACTGGCGATTGATTTCGGCGTCCATTTAATCACCCGTTACGAGGAGGAATTGCGCAAGGGCAAAAAGAACGCGCCCGCGCTGACCACGGCCATGGTGTTTACCGGCCAGGGCATTTTTACCGGCGCGCTGACCACGGCGTTCGCGTTCATCGCCATGGCCCTTACCCATTTCAAAGGCATCCAGGAAATGGGGATTATTTGCGGCGGCGGACTGCTCCTGTGCCTGGTTCCGATGATGACCCTGCTGCCGGCCCTGCTGCTGCGCGGACGGCAAAACATCATTGACCGCCACATGAAGGAAGACGTCACCCGCGCGCGAATCGAAAACATCTGGCTGAATCGGCCCGTGGCGGTAATTGCCGTCGTCCTGGTCCTCTGCGCCTGGGGCGGCGCGGAAATCCTCCGCGGCAGGGTCAAATTCGATTACAATCTGATTCAAATGCAAAGCCCGAATTTGGCCTCGGTCATCTTCGAGCAAAAATTGATTCATTCCGCGGACAAATCGCTTCTCTCCGGCGCCGTCGTGGCAACCAATCTGCCGGAGGCCATTTCCCTGGAGCAACGAATTCAAAAATTGCCGACGGTGCATGATATCGAGCCGCCTCCCGACATGCTCGATGATTTTATTCCCGAAAACCAGGAAAGGAAACTTGGCGTGATCCGCGCGATTATAGACGAAGTGGCTCCGCTGAATTTCAGCCCGCCCGACACGAGGCCGGTCGCCATCAACGATTTGAGCGCCACGCTCTACTCGTTGGGCGGCTATTGCGGGCTGGCCCTGGACCAAATCGGCACCAATGATCCTCCACTGGCTGCGCAGTTGATCGCCTTGCGCGCCGCCATCGTAAATTGCCGCAAGGCCATGCTCGCGGGCGATAGTGCGGCGCAGGCGGCGCACGCGGACAAACTGGCGGAATTTCAGCAGGCGCTCTTCAACGACGTCCGCAACACCTTCCAATCTCTCAAGGAACAAAACATCGCGTCACCGTTGCGCCCGGACGATTTGCCCGCCGCCTTGCGCGATCAATTCATCGGCCAGGACGGACAGTATCTCCTGCAGGTCTTCCCCAAGGCGGATGTCTGGCAACGCAAAAATCAGGAAGCGTTTGTGGGCGAACTCCGGACGGTTGACCCCAACGTCACAGGCACGCCGGTCCAGTTGCTCGAATATGAAACGCTGCTCAAAAACAGTTACATTCAAGCCGCCTGGTATTCCTTGATCGCCATTGCCTTCATGGTCCTGGTCCATTTCCGCAGCGTTCTGGCGGTCGTTTTGGCCTTATTACCCGTCGCCATTGGCACGCTCTGGACCGTTGGCCTGATGGGAGCGGCCGATATGTCGTTTAACCTCGCCAATATCATGACATTGCCGCTGGTCATTGGCATCGGCGTCACCAATGGCATCCAGGTGCTCAATCGTTTCGCCGAGGAACGCACACCGGGAATCCTCTCGCGCAGCACCGGCAAAGCCGTGCTCGTATCGGGATTGACGGCCATCGCCGGATTCGGCAGCCTGATCCTGGCCAAATACCGTGGCATCCACAGTTTGGGCTGTGTGATGTCCATCGGAATTGCCGCGTGCATGATTGCCGGATTGACCTTTTTGCCGGCGTTGCTCAATCTAATCGGACGATGGCATCCGTTAATAAAAGAACCCAGTGCCGACAGGCTGCCGACACCGGGTCAGGAGGAACCGAGGTCAAAACCTCAATTGACACGAAAATAATAGAAAATACCCCAAAGTCAACAATGAATTATCGGTATCAATGTTAAACCTGGCTCAAATCGGCATAAAACCCCGTAAAAACCATTTTCAATATCGTTAACGAAACCGCTGTGGATTTTTTGAAAAAATGAAGGTTTTACGAAAACATCGTGCTCTGTTTCCGCAAAATCACACTTTGCGGTTCATATCACGTTTATTTGTTGGAATTTCGGCGGCTCTTTGCCGCCTCGCAATTGCCCAGGATATTTCGACTAATGATCCGAACGGGTTACAGGCCGGACCTTTGTATGACAACTTTCCATTAACGTTGTTGCCGGGAAATCGCACTGAAATCCTCGGCCCGCTTTTTTATGAGCAGCAAACCGGGTCGGAACGGACGTGGGCGCTGCCTCCGATTTTCTCGCATCATACCGACCCGTCCGTTGATTTGCTTCAGGATGACTGGCTGTATCCTATCATGACGTACCGCCGTTACGGCGGCGAATATCGCTGGCAATTCATCCAGTTGTTTTCGTTTTCGGGTGGTGAAGACCCCAAAGGCTTCAAAATGAAGCGGCAAGTCACGATTTTCCCGGTTTATTTCCAGCAACGTTCCCCGTTGACGAATGACAATTACACGGCCCTGGTTCCGTTTTACGGGCATCTCAAACACCGGCTTTTCCGGGATGACATTTTTTTTGTGATGTTTCCAATTTATGGCCAGACGCGAAAAATGGACGTCGTCAATGACAACTACCTCTATCCATTTTTCAATACCCGCCACGGCGACGGAATGCATGGCTGGCAGTTCTGGCCGGTGGTGGGCGCGGAGCACAAAATCGTGACGTGGCAGACCAACGGTTGGGGTGACGTCGTGACCAACGGCGGCCATGACCATTTCTTCGCCCTTTGGCCGATCCATTTCTGGCAGAACAACGGAATCGGCACTGATGATCCTGAGAAAATCCGCGCCGATTTGCCGTTGTATTTCCTGCAACGCTCGCCGCAACGGGACTCCACGTCCGTGCTTTGGCCGCTGTTTATGTGGATTAACGACCGGGGAAGGAAATATCGCGAATGGCAGATGCCCTGGCCCATTGTCATCGTCGCCCGCGGACCGGGCAACACCACCACCCGCGTTTTGCCCTTGTTCGGACGGGCGCATAATTCCGAGATTGAAGACAATTTTTATCTTTGGCCGGTTTATAAATTCAACGCCGTTCACAGCGCGCCCCTCGACCGCCGGCAAACGCGCATTTTGTTTTTTTTGTTCCAAAACACCACCGACACCAACACTGAAACCGGCAAGGGCACCCGTCGTGTGGATTTGTGGCCGCTCCTGGTTTATCACCGCGATTTCGACGGAAACAGTCGCCTGCAACTCATCGCGCCGGTGGAAACTTTTGTGCCGAACAATCCCTGGGTGGAAAGAGACTGGTCGCCGATATGGTCGTTTTGGCGCGCCGAGAACAACGTCAAAACCGGCGCCAGCAGCCAGTCATTGCTGTGGAATTTATACCGCCGCGAGAAATCGCCCGGAACAAAGAACATCTCGTTTCTATTCGGCCTGTTCCAATATCACTCCAATCCACTGGGGAAAACCCTGCGGCTGTTCTATATTCCAGTGGAAAGAACCAAAACAACCACCCTTCAATGAAGCGAACCGGCGCATCTTGTTTTTTATGCCCTGATTGGTCGCCCCTGACGGCGTCGGGGAATTTCGCAACTCGGCTGGTAATTTTTTCCGCTTCATTCTACATTCTGCCTTTGAGACGTTATGTTTGAGAATATCGGCGAAATGGTGCTGCTGTTCTGGCGGACGCTCCTGGCGTTGCCGCTGGCATGGCGGCAGCGCCAGAAAATTTTTGACCAGTTCTTCGAGATCGGCAACGCCAGCCTCTTGATGGTCTGCATTCTGTCCTTTTTCATCGGAGGCGTGCTCTCGCTGCAAATCGGACCGTTCATGGCGGACAAGGGCCTTTCCGGTTACCTCGGCGGCATCGTCGGTTATGCCCACGCGCGCGAACTCGCCCCCATCATGATGGCCATCCTCATCGCCGGACGCGTTGGCTCCGCCATGGCCGCCGAAATCGGCTCGATGCGCGTCTATCAGGAAATTGACGCGTTGCGCACCATGAACATCAATCCCATTCATTATCTCGTCCTCCCGCGCATCGTGGCCATCGCCGTCGCCCTGCCCATGCTCGTCGTCTTCTCCATTCTGGTGGGTTGGTTCGGCGGCGCCGTCGTCGCCGCCGTCAATGCCCACATCGGCGTTTCTTACCAGGGATTTTTTGCCGACTTGCGCAATGTCGTCCAAATCAAAGACGTGGCCAACGGCGTGTTCAAAAGCTTCTGCTTCGCCATTATCGTCGGCATCGTCTCCTGCCATCAGGGATTGGTCACCATCGGCGGCCCCCGCGGTATCGGACGCTCCGTCACCAAGGCCGTTGTCAATTCCATCGTCCTCATTGTCATCTTTGACTATGTCCTGACCCGAATCCTGTTGAAATGAACGCAGCCAACAACCATTCCGGGGTGACCCTGCAAGTCCGCGGCCTGCGCAAAAGTTTCGACGGCCAGGAAGTCCTCAAGGGCATTGATTTCGACGTCAGGGCGGGTGAAATTTTTGTCATCATGGGACCCAGCGGCAGCGGTAAAAGCGTTCTGCTCAAGCATCTCATCGGCCTCGAATCACCCGATGCGGGTGAAATCCGCATCAACGGGGAACCGGTCCAATCAGAGGAAATTCCCGCCAAATACCGTACGGCCATGGTCTTCCAATCCGGCGCCCTCTTGAATTCCCTCACCGTCGGCGAAAATGTCGGCCTTTACTTGAGCGAGCACCGCCTCAAATCCCCGGACGAAATCGAAAAAACCGTCTCGGAAAGGCTGACCGATGTCGGCTTGGCGGATGCCGCCAATAAAATGCCCGGCGAACTTTCCGGCGGCATGAAAAAACGCGTCGCCATCGCCCGCGCCCTCGTGGTGGAACCTCAGTTGATCCTTTATGATGAACCGACAAGCGAATTGGACCCCATTTCCTCCGTCGTCGTCGGGAACGAAATTTTAAAATTGCAGGAACGCACCCGCGTCACCTCCCTCGTCGTGTCGCACGACCGCGACCTGGCTTTCGGCATCGGCAACCGCATCGCCGTCATCGCGGAGGGGCGAATCCTCAAAATCGGGACGCCGGAAGAAATTAAAAATTTCAACGATCCGCTCGTCCAAAAATTTTTAAACGCGGAATTCAAACATCACACGAAATGAGCTTATGAAAAATTCACTCGAAACCCGGCTGGGCTTTTTTGTGGCCCTGGTCATCATCGCGGCGGTCGTCATCGTGGAAACGCTGGGCGGCGTCGAACTATTTCAAGGCGGCTACCACGTCAGCGCGCTGTTCAACTCCGTCCAGGACCTGAAAGTTGGCGATAGTGTCAAAATGGCGGGCGTCGAAATTGGAAAGGTTGACACGATCGGAATTGAAAGCACCAACAACAAGGTCCGGGTGACGATGAAAATCCACAATGATGAACCGGTGAAAACGGACAGTATCGCGACGGTCAAATTTACCGGCCTGATGGGGCAAAACTATGTTGACATTGGTTTCGGCAGCGTGGGGGCGCCTCGCGCGGTGGATGGCACGGTCCTCGCCTCCGTCGAGCAGCCCGACCTCAATGCCGTCATGGCCAAACTCAATGATGCCGCCACCGGAATTGAAAACTTCGGCCGCAGTTTCAGCGGCCAGAGCATTCAGGACCTCATCGGGCCGCTGATGGACTTCGTGAAACAAAACAGCGGCAACCTGGGCGGCACCATCACCAACATCGAAAACATCACCGCCCAGATCGCCAGCGGCCAAGGCACCGTCGGAAAAATGATCTACGACCAGACGCTGTATAATTCCGCGCTCGATACCGTGAGCAATCTCCAAACCGACGTCGCGCAGGCGCGCGTCATCATCAGCGGCATCACCAACGGACAGGGCACCATCGGCAAGCTGATTACCGACGACACCCTCTACAATTCGACGACCGCTTCGATGACCAACCTTGACCAAATCCTCCTCAAAATCAACGGGGGGCAGGGCACGGTTGGCAAACTCGTCAATGACCAGGATTTTTACAAGAACGCCAAACTCTCGCTCCAAAAACTGGATACTGCCGCCGACAGCATGGAGGATGAAGGCCCCCTCAGTGTGCTGGGCATCCTGGCCAATAATTTGTTTTAGTCATGCCAATCCCAGATTTTTCAGGATTCGCAACGTTGAATAAGACTTGTTCAACGTATAGAAATGCAGGCCGGGAACCCCGGCCCGCAACAAATCCTCGCACTGTCGGGTGGCGTATTCGATCCCGAACTCCGTCGCCCCCTCGTCGTCGTCCGCCAATTCGTCCAATTTTGCCCGCAACGGCGGCGGAATTTTCGCGCCGCAAAGCTGCGTGAACCGCGTGATCTGCGCCGCGCTCAAGATGGCCACCACCCCCGGAACGAGCGGCACGCCCGCCCCCAGGCGTCCGGCCACGTAATCGCGGAATTCGTGGAAATCCGCGTTGTCGAAAAACAATTGCGTCAGGACAAAATCCGCGCCGGCGGCGATTTTTTCCCGCAAATGGCGCCAGTCATCGTGCTTGCCGATCTTGTTGGCGATGTGGCCTTCGGGGAAACCGGCCACGCCGATGGAGAATCCATTCTGTTCACGTACAAATTTTACCAGCTCCCAGGCAAATTCAAATCCGTCCGGCGTTTTTCGAAAATCGCCGCCTCCGGGCGGATCGCCCCGCAACGCGAGGATGTTTTTGCAGCCGAGCGCGCGGATTTTGTCGAGGACGCCGCGCACTTCCTCGCGGGTGTGGCTTACACAGGTGAGGTGGGCAAGGGCGGTGAGGCCGTGTTGCCGCTGGATGGAGTCCACAATCGCCAGGGTTTTGTCGCGCGTGGCGCCACCCGCGCCGTAGGTGACCGAACAATAATCCGGTCCGGCTTTGGAAAGCGCCGGAATGTGCTTGTCGAGAAGATTGCGCACGCCCTCATCGGTTTTAGGCGGGAAAAATTCAAACGAAACAACCGGCCGTTTGGCCGATAATTTGGCGGCGTAAATGTCGCGGATGAATTGCATTCCCGGACAAAATTGTAACAAGCCACGTCCCCAATGTCAGACGAATTCGTGTCAATCAAGGTCCGCTGAATACTTTGCGCCAGCTTGTGGAGTGCGCCAGTCCCCTGGCGCTTTGAAAGGGACGCATTCCCGAAAGGAACGCTGAATGATTTCCAAGTCCAGTTCATCTGCGAACGCAAAGCGGTGGAGGACCGCCGCACTCCAAGACGCAAAGCGACTGCGCGGGGCGTCATCATTGCAGCACCGGCTCGAAATCATCCGCCACCTGCAACCGATTAATCTTGAAACGGTAAACCGACTTCACCATTGCCACTGAAGCCGCGCCTTCAAACCATCGGGCCGAACACCACGGATACTGGCTGGCAACCGGCGCCAGGCCGTGTTTCACCGGGTTTTGGTGAACATAATTCAAGCGCGCCAGATAGGACCTTTGGTAGGTAAGCCGCGTCTCCCGGAAATTGAACCAAACCTGCCGGCCGGACGCACGGTCAAGCTTGTTAATCCACTGAGCGGTCTTGACATGAAGCACGCTTAACATGACAGGGAGGTTGGCGGCATGCGG
>DATJSQ010000020.1:0-21926 GCA_035503995.1 Verrucomicrobiia bacterium | reverse complement strand
TATCCATCGCCGTACCTAGTAGTCGCGCAACGCTGTCAAAGGTGTTGGTGATATAAGCGCCATCAGGGAGCATCAATTCGTCAACGCGCTGCAGCTTCACCGGGTCATAAACGTAACCGAAGGCGCCGGCCGGAGACGAGACACTGGTCAACCGTCGCGCCGAATCATAACCGTAATCCTGCATCCACGGTGAGGCGTTGGCCGCCTGGATGGTCAATCCAGTCCGCAAACGATTGTTGTAAGAATAACTCACGACATCCTCCGGCCACAGGCCGCCTTCGCTCAAAAGCTGGCCAACAGCGTCGTAACTATAAACCGTCGTCCCCACGGCGTCAACCATGTTGGTAAGGCGGTTCATAGCGTCATAATGTAACGAAATTTGCGGGCTGACGGGGTAAACGACATTCGTCAAATTGGCCGCCGCATCATATTTGTAAGTGGTCGCGCCTTTGGCTGCGCTCCAGCGGTTTGTCAGCCGGTTGTCATCATCGTATTGATACGCCAGGATGAGATTACTCGCTGCATCCAGCTTGTTGACAACAGCGTGGCTGCGGACGCAGACGGACTTTAGGGTGTGCGTGTTGATGAAACAGTTTGGATTGGGGCAGCCGTTCCATCGTTCATTGATCATCACTGGTCAATCCAGCAAGTGTTTCGTTTCTCCCTTGTGACATGTATGCCAGCGCAATCCGAAGAAATCGCCATATCTTACCAAACCGGCTTGTTGCGTCTGCTTTTCTGGCCAGATGGCGAGGCTTTGAATGGCTGAAAGGGCATTCGTGTCATAAATCGCCGGGGCGTCGAAGGTGATGGTCGTTTTGCCAGTTGTCGAACCTTGGACGACCTTGGTCATTTCCATGGGAATCGTGACCAGCCCAAGGCATCCCGGCAGGGTGGCAAGGGGGGTTGCGGATTGAAATGCGGAAGGGGATCCCAGCTCGAGAGCGGTGTCAGCCCCATTCCCCGCCATCCACCGCACTCCACGACGCTATCGCGCTTAACGGAGCCTTTCGCACGTTCATGGTCTCAATGCGCGCCAAAAAAGCCGTGGAAGCTGCCCATGTTTTTTCCGACATCACCCATTGTGGCGATAGACAATCGGGTGCTTGATTGCGAAATTGAGACGATGAATCGCCTGAATCTCTTTGTTTTTGCGCTGGCTTTATGCTTGACGCAACTCCCCTTCTCCGCCGTTGTTGAGGCCAAAACCTTCAACGTCCGTGACTTTGGCGCTGTCGGCGACGGAACGAACCTGGACACCGCCGCCTTTCAAAAAGCGCTCGACGCTTGCGCCGCCGCCCGCGGAGGAACCGTATTGGTGCCGGCGGGGCAATACTTGATCGGCAGCGTGGTTATGGGGGGTCACACGATTTTGCGGCTGGAAAACAAGGCCAACTTGATTGCCAGCCCGAATATCGCCGATTATCCAATTGTGAAGGTTCGGTTCGAAGGCGAATTTGTCCAGGGACATCGCGCGCTTATTTCCGCCGAAAACGCCAGCCATATTACCATCGAGGGCGACGGCTCCATTACCGGTCCGCCGGTGGATATCGGCCGCCTCCGTAATCCGCGCGGGCCGGTGCTGATTGAGCTGACTGGCTGCACCAATGCCATCCTCGAAGATTTCACCACCCATTACCAGCGCCTTTGGTCCATTCATCCGTTGTTCTGCCAAAATGTGGTTATCAGGAACCTGACCATCCGCTCAACCCAGGTGAATGGGGACGGGATAGACGTGGATTCCTGCCGCAACGTGCTGATTGACCACTGCGATATTCATACCGGTGACGACGCCATTTCGCTGAAATCCGGGCGCGGCGAATCCGCGGCCCGCATGGATCGCCCCACCGAGAATGTAACCATCAAAAATTGCACATTGGTCAGCAGCATTTTTGCCGGGCTGGGCATCGGCTCGGAGCTGTCCGGCAGCATTGATAATACCCTCGTGGAAAATTGCATAATCTCCGGCGGACAAAACGGAATCTTTTTGAAAAGCCGCGACGGGCGCGGCGGATGTGTCAAAAATTTTATCGGAAAAAATCTGACCATCCGCAATTCCCCGACGTTTTTGGACATTGACCTGCTGGACAAGGGCATCCAGGCGAGAGATCCTGTCACGGGCGACCCGGCGGAATGGACTCAACTGGCCGGAATTTCCTTCAAGCACATTCGCGTGGACAACGTGGCGTGGCTTTTGAAAGCCCGGGACATTCCGCCAGCGCAACCGATTGACGGCTTTACCCTGGCGGGTGTCCAGGGCACCTGTGGGAGAGCGTTGGACATGGCCAATATGAAAGATGTGGTATTAAGCCAGATACACATCACCGACTATCACGGTCCTTTCCTCACTCAAAACAACGTGCAGGGAACAGGGCTTGTGGATCCGCCTGCGACCGCGGATCCGAAGTAGGGCGATCCTATTTGCTTGAGGGCCATGGACGTGCCATGTTTGCGGGACCCGACGCAATAGGGACCTGCGGCGCTGCGAGTGGGCCTTCCCACAAGCCATTCCGCTGTCCCCCATTCCCGTGCCAGAGGTTCTTTCATCTGCGTTTACCGCTGCGGTGTCCCGCCCGTGTCAATTTCCGGCGAAGCCGTTCGGACATTCTTGTAATCAATATTCCCGGTATTGTTGTCCAGAAATTCCGGCCCGGCGTAGATGACCGCCAGGTCCGCCAGCGCTGTGGAGTGGTCCGTCCCAAATCCTGAAGTGGCCGTGAGGCGCAGGTCCTTCGCCGTTACCGTTTTCCCGAACAAAATCCTTTGTTCGTCAAACGTGGAAGCCAATTGGCCGCGGGTGATTTCCACCCAGTTCGTTCCATCGTCGCTGCTTTCAAGCCGGTAGTCGCGAATATCGCCCTGGTGCTCGCGCTGGTTCTGCCGCGGCATCACCACCAATCCGCTCATGACGATTGGCTTTGGGAAGTTGATGGCAATGACGTGCGGAAACCCCGGACCATTGCCGCGCACGTCCGCAGTTGACGAAAAGGTGTTCGGATCACCGTCCACCAGCGCATCCGCCGGAGCGCCATCCAATGTGGCCGTCGCGCCCAATTTCCGCATGATGCGCGTGTCGAAGTGCAAACTCTCAAACTCATTCATGGAGATTTCCGCTTGCGGTTGGAATTTTTCGCCGCCCATGTAGTCCAGCAGCGAGCGGCGCAATTGCTGCGCCACCGGGCTTGGATTATTCTCCAAATCAACCGCGCAGACCATCAATTTGCCCGCGCCCACTTTGGCTTGAAAAATCAAACCGAGCTTGTAATTCCGGTTCCAATCGTCTATCGCCCAGACGATGGGCCGCAACGGTCCGGGCAATTTGTCGAGGTTCACCGCGCGGGTATTGCGCAGAAGTTCGGTCCATTGCCAGTCGCAATTGGGTTGCGTCGGGAATTCCGCCAGGGCGGGATGGTTGGTGTCGCACCACAAGCCGAGCATCCGGCTCCAAGTCGGACCCATCAAGGCGTTCCAGAAGATGGGCACTCGCGCGAGCGGTGGGCTTTCCCAATCCAAATCCGCGTTGCGCGGCAAAAATAAAACATTTCCGCCCGCCGCAAGGGCATTCTCCGCCGCTGCCCACGAATGGGTCACGAGAACATTGGTCGGAACCGCGTCGGAAATCTGCGCCGGATAAAGCCAGAAATTCCAGTCATTCTCATAATGACCGTCCGGGGAATCAACGCGAGCGACCAGTTTGTATTGCGCGGGCGCGGGCAATCGGCTCAGGTCCAGGCTCAAACTCAGGCATTTGCCCTTGAATCCGACCGGGATGTTCCGGATGGAATTTGTCGAACAGGAACCAACCCGCTTTCCGTTCGCATCCAAAACGTCCCAACGAACCACGGCATTGCCAAGCGTTTCGGCCCCAAAATTCGCCACACCAATGTCTGCGGCAAGTTTTTGGTCCGTGGTGAACACGCGCCGGGTCAACCAGGCCAGCGGGACCACGGAATTGCAGAATTTTTTGAACTCCTCCGGAGTGGTGTATCCTTTGGTTTGCCAAAAGGGGTCCAGCGTGCCGACGAGCGCCGTGCCCTGGCCCGTGTAATCATGCAGGTCCAGCAATTGGAATCCGTCCAGGCCGGGCGTGCGCAGATTGGCCTCGACTTCCTCCTTGTAACATTCCTGTTGGAAACGGCCCGAGGCCCAGGCGAAATTTTTGTCCTCTCCAAGCACGCCGTGGTCCGCGGCTGAGTCCCGAAAAATTTCAAAATTTCCCGGTTGCATAAAACCCGTGAATTTTTGAATGACATCAAAATTGGGATAGGCGCACCATTGACCGACCTCATGGGCAATGACCGGCACGTTGATGCCAACAAGCGCATCGGCATAATCATGCCCGAACCAGCCCGGCTCCCCGCGCAAGCGGCCGAAGCCGATGTGGCTCGTCACGAGATAATCCGCGCCGCCGTTGAGGGATTGGGTGGGCGAATCAATGACCGTCCAACCCGTGTCCGGGGTATAGAGATGCCGCGGGTCTTCCGCGCGAAAATGTTTCACCCACTCGGGCAGCACCTCCTTCCAGTGGCCGGAGGCCTCGTTGCTCGCCGATATCAACATCAGCGACGGATGATTCCCGAAGGCGTGGAGGATGCGCTCCGTCTCGGCATACAACATCTTTTCCATTTCTCCGCCCGGGGTGAACGAATTCCACATGCCGCACTCCACTTGCAGATAAAATCCCAGCTCATCAGCCGCCTCAAACGCCGCCTCGGGCGGACACCACGAATGAAACCGCACGTGATTCAAACCGTAACTCCTGCAGGTGAGGAAAATTTTCTTCCACGATTCGATATCAGTCGCCGGGTAACCGGTGAGCGGAAAATCGCCCCCGAAATGCGTGCCGCGAAAATAAATCGGATGGCCGTTGAGAATGAACTCGTTTCCCTGGGCATGAAAATCGCGCAAGCCGAAAATGTTGGCGGTGTCTTCCTCGAAAGGCCGGCCGCCGATTTCGCCGGTCACGTGGATGCGCAGACGGTAAAGCCTGGGCGAGAATTCGTCCCAGAGCTTCGCCCGATCTCCCAGCGTGAATGTTTCGTCCAATGGAATGACAGTACGGGTCTCCGGCGCGGTCGAACTGAAATTTGTGCCGAACGGCGTAAAACCCAGGGCCGGGCTCGGTCCGGCGGGGTCCACGAAATAAGTTATCGTTCCCGCCGCGGATTGATTGGTTGGAAAATGCAGGAGCGCGCGCATTTCAAAAGATTTCCTTTGGGCATTCGGAAAAATTTGCACGCCATCCACCCAGACGGGTGCCGTCGCGCGCAATTCAATCCTGCCCACAATGCCATTCCAGGCGTCATCCAATGAATCGGAAACGCTGTGAGCGTCCAGGCGGTATGGCAGAATCATCCGGTTATCCACGCGGATGGTCAACCGGTGCGTGCCCGGCGGCACAATGCCAAAATCATATTCGTGCGGCGCGCAAAGGCTGATGTCCGAGCCGATTTCCCGGTCGTCCAGCCAGACGGTGGATTTCCAGTGAGGCCGTTCCAGAAATAACGTGACGTGTTTGCCCTGCCAGTCCGGCGGAATCTCGATGTCGCGCTGATACCATGCCGCGCCCAGGTAATGCCGCGGCGGCTGGCAGAGAAAGGGCACTTTCACATGGCCCGCGTTCGTATAAGCCGCGTAATCCGCCCGCAAGTACCAGAAATGGTCGTAGAGCGACAATACCCAGGGCGTATGGATGCTGATTTCATCGCCGTAACCCTGCGCTTCGAGAATGCCAGGCAGTTTGATTTTATCCGGCAAATCTTTTGCGAACCAATCCTCGTTCGTGCCGGCGTCATTTCGGTCGAGCGCAAACCGCCAGTCACCCGCGAGCGTAATCGTGTCGGCGGCGCGCAATGGATTCGCGGCGAGGCAAAATAAAATTGCCAGGAGAAAAGCCAATGGACGGTTCATGTGATTCGCGTGTTAATGGTAGGCGTGGAGTTTCACACGCTGGATGCCAAACGTTTCCGGCGGCAATCGCACGTGCCTGCCTTGATGGCTTTCATCGCCGTTCAGCCGCCGTCCGGCAACCTCCAAATGCGGAATGCCGTCGTCAGCGACAACTGCGGACAAAAATAACGCCGTTACCACCTTGAGCCATTGGAACTTCATTTCCTCTAGGTATAGCGGATTTTGGCCCTTGGGCAAGAGGCGCGCAAATCCAACCCGCTTTGATTTTTTAGGTGCTGATTTTATAAACGATGGCGATGTCACTGGGTTTGCTTTGGGGGACCTCGATGACCAGCCCGTCGTCGGCCAGCGACCATTTGAGCTTTTCGGGGCTGCCGAGCAGCTCAACATTTTGGATGGGCTTGTCGAGCAGGTTGGCGGATTTGCCGAATGACTTGATCCGCACCGCATCCGTCGGCCAGCCGAGTTGGATGGCATACACCACGTCGCCTTGTTTGTTCCGGGTGAAACGGATGTCCCGGGCATCCAATTGGCTGGTGCTGCGACCGGCAAAGGCCCCGGCTTTCGCCTCGTGCGCGCCCTCGCCATAGACGTTCCACGGGCGCGTGGCGTAGATGCCCTGGCCATTGACTTGCATCCAGCTCCCAATGGTTTCCAGGATGCCAATTTCATCGGCGTCGTTGGTGCCGTCCGGCTTCCCGGGGATGTTGAGAATAAACGTGCCGTTCTTGCTGACGGCATCCACCATCCAACGGATGACCTGAGCGGGCTTCATATAGGAATGGTTCAAAAAACGCGCCCGATTGTAATGCCAGTCGCCGATGCAGGTTTCGGACTGCCAGGGATACGGCATGATGCGATTGGTCACCCCGCGCTCATAATCGGCCACCACCGCCTTGGCCAGCTCGTCCGGCACATGTTTGACGTTTAACACGGCTTCCATGTTCGCGCCCCGGGTTTGGAGGTTATGATTGTAAAAATAAGCTCCTAGATTCATGCCCGCCCAGCCCAGCGGAAGCATGTCGTTGTCGAAATAAAGGAGGTCCGGGTCGTGCTGGTCCACCAGGTCGCGGACGCGGTCGTAAAAATTGCGTACATAAGCTTCGTCAGGGTTTTCGTGAATGCCATGTTTGCGGCAATACAGTTGTTGCGGATCGTAACCCTGCCACCACTGCCCCTTGCCCTGCTTGAGTGTCAGGTGGCCGTCATAGGGCGCGCCAGCCAGCGGACCGGCATTGTCGCACAAATGAGCGACTTGGAACCACCACCAGTTCCGCGCCGCGTGAACCGACACGCCGAATCGCAGCCCCTGTCCGCGCGCCGCCGCCGCCCACTCACCGATGACGTCGCGGTGCGGACCGATACTTTGCGCGTTCCAGACGTGGTATTTGGAATTCCAGGTGTCAAAGCCATCATGATGGTTGGCGAGGGCCAGAAAAAACCGGGCGCCCGCCCGCTGGTAACTTTCCATCATCGCCTCCGGTTCCCAGTTTAGCAGCGTCCATTGAGCGCACAGGTCCTTGTAACCGAAGGTCGAGGGATGCCCGTAGCGACGCAATTGATTTTCGTATTGCGCCTGGCCTTGAATATACATGTTGCGCGCATACCAATCACTGTCTTCCGGCACACACTGAGGACTCCAATGCGCCCAAATGCCGAACTTGGCGTCTTGATACCATTCGGGAGTTTCGTAATTCAACATCGAATCCCAGTCCGGCTTGTATGGGCCTTCTCCCGCCAATCCCGGAATGGACGGCGATTGCAGAGGCACTCCGTCCCACGTGCCCGGCCCGGCCGCGGCGTGTTGCGTGCCCCAGCCTTCATTCTTGACGGCGTTCCAATCCGATGCGGGAAAACTGGTGGCCGAACCGGCGGGCGCGCTCGCTGGACTTCCCGCGGGCCGCGCCAGGGACGCCAGCGGAAACGAGGCCAGGCCGGCCCCTGCGGCCATCACTTTGCAAAAATCGCGACGATGCATTTAATTAAGTTTCTTTCGTTAATGGGGTGGAGATTGAAGTGTTGACGCTTTGCCGGATTTTCGCTGCTCAAATGTATAATGCCTTTTCTCTTTTTAGTTAAAACCGCTGAAACAACTTCAAATCAACGGCCTCCGCCATGATTTGATAGCCCTTTTCGTCGGGATGCAAATGATCGCCGCTATCACCCGCCGGCAGCAAATGTGTCGGATTTTCCGGATCGCGTATCGCCGCGTCAAAATCAATCACCCCGTCAAATGCGCCGCTATGGCGGATCCAATCATTGACAGTCTCCCGCGCCGTTTCATTCATCGGCCTGTCATAGAATGAGCCGCCGAACGGCGTGATCGTGGCGCCATAGACACGAATATGCCGCCCATGAGCTTGCGTGATGAATTTTCCGAAAGCGGCGATCAGGTTCGTCGCCACCGAGGCGTTGCGGCTGCCGCCAATGTCATTGACGCCTTCAAACACAATCAACCAGTGAGCGTCGCTCTGCGAAAGCACATCGCGGTCGAAACGCGACAGCGCCGTCGGTCCCAGGCCGCCGCGCAGCACACAGTTTCCGCCGATCCCCATGTTCAACATGGCCACGTTGGCCGTGTCCGGGTCCGCTTGCAATCGCCGCTCCAAATCGTCCGGCCAGCGGTCGTTCTTGTCCGTGCCCGAACCGCGCCCGTCCGTGATGGAATCGCCGAGAACGACCACGGCGCCGCCGGCATTGGCTGACTGCACGTCAATCGTATTTAAGATATACCAATGCGCCATCGTGACCGCGTTCGGCAAATCCGCGGCAATGACGGCATCGCCGGGTTGCAGATAAGAAGTGGTACGGGAGCCGGGATGCCCGGTGACAGCCGCCGACATGTCGCCAAAACAAGTCGTCACCGCGACATCCGTCAAGGGCGGCAGGTTGAAATTGAATGGGTCCGACCATGCCGATTCACCTGCCGGAATGGCCACCGTGGGACCGCCGTTAAATGTCAATTGGGTGTCCGTGTTTGTTTGGATGGCGCTTCCACCCGTTGACAAAGCGATTTGCGCGGAAGCCAGGATTATCGTGCTTTTGCCGAAGACATTTGAAAATTTCACGCGCAATTTGGTTCCGCCGATGGATACCTGCACAACCTGCCGCAATGTATTGTCCGCCAGGCCCGGCGCTGGCGGCATATTTCGGGGTTCCACCAATTGCGGCGCGCAACCCCACGTGCCGACCCAACCGGCCGCCTGCCCCCGGCAAAAGCCCGCGAAAAAAACGAGGACAATAATCAGCGCGAACAAATTTTTCATTATCGTGAGATGTTGGGAGTATTGTCGGCAGTCATGGCAAAGTAAATACCCGTTCAATGATTTCCGTCCGCTGGCTAGACGCCGCCACCGATTAGCCAGCCTGAAGTTATAAGTTTTGGCCTGAAAATAACTTACAGCATTCCTTGGCCGGCCAAAGACAAAAAATTGCCGAAATCGCGGGTTTGGGCAATAAAAGACCTGCATCCGGCAATAACCGCAAAGCCGATGCCGGACGATTGGGTCATTGTCGTCTTGTGACTACAGTCGGTGATACGCAAAAGTCGAAACAGACCCTGGATTCTTGCGCGAATCTTTCGGGCTCGGCCTTCGGCTGCCCGCGCCAGTTCCTGGGAAACCGGTTCGTTTATGCCGTCATTTCGTCGCGCGCCCGCGGCTTGTCCATCGGCGTTAATATGAATCCCGACAAACTCTGCAATTTTGATTGCGAGTACTGCGAAGTCAACCGCGTCGCCCCGTCCCTGGAAAAGGATTTGGACCTGGCCGTCATCACCGGAGAATTGCAACGGACGCTGGAGTTGGCGCACTCCGGCGAATTGAAAAAAATCCATTACTATCGCCATCTGCCGCCGGATCTGTTGCAATTGCGGCATGTGGCCTTGAGCGGCGACGGCGAGCCGACCTTGTGCGGGCAATTTCTCGACGTCGTCCGCGAGGTCATTCATGTTCGGGCTTTGTCGTATTTTCCCTTCTTTAAAATCGTCTTGATCACCAATGCCGCCGGCCTCGACACGCCGCAGGTCTTGGAAGGACTCAAACTCTTTACGCACCAGGATGAAATTTGGGCCAAATTGGATGCCGGGTCGCAACTTCAGATGAACTCCGTCAATCGTCCCCACGGCTGCAAGCTCGAAAAAATTTTGGACAACATCCTCCTCGTCGCGCGGCAACGCCCGGTGATTATTCAGAGCCTCTTCCCGCTTCTCCATGATGAAGAACCGGCCGCGGGGGACATAGACCAATATGCGATGCGATTGCGCCACTTGAAACAAGCCGGCGCGCAGATTCCGCTCGTCCAGATTTATTCGGCCACCCGGCCGACCGCCCGTTCGGGCTGCCGGCATTTGCCTTTGAAAGTGCTCTCGTTGATCGCGCGCCGGGTGCGCGAAATCAGCGGGCTGCCCACGGAAGTGTTTTAACGCCGGTCCGCGGCAGCTTGGAACGAAACCTTGAGTTTCACAAACACGATTGAGTTTTATGCCCATCAGCGTCGAAACTTTGGCGGCCCAGCCGTTCCTCCGGGGAGTGGCCCTGCGGCACTTGGAGGTCCTCGCGGACGACGCCCTGCCGATGGAATTCAAGGCCGACGACGTGATTTTCAACGAAGGCGAACCCGCCAACCGTTTCTACTTGATCCGCGGCGGCCAGGTGATTCTGGAATCCCCGACCGACCCCGAACATGAACCCGTGCTGATTGAAGCCGTGGGCGCCGGCGGCGTGGTCGGCTGGTCCTGGCTGTTTCCACCCTATTATTGGCACTTCACCGCCCGCGCCGCCTCGAACGTCCGCGCCATCTTTTTCTATGGCACCCGGCTGCGCGATCAATGTGAAAACGACCATGAGCTTGGCTATGAACTCATGAAGCGGATGAATCAGGTCATCGTCGAACGTTTGCAGGCCGCGCGCCGCCAGTTGTCCGCCCAAAAACATGCTCTATTGTCGCCGCCTGGATCCGCGGAGCTCTTTGCTTAGTGGGATTCTTATACAACAATAAGAAATTTTCTTAGGGCATATAGTTGCTGTCTCCCAGACACAATCAGGCGCACTCCCAATTGTGCGTTGCCCAGGTTTCTCTTATTTTGCTCTCGACACAGCAATTAATGCTTGTGCGAGTAGAAAGTGAGCGCTGAAAAATTATGGCAAAACATTTGATTGATGTCCTGGTCGGTTCGAAAATCTACCACGATTATGAACGGGCTTTCAGTGAAGCCACCGGATTGCCCGTGGCCTTGCGGTCGGTCGAATCCTGGCAACTCCCCCACCACGGTAAGCGCTTCGAGAACCCCTTCTGCGCCATGCTCGCCCAAAAAAGCCGCGCCTGCGCCGCCTGTCTCCAGGTGCAACAGCAGCTTTCCGACACCGCCGGCGACCATCCCCAAACCGTCACCTGCCCCGCCGGTTTGTCCGACATCGCCATCCCCGTTCGCATGGGTGACCAGTTAATCGGATTTCTCACCACCGGCCAGGCGTTTTGCAGGAAGCCCACCGAATCGCAATTCAATCGCACCGCCAGGCTGCTCGCCGACTGGGGCTTGGAAACCGACGCCGCGGAATTGCGCAAAGCCTATTTTAACACGCGCGTCTTGTCCTCGAAGGAGCACGCTTCCATCGTCAAATTGCTTTCCATCTTTGCCGAGCATCTTTCCATGGTCAGCAATCAAATCATCGTCCGGGAGCAGAACGCCGAGCCGCCGGTCATTACCCGCGCCAAACAATTCATCAACGATCACCAAACCGAGGACCTGTCGCTCGAGCAAGTCGCCCGATCCGTCCACACCAGCAAGTTCTATTTTTGCAAGATTTTCAAGCGTTCGACCGGGATCAACTTCACCGATTATCTCTCGCGCGTGCGCACCGAGCGGGCGAGAAATCTCCTCCTCAATCCCAATTTGCGCGTCAGTGAAATCGCTTACGAAGTCGGCTTTCAATCCCTGACCCATTTTAACCGCATTTTCAAGCGCATCCTCGGCCAATCGCCGACCGAATACCGCAATCAGTTGATGCGCGCCTGATCGCGGGCCAAAAATGGAGGTGTCGCCGCGCCGGATTTTGTTATCCTCGCGGCAATGAATGACTACTCCAAATTGTCACGCGGCCAATTGGTGGATCTCGTCCGGAATTTGCAGCAAAAGGCCATGATGATTGCCGAACAGGAATTCAAGCAGACCGCGGCGCTGGGCGACAGCGCCGAGCGGTTGCGCGCCATTTTGGAAACCGCCGTCGAAGGGATCATCACCATTGACGAACGCGGCGCCATCGAATCATTCAATCCCGCCGCGGAAACGATCTTCGGCTATCACGCGGAGGAAGCCATTGGAAAAAACGTCAAAATGCTCATGCCCCAACCCTTCCGTCGTGAGCACGACGGGTATCTTAAACACTATCAGGAGACGGGCCGCGCCAAAATCATCGGCATCGGCCGCGAAGTCATGGGGCAACGCAAGGATGGCGCCGTCTTTCCCATGGACCTGTCCGTCAGCGAAATGCGCCTCGCCAACCGACGAATGTTCGCCGGATTTGTGCGCGATATCACCGCGCGCAAGGCCGCGGAAAAGTCGCTCGCCCATTACGCCGCGCTCGTCGAATCTTCGGACGACGCCATCATCGGCAAAACCCTGGATGGCCTGGTCACGAGTTGGAACCACGGCGCCGAACTGGTCTTCGGATATTCGCGCGAGGAAATGATCGGCAAGCCGATTTCCATCTTGATCCCGGTCGAGCGCCAGGACGAGGAGCCGCAGATTCTGGCCAAAATTCGCCGCGGCGAGTCGGTGGACCATTATGAAACGGTGCGGCGGCGCAAGGACGGCAGGATGATTGATATTTCGGTCACGGTTTCACCCATTCGTGACGCGGACGGCAGGATCATCGGTGCCTCCAAAGTGGCGCGTGACATTTCGGACCGCAAACGGTTGGAAAGGGAAATTATCGAAATCAGCAACCGCGAACAGCAACGCATCGGCCAGGATTTGCACGACGGCTTATGCCAGGAACTCGCCGGCATCCAACTGATGTGCCAGGTGCTGCAACGGAAACTGGAACCGATCTCGAAGCCGGAATCGAAACAGGTCGGGGAAATCGCCCTGCACATCCGCGACGCCATCGAACACACCCGAAAGCTCGCGCGCGGGCTTTCACCGGTGGAGCTGGAATTGAACGGATTCGTATCGGCCCTCCATGAATTGGCCGCCAATGCGGAAAAATTATTTCATATTGAATGCCGGTTCGAGCCGGCAACGACGGTTTTGATCCGGGACCACGTGGCCGCCACCCACTTGTACCGCATCGTCCAGGAGGCCATCAACAACGCCGTCAAGAATGGCAAAGCCGGTCGCGTGGGGATTTTCCTGAACTCCAACGGTGACAAAATTATCTTGAGCATCAATGACGACGGCGTCGGATTTTCACCGGACACCGCCCGGAGCGGCGGCATGGGCATGCATATTATGAAATACCGGGCGGGTGTGGTGGGCGCCACCCTGAATGTGCGCTCCGGAATCGGGGCCGGCACCACCGTCACTTGCGCTTTCGACAGGAATTTATGAGCAAAAAACCCGCCTCCCGGAAAAAGAAACGCCTCCTGATTGTGGATGACCACCCGATGATGCGGCAGGGACTGGCCCAACTCATTGGCGCTGAGCCGGACCTGGCGATGTGCGGCGAGGCTGCCAACGCCGAAGAGGCGATTGACGCCATCCGTTCCGCCCATCCCGACCTGGTGCTGGCCGACATTTCGCTGCCCGGAAAAAACGGACTGGAGTTGATCAAGGATTTTCAAGCCATCCAGCCGGATCTGCCGGTCCTGGTGATTTCCATGCACGACGAATCGCTGTATGCCGAGCGCGTCCTGCGCGCCGGCGGGCGCGGCTACATCATGAAACAGGAAGGCGCGCAGAAATTAATGGCCGCCATCCGGCAGGTGCTCGATGGAAAAATTTATGTCAGCGAAAGAATTTCGGCGGACATTTTGGAGGCGATGTCCGGCCGCCGCGCCGCCGCCGAAAACTCATCGCTCGAAAAATTGAGCGACCGCGAATTTGAAGTTTTTCAGCTCATCGGACAGTGCAAAAGCTCCCGCGACATTGCCGAACAGTTGCATTTGAGCGTCAAAACCATTGACGTTCACCGCACCAACATCAAAGCCAAGCTGAAATTGAAGTCGGCGGCGGAATTGATTGGTTTTGCCACGCGCCGGGCGGAAGCGCAGGCGTCCGGTTCGTCAAAATAATTTTTTCATTCCCCCGGTTGCAATCAAAAAAAAAAGGCCTATGTTGAACCAAACACCTGGAGTTGAGGTAACGCGGTCAAACGAACTGAATTGTTATGAATGCTCGATTGCAAAAAAGAGGGAAGGCAGAGGAAGAGGAGAAAATCACCAACCCCAACCGCGGCGGTCTGCCGAAAGACACCGGTCATTCCGCCCCGCCTTTCGACGAAATCCAGCAACGCGCCGAGACCGTCACGCCGGTGCTCAAGCAGATTTTGGAATTTCGCCCGGCGCCGCATTGGGGCATCAACGACTGAGATTGTTTGGCATTGACTTTTCCGCGAAGGCACCCAAGGCTTGTCGAGTATGGATGTCTTAACGCTGTCGCGCATCCAATTCGGGCTGACCATCGGATTCCATTATCTCTATCCGCCACTCAGCATTGGCCTCGGTGTGATGCTGGTCATCATGGAAGGGGCATGGCTCAAGACCAATAACGCCGTTTATCATCAAATGGCGAAGTTCTGGACTAACGTCTTCGCCCTCACTTTCGCGCTCGGGGTCGCCACCGGCATCGTCATGGAATTTGAGTTCGGCACCAATTGGGCGGCCTATTCGCGGTTCGTCGGCGACGTCTTTGGCAGCGCCCTCGCCGCTGAAGGCATCTTCGCATTTTTCCTCGAATCCGGTTTTCTGGCGATTTTGCTTTTCGGCTGGGATAAAGTCAGCCGCAAGGTCCATTTCTTTTCTACCTGCATGGTTTGTTTGGGAGCGCATTTCAGCGCCGTTTGGATCATTGTGGCGAACTCCTTCATGCAGACGCCGGCGGGCTATCATATTGTGGGACAGGGCCTGCACGCCCGGGCGGAAATCACCGACTTTTGGGCCATGGTGATGAGTCCCTCCACCGGCGACCGCTTGTTTCATACCCTGTGCGGCGCATGGCAGACAGGCGCCTTTCTCGTCGTCAGCGTGTCCGCGTTTTATTTACTCAAGCGGAAATATGAGGATTTCGCCCGCCGCTCGCTGCGCATCGGGCTGACCGTGGGTTTGATCGCTTCGTTGCTCCAGGCGTTCAGCGGCGATTTGAGCGGGAAGGAAGTCGCCAAATATCAACCCGCCAAACTCGCGGCCTTCGAGGGGCTTTACACCACGGAATCCAACGCGCCGCTGACCCTGTTCGGCTATGTCAATGAGGAGGACCAAAAGGTTGTCGGACTGCAAGCGCCCTATCTCTTAAGCTTTCTCGCCCACAGTGATTTTCATGCCACCGTCACCGGCCTGGACGCTTTTTCGCCGCAAGACCGCCCGCCGGTCGAATCCTGCTTCTTGTTTTTCCATGGCATGGTGGGAATCGGTTTTACCCTGATAGCGATCGCCGCGCTCGGCGCCTTTTTTTCATGGCGAAAAGTTCTCTATCAAAAACGCTGGCTCCTGTGGATTTTGGTTTTCTCCGTGCTTGGCCCGGAAATCGCCAACGAACTCGGCTGGTTCGCCGCCGAGGTCGGACGCCAGCCGTGGATCGTCTATGGCGTCCTCCGGACGCCCGCCGGCCTTTCGGCCATTGTCAAAGCCAACACCGTCCTCACCTCGCTGATTTTGTTCACCTTCGTTTATTTTCTGTTGTTCGCCGTGTTCATCTATTTGCTCAACCATAAGATCCAGCACGGCCCGCACGAGGAGGATTTGATCCCGACCGGAAAATTGGCCCTGCCCGATCAATTGACTCAACACAAACACGCATGACCTTCAATCTCAATACCATCTGGTTCATTTTGGTCGGCGTGCTCTTTGCCGGCTATGCCATCCTCGATGGCTTTGACCTTGGCATTGGCGCCCTGCATCTGTTCACCAAAAAGGACGAAGAACGGCGCGTGATGCTCAACGCCATCGGCCCCGTCTGGGACGGCAACGAGGTCTGGCTCGTTACCGGCGGCGGCGCGCTCTTCGCCGCCTTTCCTGACGTCTATGCCACCGTGTTCTCCGGCTTTTATCTCCCCTTCGTCATCCTCCTTTTCGCGCTGATTTTCCGCGCCGTCGCCATCGAGTTCCGCAGCAAACAGCCGATGCACTGGTGGCGGCAGATGTGGGACATCGGGTTCGCCGCCGGCAGCATCGTGTCCGCCCTGCTCATCGGCGTGGCCATGGGCAACATCGCCCAGGGAATTCCGATTGATGCCAACGGCGAGTTCGCCGGCACTTTTTTGGGCCTGCTCACGCCCTATCCGATTTTGCTCGGTGTCACGACGGTGGCGCTGTTCATGATGCACGGCGCGATATACGGCTTGATGAAAACCGAAGGCGAATTGCATGACAAACTCCGGCGCTGGGCCATGAACGCGATCATTTTCTTTGTCATTTGCGCCGCCATTACCACCATGGTCACCTTGCTTTACGTGCCGCACATGGCCGCCCGGGTGAAGGACCATCCGTGGCTGTTCAGCATCGCCGTCGCAAACATGCTGGCCATCGCCAACATCCCCCGCGAGTTTTATCACGGCCGCGACTGGTACGCTTTCCTTTCGTCCTGCGCCACCATGTTGACGATGATGGCGTTGTTTGGCATTGATCAATATCCCTATATGGTCTATAGCCAGCCAAATCCGGAAAATTCGCTGACCATCATTAACGCGGCGTCTTCGCAAAAAACGCTGGGCATCATGCTCATCATCGCGGGCATCGGCGTTCCGGTCGTGTTGGCCTACACCACCTGCATCTATTGGATCTTCCGCGGCAAAGTGAAGATGGACCGGATGAGTTATTGAGAATTTTTTCCGCGCCTTTGCGTTTAGTCCCTCGGCCGTTTTACCGCAACTTCAATTTCGGCCTTGTTCTTGGCAATCATGTTGGCGGGCAAAATGCCGCGCCAGAATACATTCGGGTAAATAATCGCTCCCCGTCCGATAATACTGCCGGGATTCAAAACGGCGTTGCAGCCTACTTCCGCCCCGTCCCCGACCAATGCCCCGAATTTGCGCAGGCCGGTGTCAAACGGCGCCCCGTCCTTCTCCACCGTCACGTTGCCGGACAGCATTTTGACATTGGAAATTTTTACCCCCGCGCCCAGGTGCGCTTTGTGGCCCAGGATGGAATCGCCCACGTAATTGAAATGCGGCGCTTGCGCCCCGTTGAACAGGAGCGCGTTCTTCACTTCAGATGAGTTGCCGACCACGCAGCCGTCGCCAATCACGACGTTTTCGCGGAGGTAGGCGTTGTGGCGGATTTGGCAATTGCGCCCGATGATGGCCGGGCCTTTGATCATGACGCCGTCCTCTACGACGGTGCCTTCGCCGATAAAAACCTGTTCGCCGATGTAAGCGCGGCCTTCGCATTGGTTCCGCAATTCCGGTTTCAGGTTGGCGGCGATGTAACCCTTGATTTTCTTCAGCGCGTCCCACGCATGCGCGCAACTGTCAAAAACTCCCGCATGTTCGGTCTGGCTTAAATCAAACAGATCGGCTGGCTTGAACATGGCCGCAGGTTAATGAAGGAAGAAGGAAGAGGGAAGAAGGAAGAAATGGACATTCTCCAAATGAATCTGAATCGGATGCAAGTGGACGGCAATGGAATTGAAACGCGACCCGGATGCGGCCCGCCCGTTGGCCGCGGTCACACTCGCTGGGCCATCGGGAGCCGGCTCAACGCCGCCCGGAGTTCGCGCGTGCGCGGGGGTTTGCTGAGCACCGCATCCACGTTCTCGGGCATTTCACTGTCTTCATTGATGAGCGCGCCCCAGCCGGTAAGCATCACAATCGGTGTTTCCGGCGATTCACTTTTCACAATTTTGGCAACCTGCCGCCCGTCCATATAGGGCATGCCCAAATCCGTAATCACTACGTCAAACGGCCGTCCGCGCTCCCGCGCCACCCTGAATTGGTCCAGGCCCGACTGTCCATTGTCGCTCATTTCGACCTGGTGGCCGTCGCGTTCGAGCATTTCCTTGACGAGCTCGCGCAGTAACGGCTCGTCGTCAATGCAAAGAATGCGCATCGGCTCCACGGCGTTGGTGGTATCCTCCTCTTCCGGCTTCACGGTCAATTTGTCCCGCACGGGAAACGTTAGGCGAAAAGTCGTTCCGTTGCCCGGTTCACTTTCAATTTCGATGTTTCCCTCGTGGCGTTGCACCACGCCATACACCATCGCCAAACCCAGGCCCGTGCCGCGTTTGCCTTTGGTGGAAAAAAACGGTTCCAGGCACCGCTTGCGCGTTTCTTCGCTCATCCCGGTGCCTGTGTCGGTCACATCCACCCGGATTTGCCTCGAGCCGTTCTCCCCGTTGACAGCCGTTCGCATCGTAATTCTCCCCCCCTCGGGCATGGCATCCACGGCGTTGAGCACCAGATTGGTAAAGGCTTCGCGGATTTCGCTTTCGTTGCCGGCCGTCGTCGGCAGGTCCCGGGCGAGATCAGTCTGAACTTCAATCGTGACGCCCTTGGATTGCGGAATGTCGCGCCAGCGCGGCCGCGTCATGTCCACGACCTGCTCGACCAGTTGGTTGAGATTGAGCGTCTGCAGCGGTCCCTCGTCTTCCTGCTTGCGGTAAAATTCCCGCAGCCGCGCAATGATATGCGCAATGTCATGGCCGGCGGTGCCGATGTACCCCAGATAATTCTTTCCTTTTTGGTTCAACCCGAAATCGCCCTTGATCAATAATTCGGAAAAACCGACGATGGGTGACAGCGCGTTGTTGACGTCGTGGGCGATGCCGCTGGCCATTTGCCCGAGCGCCTTTAGCCGTTCCTGTTTCAGGACCGTCGCCTGCGTCTGGCGTAATTCGTTGTAGGCGTCTTCCAACTCCCTGTGCAATTTGGCCTGGCGCGCTGCCAGGGCCACGTGGTCGCTCAACATCCTCAGAAATTCGCAGTCGCCGCTGCTGAAACCATTGTCCTTCAGCCGGGCGCAAAGGATCACCCCAAAAAGCCTGTCCTCCACCATCATCGGCACCGCGGCGACCGAACGCCAGCCCTGTGCCGCCAGCTTTTCCGAGAAGTCCGAGGACGCTTTGACCGTGTCCGATAGATAAACCGTCTGCCCTTTTTCGCAAGCCACAAAGTCTGTTGCCGCCAGCGCCAGCACACTGCCGTCGCGCAAATCGAACTGCGTGGCCGGCACGCCGTTTTTGATATGCAGCGCCGTCACATTCAGTGTTTGCAACTTCGCATCAAATAAGGCCACCACACCCAGGTCCAGTCCCAGATGGCCTTCCAATTCCCGCAGCACCACGTGGAAGATGCTGTCGGTGTCCTGGCGGTCCGATATGGCGTGGGTGATCTGGTTCAGCAGGCTGATGCGGACAAATTGCTGGCGCAGCGCCGACTCGGTGCGTTCGCGCTCGGCGATTTCCGCGCTCAAATCCTGCGTGCGTTCCTTCACGCGCGCCTCCAATTCGTCCCGCGCCTTTTGCAGTTCGCCGTCGCGCTGCTGGAGCTGGACGAGCATTTCATTGAAATCGTCTATCAGTTGGCCGGTTTCGTCCGCGCCGTGTTTGGTCGCCCGGGCGGAATAATTTTTCTCGGAGGCGATCGTCCGCGTCGTTTGGGCGAGGGCAAGAATCGGTCGGGAAATGACCCCTTGCAGCCAATTGGCCAGAAACAGCGTGGTCACCAACGATACCAATGTGAATAACAGAACAATTTCTGCGTCACGTTGGAACCGCTGATGGATTGCAGATAAATCGGATTCCAGATACAACGTCCCTTGGAAGCTTTTGTCTTCGGGAGAAAATATTTGGTGGAAGTCTTCCAGGCGGTCCTTGCTGAATTCCGGAATATCCAGTTGCGCCGGCATGCCGATTCGCCTCGGCATCTGCTGCGAGCCAAATTGCGCAAAAATATTCCCGTACGGGCCGTATAACGCGGCGCCAATGATGTGCGGCTCATATTTGAGCGCGCTGAGGGTGTTCGTGCCGACCTTGCTATCTTTAAATTCCAGGGCCGCCTCACTCCGGTCGCCAATCACTTTCGCCAATGTCGAAAGCTCCCCCGCCATCGTCCCACGGATGGTCCGTTGATCGTATGTCAGCAAGCCGGTCGAAACCAGCAACAACGCCACCGTACTGGCAACCATGATGATTACCGTAAGTTTTAGCCGGATCGGCATGTCCTGAAATTTGAGCACGTTCCTTCGCACTTGTATGATGCAATGGCCGTAACATATAGCGTTTTGGCCCTAAACGCAAAGTCATTTTGATAAGAAGCCGATCTACTGTTCCGGCAGGGCCAGGTTTAACAAGTCCGAACTGATCGTCAGCCCCGCCTTTTTCGCGGCGTCGTTGTTGATGCGGAATCGTACCCTCCGGTCGTTGCCCAGGACAAACTCTATCATCCCGCCGTCAAAAATGAACTCGTCCGAATTTTCGCTGATGGTTAAAATGCTCCTTCCTTGCAAAATTTTGAGAATTTCGACGAAATGATGCCGCTCCGACGCGCTGATGAATAACACCTGGCAATTGGTCACGTCTCTCGCCGAGCGAAACGTCGTAAATACCAGTTTGCGCCCGTTGATGATTTTATTGGTGATCGCTTGTTCCAGGTCGTCGCCGAAAACATTGTCGCCGAGCACGCCAATCACATAAGGCGCTGTGGCATTGGGGAACGCCTGGGGCGGCCAGTCCACGAATTTGACAAAATTATAAATGAAGGCCGCCTTGAGCTGATATTCGGTAATACCGGGAGCTTGCGCATGACACGGGAGGAGGGACGCAAACCAGAAGCCAAACAGCAAAAGCGCCCATTGCCACGGCGGGCGCGAGCGGAGGGCGGTCCCCTTTTTGCCGGTGGCGAATTGTTTTTTCAACGGCGTGGCCTGAATTTTAGGTTGCCAATCAAAATTGGATGGTTCGCCGGTCACTCTGCGGGCTTTATCACGAACCATTTGGCCGCACTTGTCAAGTCTCCGCGATTTCTGCTTGCAGGCGTTTGGGACGCCCGCCACAATCCTGCGCACAGGCGAATGCGCCAGGCCCGAATTGGAGATGACCATCGCGGCGAACCCGACAATGCTTTGAACCAGGCATGAACCAAAGAAATCCTCTTTTGGCCGGTTCCACCATTCCTTCGTGTCACTTCCGCGCACTCCTCGGCTTGGCGCTGCTCCTGGTCCTGAATGCCCGCGGCGATGGCACCAGTCAGACGGACTTGACGCAATTGTCTCTGACAAATCTGATGCAAATTCAAGTCCCCCTGGTAACCGCCCCGTCACTATTTCCCCAGCCGTCAACCCAGGCGCCCGCTTCCGTCACGGTCATCACTTCTGACGAAATCAAACGATACGGCTGGCGCACCCTCGGGGACATCCTGGCCAGCGTCCAGGGCTTTTACGTCAGCTACGACCGCAATTACGATTACCTGGGCGCGCAGGGGGTCAATCTCGGGGATTTTAACAGCCGCTTCCTGCTGCTCATCAACGGCCATCGCATCAACAATGACTTGGACGACAGCGCCTACGTTGACACCGCCTTTCTTTTGGACGTGGACTTGATTGACCGCGTGGAAATCGTCCGCGGCCCCGGCTCGGTGCTTTACGGCAACAACGCCTTCCTCGGCGTCATCAATGTCATCACCCGCCAGGGAAACCAGGTCAACGGCGTGGAAGCGTCGGGAATGTATGGCAGTTACAATGCCTGGTCCGGGCGCGTGACCATCGGCGACCTGTTCACCAACGGATTCGCCAAGGGCCTGCAATTCTTGCTCTCCGGCACGCTGTATAACGACGACGGGCCGGAGAATTTATATTATCCGCAATATAACACGCCGACGTTTAACGTGAACAACGGCATCGCGCATAACATGGATGGCGATGGCTTC
>DATJSQ010000019.1:0-9431 GCA_035503995.1 Verrucomicrobiia bacterium | reverse complement strand
CGTGCCGGACGGTCTGCTCGCCACGGTCCTGGATTTGGACACGATGCTGCCCTGCGTTGGCCAGGGCGCGATCGGCGTGGAGATTCGCGCGCAGGATGAGCGTATCGCCGGGATTTGCGAACGGCTGAATCATTTCAATACATTTCAATGCGTGTCCGCCGAACGCGCCTTTTTGCGGGCAATGGGCGGCGGCTGCCAGAGTCCCGTGGGTGCCTATGCCGAAATCGTCGGAGAAAAGATTTTCATGCGCGCGATTTCGTTCCGTGATACGACGGTGAAACGCAGCGAGGCGAAACGGCCCCTGGCCGAGGCCGTACGGTTGGGTGAAGAATTGGCGGCCAAATTGACTTAGAACGTTGATGACCGTTTGGCTTTGGCCGTGAAGAAATTCCGCCCCGAGTTCGATCGGCAGACCGCCGGCGTGGATCGTGTGGATGCGCCCGCCAAAGCGTCTTTTTGCTTCGAGACAGGTCACCGCGATTCTATTTCGCGCCAACGGGCGGCCAGTCCGGAAATGCCGCCGCCGATGACGACCGCCGAACGCCGTTTCATTCCCCACAACTCTTTAAAGTGGAAAGAACGGCTTGGCCGGGCGGGTCTTCGGGATCACCGGAACTCCGTCTTTCGGCAGGTTCCAGATGCAATGGCAATGATCGCAGAAAGCTTCGTGTTCGATGATCCGGAAAATAATGCCCAGGTGCAGCAGGATCGTCGGCATGAAGAATTTGCGCGTCATTTGCGGGTAATTGATGCGCAACGACCCGCACGAAGGACAATGCAGTGCGTCCTCCAGAATCTCCGGCATTTCCTTTTCCAGGATGTTCGTGACAATTTTGTATTCACTTTCGCGGATTTGGACGCGATAGGTGACACGCGGCGGACGCAGGAAGAGAAAGTATCGAAGCAATTTGTCATCATAGACACGGGCTTCGAATTTTCGCTCCTTCAAATACGTCGCCAGAATCTTCCCACTCTCCGACGTCTCATAGACCGCTACATCCACCCAGGACCGATGTCTCTGTCCTCCACTCATAATTACCTGTCGCCCCATTTTCCAAAGGCGTCAACCCCTTTTACAACTTTTCCGCAATCAAAAATTGAACGGCATTTGCGCATAAACCATATCCATGTAACTTATCAGGATGAGTTATCAGCCGATTGAAAATTACGGCGTGATCGGGGATTTGACAACGACGGCGCTCGTTGGCATGGATGGTTCGATTGATTTCCTGTGTTTCCCCGCCTTCGATTCGCCAACGATCTTTGCGCGGATGCTGGATTTCGAAAAAGGGGGGTATTTTAAAATCTCTCCCGCCGCGGGAGAATTCCGCCAGCGCCAGCGTTACTCGCCGGACACCAATATCCTGCTGACCCGGTTTCTGGGCGCCGATGGCATCGTGGCCATCTCCGATTTTATGGCCATGCAACACCTCGGGCACCAGCATAATCTGGTGCGTCGGGTCAAGGTCGTTCGGGGCGAAGTCGCCATTCGCATGGTGTGCGCGCCCAAATTCGATTATGCCCGCTGCGGCCATTCGCTCACCCAAAAGAACGGTGAAATTCTTCTCGTCCCGGAAAAAAAGAATCTTCCGGCGCTGCGCTTGCGCGGCGATGTTCCGATGCGCGCGCAAAATGGCGAGGTGTTCGCGGAATTCAAATTACGCGCCGAGCAGTCGGCCTCTTTTGTCCTGGAAGAGGTCGCTGACGAGTCTTCGCCTTCGGCCAATCCGGATTACGTTTCGGATGCGTTCAAGGAAACCATGAATTTCTGGCTGGGCTGGATCGCGAAATCGTCCTACCGCGGGCGCTGGCGGGAAATGGTGGACCGGTCGGCGCTCACGTTGAAATTGCTCACCTCGCTGCCCCACGGCTCAATCGTCGCGGCGCCGACCTTTGGGCTGCCCGAAACTCTCGGCGGCCAGCGCAATTGGGATTATCGCTACACTTGGGTGCGCGACGCGTCATTCACCTTGTATGCGCTGATGCGCATCGGCTATGTCGAGGAAGCGGAGGCATTCATGCGCTGGATGGAAAAGCGGTGCCGCGAGTTGAAAAAGGGCCGTCCGCTGCAAGTGATGTATCGCCTGGACGGCGGCCATGAGCTGCCCGAACAGATGTTAAAACATTTTGAAGGGTACAAGGAATCACGTCCCGTCCGCGTCGGCAACGCCGCCAGCAATCAGCTTCAATTGGACATCTACGGCGAATTGATGGATTCGATTTACATCTATGACCGCCACGCCGAGCCGATTCCTTACGATTTTTGGACTCACCTCGCCACCCTCGTCGAATGGGTCTGCGAAAATTGGCGGCGGCCCGATGACGGCATCTGGGAAGTGCGCGGCGGTCGAAAGCAATTTTTGTATTCGCGCGCGATGTGCTGGGTGACCATTGACCGCGCCTTGAAGATAGCGCATGACCGTTCATATCCCGCCCCAGCCGTCCGTTGGCTGCATGTTCGCAACCAGATTTACCAGGATATTTACAAAAAGTTTTGGGATTCCAAACTCAATTCGTTTGTCCAATATCGTGGCGCGAAGGCGTTGGACGCTTCGGCGTTGCTCCTGCCGTTGATGAAATTTATCAGCCCCATGGATCCGCGCTGGAACTCCACGCTCAAGGCCATCGAAAAACATCTGGTCGAGGACTCGCTGGTTTACCGCTACCGCTCCGGCGAAGCCGCCCCCGATGGCATGACCGGCCCGGAAAGCACCTTTACGGTGTGCTCGTTTTGGTATGTGGAATGCCTCGCGCGCGCGGGTGATTTGAAACAAGCGCGGTTCATCTTTGAAAAAGCCCTGGGCTATGCCAACCATCTGGGCCTTTACGCCGAGCAATTGGGCCCGTGTGGCGAACATTTGGGAAACTTCCCGCTGGCCCTTTCACACATTGCCCTCATCAGTGCGGCGTGGACACTGGACCAGCGGCTCTCGGGCGGCAAATAGCTCCATTTTTACAGCTCCCATGAGGACACGAATCTGGCGGCGTCGCGGTCGCCACGGCCCAAAACGGCGAGTCTTGGAATATCCCGGCTTGCGGCTTTGGGCTGTGGCGGCCAGGGAGAAGCGACGCCGCCTTTTTGGTTTATTGCAAGACTGCCGGCAAGTGGATTTGCAGTTTGCAGTCCTGCTGAATGGTGTTGTTGCACAGGAGGTCATGGCATCGCTATTGCTCGACATGGACGAAATGCTTTGCAAAATAATTGTGCCAGCCTCGCTTGTGGCGGCTCTCGTTGTTATCCAAACGATCGCCCTGGCGTCCGGCGGCTCGCCAATCGGCGACCCCCTTGCCGCTGCTTCACTGGCTCCCATTCAAACAGCGACGCCTCAAGCCACTCCCATGCAGATCGCCGTCCCGGGCAGCACAAACGACCTGACCAACCAATACACCGACGTCCCAGGCGGCGGCAACCGACTCAGTTCGGTCACGCGCTCGACCGTTCCAGGCAATCCATCCGGTGGCCCGGAGGCCGTGCCAGCCGGCAGCAGCCAGAACATCCCCTCCTCCGGAACGCAAGCCAATCACCCCGTCAATAATTCGCTGGCCATCGCGACCAATTTGAACGGCGTTTTTACCAATTACCAAATCATGCAATCCAACCATTGGTCGTTTTGGCATTGATCCGCCGTGGGCAGCCGATTGGCAACCATTTGTCATTTTGGCTGGCACGTCGCCGCCGGTACGCAACTGGGAAAATGAAAATTTCCGCAACTCATCTGAAACGCTACAAGGAAATTGCCGCGCTGTTGTGGAAATTCGGGCGCTCGGACCTCGTCCGGCAAATGAATCTGGGCGACGAGCTGGAGCTGGAACTCCGCGAGATCAAGCTGTCGGAATCCGCCGGCGCCACACCAGAAGATTTGGCAGACGATCTCGAGGCGATGGGCCCCACGTTCGTCAAAATCGGCCAGTTGTTGTCCAGCCGCTCGGACTTGCTCCCCGACGCCTATCTGGATGCGCTCGCGCGCTTGCAGGACAACGTCAAACCGTTTTCGTTTGAGGAGGCGGAACAAATTGTCCTGTCGGAACTCGGGGTGCGGGTTTCCAAGGCATTTTCGGATTTCAACCACAAACCCATTGCGGCCGCGTCCTTGGGACAAGTCCATGCCGCCGCCTTGCGCGATGGCCGCCAGGTCATCGTCAAGATCCAACGCCCCGATATCCGCAAACAGATCGCCGCGGACTTTGAAGTGCTCGCCCAAATCGCCGATTTCCTCGATGCCCACACGGAATTCGGGCGGCGCTACCGTTTCGTCACCACCCTCGACGAATTTCGCGTCACCATCCAGCAGGAACTCAACTACGAACGCGAGGCGCAAAATCTGGTCATCCTGGGAGAGAACCTCAAGGAATTTGAATGCATCCGCGTGCCGCAGCCAGTGCCGGATTTTACCACCCGCAGCGTGCTCACAATGGATTATGTTCAGGGGAAAAAAATCACCGCGCTTTCGCCCTTGACACGGTTGGACCTGGACGGAAAACCGTTGGCGGAGGAATTATTCAAGGCCTATTTAAAACAAATCATGGTGGATGGTATGTTCCACGCCGATCCGCATCCCGGAAATGTTTTTTTGACCGATGACAACCGGATTGCGTTGCTGGACCTGGGCATGGTCGGCCACATCGCCCCCGCGTTGCAGGAAAATCTTTTGAAATTGCTCGTGGCGGTCGGCGAACAGAACAGCGAAACTGCGGCCGACATCGTCATTCACATCAGCCAGGTCACCGAAGATTTCAAATCGCTTGAATTTCACCGCCACATCGCCCAAATCATGGCGCTCCAACAAAATCAGAGCCTGGAAAATTTGAATGCCGGAAAATCATTGATGAAAGTCAGCCGGGCCGCCGTTGATAGCGGACTTTTCGTCCCGGGCGAACTGACCCTGCTCGGCAAAACCCTCCTCCAACTGGACGAAATCGGGAAAATCATTGACCCGGCGTTCGACCCGTTTGCTTCCATTCGCCGCAACATGGCCGGCCTGATGGCGCGTCGGGCAAAAAAAACGCTGACGCCTGGAACCGTCTTTAGTTCGTTGCTGGAAATGAAAGACTTCATCGCGGGTTTGCCCCGGCGCTGCAACCGTCTGATGGATGCGTTGACCGGCTCTGATTTGGAGATCAAAGTCAAGGCGGTGGACACCAAGATGCTCGTGGAAGGATTCCAAAAAATTGCCAACCGCATTACCGCGGGAATCATTCTCGCGTCGCTGATTCTGGGCGCGGCCCGGTTGATGCGGGTGCAGACGACATTCCGGATTTTTGGCTACCCGGCCCTCGCGATTTTGTGCTTTCTCGGCGCCGCAACAGGCGGCGTCTGGTTGCTTTTCACCATTTTTTTCCAGGATGAAAGGATAAAAAAGAAGAAGAAACCGTGACGTGGCGGGGAATGACGAGTGACTAAACCATAATGACCGGAGAATTTCCAAAACCATAATAACCAAAAACGTTTCAGGGCCGAAAGCGGGGTCGGCCTGATCGCGTCCTTTCCATTTCACCCCGTTGACTGCAAAAAAACTTGATTAGGCATTATCGCGGATAAATCCCTTGAAGGTCAACGGGTCATCGTCATCGAACAGAGTGAGCCATCGCCTGCTCAGAAACTGTGTGCGCCAAAAACTGGCTGAACTCATTCAAAACCTGGCTTGTCTGGTCGGCAAGCTCGCCATAATCACCGGCGTGCCAATTTGTCAGCGGCGCATAATATACTCCGTGAGCCAGCGTTGCCGCTTGCGGCCCGGATTGTGAAATTTCCCAAGTCGCGCCGAATGTAATGAATCCCCTGCCATTTATATAATTACCTTCACATGCCAGGATATGCGCCGAAATTTCGTAAACCGGCTCTTGCCTGGGAGATGGTTCATCCGTAAGAACCTCCCGGATTTGCGGCGAAACGCGAAGATTTTCCGCAATAACGCGCCGGATTCCTGCTTCAAGAGGTTCCGCCCATTGGTGATAAACCGTAAATTCAATTTGATTGGTTCCAATGCGCACCGCCATGTCTTCGGTTTGGAGATAATCGGGCACTTCAACCGGCAATAGCCGCACCACGCAAGCGCGTCCGTTGCCTTGCGTCGCAACGTATGATAAACTTTTCGCGGTAAGAAGGTAGTAGTGTTCTTCAGCTTGGACTGGCTTGAACAGCGCGCAACCATTGCTCAGGGCCAGCAACGACATCGCAATCACCGAAGATAATCGCGGAATTGCCGCCTTGGATCGCCATGCACGGAAAATGTTCATCATCTCAAGGCGCCTCCTCCCCCTTGGTTCGCCCCGTAATCAGAGCGTTCGGGTGCTGTTGCAAAAAATCCGAAAGCTGTTCGATGGAATGGGCCGTCTGGTTCAGTTGATTCATTAGTTCCTCCGTTTGTTCACCCATCTGATTGCGTGAATTCAAAAAATCCTCAAGCGATTCCGCCGACTCTCTGGCGGATTCCAACGTCTCGTTTAGATTCGTGCCCGTCGGCGCAATTTGCGCGTTGAGATTGGTCTCTAAACTTTGAAGAGCAGTAATGGCTCCCTTCAACCGCCCCACCGCCTGGCGTAAATCCGGGGAATTCATGAAATTACCCACGGATTGGGCGGCATTCGATAGATGATCCGTAAGACGATTGGTTTGCAGTTCGTCAATCTGCCCCCGTGCCGCAGTGAGCACGCCATTAATCTGTTGCACGATTCCGTGATAATCAATTTGATGAAGATTGGATACAATCTCGGATATATTGCCGGTTAATTCAGACAGGGTCGCTGGAACCGTCGGCACGACCGGATAGGGAGAGGCCGGAAGCCCCGTCTGTGCAATTGCCGGTGTGGATGAATTGAAACCGAGTTCGACATATTCGGTTCCTACAAGTCCCGCCGTTTGAACCTGCGCAAACAATCCTCTGGAAACCAGGCTTCGCAGGCTCTTTGAATCGGTGAGTCTGATGCGATGACCTTTGGGGTCAGTAAGCAGATTCTTGTCAATCTCACAAATCACGCCTACAAAGGATTCTTCCTTGTCCTGGTCATAATAAACGCAAATCTGCTCCACCTGCCCCACACGCACCCCGTCCAACCTCACCCCGCTCCCTTCGTCCAGCCCTCCAGCCGAGCGCGGCAAATAGAAAACAAAGTGTCCTGCCGGATGAAACAACCGCGATCCCAGCCCTAGCAGCGCCATGATCGCAAGACCCACGCCGCCAATAAAAAAAACGCCGAGCAATAGGGAATTGAATCGAATTTTCATCAGGAAACAATGATTTGAAAATCATTCTTCTTGCCGTCGGATTCCAGTTTGGCTTGCAAGCGAGGCGTCAGAAATTCACGGACCTGCGGAAGACTCGTTTCCTTGGCCAGCCTATCGGGCGCCCCTTCAGCCAAGACGCCCCGGGTTTCGGCGTCCAGCAGAATCATCCGGTCGGCAATATGAAAAATGCTTGGCAAGGAATGGGAAACTACGACGATCGTTGCGCCCTCGGTCTCCCGCACTTTCAGTATGAGTTCATCAATCTGGTCCGCGGTGATTGGATCAAGGCCTGCCGTGGGTTCGTCAAAAAATAGAATCTCCGGGTCCAAGGCAAGCGCGCGGGCCAGCGCGGCCCGTTTCTGCATCCCACCGCTTAATTCACCGGGATATCGGTCCTGCTGCCCCGCAAGGCCGACTTGTGCCAGTTTCAATGCGACAATTTCAGCGCGGATTTCCGCCGGCAATTTCGTGTGAAGCAGCAGCGGCAACGCCACATTCTCGAATAATGACATGTCAGTCCACAGGGCGTTCCCTTGGAACAAAATGCCGAATGATCGGACGAATTTCCGCCGTTCAACAAGGCTTGCGTCTGTAAAATCGCGGCCAAAGTATGAAATCCGGCCCCCAAAGGGATGCCGCAGACCCACCATGTGTTCCACCAGTGTCGTCTTCCCGCAACCGCTGCGCCCGGCCACGCAAAAAATTTCCCCGTGTTTGACCCCAAACGTGATTCCGCGCAAAATTACTTCCTCGCCGTAACGACATTCCAGGTCCTGCACGTGGATGATTTCTTTTGCGTTTTGACTCATTGGATTAGAAACCCAGGTGTTCTAGAATGGGGGAGAACAATGCGTCGGCCGCAAGGATGGCGGCGATTCCAGTAACGACCGCCGAGGTGACTGCCCGCCCCAAGCCCGCGGAACTGCGCTCACTTTGTAAACCACGCAAAGTGCCCGCCAAACCAATCAACACCGCAAACACGAGGCTCTTAACCAGCCCCACCACGATGTCTGTAATGGACACTGTGTGCTGTAACTGATTCAGGAATCCGGCCATGGGAATATCCAGTTTGTCAACCGCTATGACCATTGGGCCAAGGATTCCACATAAATCCGAATAGAGCGTCGTAAAGGGTATCGTCACGAGCAGCGCTATCATGCGCGGCAATGCCAGAAAATTCACCGGCGTTACCCCCAGCACTTCAAGCGCATCAATCTCCCGACCGAGTTTCATGTTGGCGATGTGAGCCGCAAATGCCGCCCCGGTCCGGCCAGCAAGCAGGATCGCGGCCATCAGCGGGCCGATTTGCCGAAATATTGAAACCCCGGAGGCTCCGATCATCTCGAATTGAAGGCCAAAACGCCGTAATTGAATGGACGTTTCGTAGGCAAATGTCAGCCCGACCAGGAAGCTCAATAAACCGATGATCGGCAACGCTTTCGGTCCTGCTTCCACCATCCCGGAAAAAAAGGCCTTCCAGTGATATTGCCGCCGCGCCTTCGGCAATTCCATCATCCCGATTAAACATTCACCAATGAATTGTATCGAATTTCTCCCTTTTGTAATGGCTTGGCGAATGGCCTGGCCAATTGAACGCGATGGCGTCTGCCGAATTTGAACGCTCGCCGCTTGCTCCTCGCTCGCCAGGATGATTTGAAATAACTGCTTCAAGCTGTCCGGCAATCCGGCGATGTTCATTTTTGCCGCGTGCTGGTTGCACCATGCACGGACGCGCAATAAGAACAGTGGCAGTGAACTGTCCCATTCAATCAAGTCTATTGGAATCACCCGAATTTCATCGCCGCCGATTTCCTTGGGCATCACCTCTTCAATCTGCGGAAATGACTCGGTTAACCGCCAAGTCCCGCCCACCGAGAGCAAAGCCGTGCCGGCAGACTGCTCAATTACAGCCTTGGCCTTCAATTCCGTCTCCTTTGACATTCTTTGAACTCCACACCGCGCGGCTCGCAAGAGACCCGTGTTAAACTCAACCGTTCACACTCCTTCAACCTGAAACAATCGGTTTCAATATACGCTTGGACGACGTTTTCGCCACCGTCAATGAGTTAATGTCCATGCGAAACGTCGAAGAATGAAAACGACCCGGTACGCAGCGGCCCGGATTTGTGCCTGCCGCCAAATACAAACCGGGTGCGTCCAAACCCCGACAGGTCTGCGAACGCCACGATTTACCCGCGCCAGTCAA
>DATJSQ010000018.1:0-4157 GCA_035503995.1 Verrucomicrobiia bacterium | reverse complement strand
AACGCACTCAGGTAATCCCCTTTTCTCATCATTGGGTACCGCTATTCAGTATGCCGTTTAGCAGAGAAAATGCCGATAAAGAATCCCGGCGGATTGAAAGAAATTCTGATAAACTAACTGTTATGGACGGCGGAGACCCTCGCATTTTGCAAGTTCCGGGAAAGGCACCTTGTGCATTGCAATAACTTAATTGCCGCGCAGATTCGGACACTTGCTCCCGTATGCTCGGGTATTACGCCATCAGAACGGTTAAAGCGACAGCCCTGGCGCTGAACGCTTGCCCAAACCGCCGGCCTCCTCAAATCCGCTGGCCGAAACCACTTCAACGCTCTCTCCGCGGCGCCCCTGCCAGAGCGAAGCGGGGCGGAGCGAACACCGCCGTCGCGACGTGCCACAGAGTCGCTTCGGCATAATGGCGACGACGCCTCAAGATCTTTTGGAAAAGTGGAAAAACCTTTTCCAGCCCGCCGCGATTTCTGCTATCCTTGTCACATTTTATGGCAGACAAACCAAAACAAGTTTACGACGAAAGCAAAATCAAGACGTTGTCATCGCTGGAGCACATCCGGCTGCGCACCGGCATGTATATCGGGCGCATCGGCAACGGCAGCAATCCGGATGATGGCTGCTACATCCTGCTCAAGGAAGTGGTGGATAACGCGATAGACGAGTACATCATGGGCCATGGGCGCGAGGTGCAAATCAACATTGACGGCAATCGCGTGGCCGTTCGCGATTTTGGCCGCGGTATTCCATTGGGCAAAGTCGTCGACTGTGTTTCCAAAATCAACACCGGCGCAAAATATAACGACGACGTGTTTCAATTCAGCGTCGGCTTAAACGGCGTCGGCACCAAAGCAGTCAACGCGCTATCCAGGGTATTCCTCGTGCGCAGCCATCGGGACGGTGAATTTGTGGAAGCCTCGTTCAAGACCGGCAAATTGAAGAAGGAGGACTCAGGCAAAACCAAAGAGCCCAACGGCACATTTATCGAATTTGAGCCGGACCCGGAAATTTTCAAGGAAAGCCAGTTCCGAATGGAGCACGTCGAGCGGCGGCTGCGCCATTATAGTTATCTGAACACCGGCTTGAAGCTCACGTTGAACGTCTCCGGCGCTGAACCGAAAATTTTCCAATCGCGGCATGGCCTCATGGATTTGGTGATGGAGGACCTGGCGACCGACGGCAGCGCGCCCATCTATCCCCCGCTGCATTACGCAGGCAAGACCCTGGAATTTTGCTTCACCCACAGCAACTCGCGGTACGGCGAAACATTCTTTTCCTTCGTAAACGGCCAATACACCAGCGATGGCGGCACTCATTTGAGCGCCTTTCGCGAAGGCCTGCTCAAAGCGGTGAACGAATATGCCAATTCCAAGTTTGAAGGCGATGACGTGCGCGAGTGCATGGTGGGCGCCGTGGCGATTCGTTTAAAGGACCCGGTTTTCGAATCGCAGACTAAAAACAAGCTTGGCAACACCGAAATTCGCACCGAACTGGTCAATAATGTGCGGGAGGAATTGTTGCACTTTTTCCAGCGCAACAAGGAAATCGCTGAAAAGATCGTCGCCAAAGCCGCGGACACCCAGCAATTGCGCAAGGAATTGCAGGCCGTCAAAAAAATGGCCCGCGATCGCGCCAAAGCCATTGCCCTGCGCATCCCGCAGTTAAAAGACTGCAAGCATCACTACGATAAAAAGAAGGACAAAGGCCATGACACGATGATTTTCATCTGCGAAGGCCAGTCCGCCGCCGGCTCCATCACAAGCTGCCGCGACGTCAATAACCAGGCTGTGTTTGTCCTCAAAGGCAAGCCGCTCAATGTCTGGGACCTCAAGCGCGACGTCATGTATAAAAACGACGAAATGTATAACCTCATGCAGGCCCTCAACATCGAAGATTCCATCGAAGGTCTTCAATACGAAAAAGTGATCCTGGCTACCGACGCCGACGTCGACGGCATGCACATCCGGAACCTGATGATTACTTATTTCTTCAAGTTCTTCGAGCAACTGGTCCACGACGGACACGTTTATGTTCTCGAAACACCCCTGTTCCGCGTCCGTAACAAGGAAAAAACCATTTATTGCTACAGCGAAACCGAGCGGGACAATGCCGTCCGCGAACTTGGAGGAAAGCCCGAGATCACCCGCTTCAAGGGTCTGGGTGAAATCAGTCCAAAAGAGTTCTCGCAATTTATCGGTGAGGAAATGCGACTGAGCAAAGTGGAATACGCTCCTCGCACCGAATCCGCGCCCATCCTGGACTTTTACATGGGCAAAAATACGCCCGAACGCAAAGACTTCATCATGGACAGCCTTGTGGTGCCCGTGGAAGAGTGAGCGTTTTTTCCCAGGCGACGCCTCCACTCACGCCGGCTCGATATAATCCAAATCTTTGCCGTGCGTTTCGTCCATCCCGACCGCGGCCCAAATAGCAATCAGGATGGACGCCGCGGACACGATGGCTGCGGACGCGATGACGCCCGTGTGCGGTTTCAGATGATTGAAGACGAGTGTGAGCGGCACGGTGGCGCCGCGCACAAAATTCGGCACCGTTGTGGCCACAGTCGCGCGAATATTTGTGCCGAATTGTTCGGCGGCAATCGTAATGAAGATAGTCCAATAACCGGCGCCAAATCCCATCAGCAAGGCAACCAGATAAAAAGTGCCGCTCGACAATCCGCCGCAGGAAAAATAAGCCGCCATCGCCGCTGCGGTAAAAATCAGAAACGCCAGAAGGACCTTCCGGCGTGAACGAAGCGCCTGGCTGAAATGGCCGCTGGCATAACCGCCAAAGGTAATTCCCAAATAGGTGAATGCGATGGCCTGCGCCGGCTTGACCTCGCCCTGGACGTTCAACGCCCGGGAAATCTCGGGGGAAAACGTGATGAGCACCCCAACCACGCACCAAAGCGGTATGCCAACCAAAACACAGCGAAGATATTTCATGAAACGCGCGGCGCTGTTGAACAACATCAAAAAATTGCCGCGCGAAATGCCCGGCTCAGACGTGCGAAGCTTCTCAAACATTCTGGACTCGGCCACGCTCATCCGCAATACGAGCAGCATCAATCCCAGGCCGCCGCCAATGAAATAAGCGCGCCGCCACGCAACTTCTTGAGCGACGAGGCCGCCGATCACAGCGCCAAAAACACCCACCGATGAAACGACCGCCGTGCCGTAACCCCGTAGTTCTTTCGGCAAAATTTCTGTGACCAGCGTCACGCCTCCGCCCAATTCTCCCGCCAAACCGAACCCGGCGATAAACCGCCATACGGCGTAGGCGTCGATTGAATGAACAAAACCGTTGGCGATATTGGCGATGGAATAAAGCAGGATCGAACCAAACAGCAGCGCGACACGGCCAAACCGGTCGCCCAGCATCCCGAAGAAAATGCCGCCGGCGAGCATTCCACCCATTTGCCAATTTAAAAGCAAAACGCCTTTGGCCAGGATTTGGTCCGGCGGAAATCCCAGGCCCTTCAGGCTCGCGCCGCGCACGATGCTGAAGAGAATCAAGTCATAGACATCCACAAAATAGCCCAGCGCGCCCACGATGACCGCGGGATGGAGAATTTGACCTAAGACAGATTTGGGCGGGTTCATCTTTTGGTGTTTTCAATGTCTTTCTTCGTACGAAGATGGTAAAGAACTGCAACTATTGGCAGCAACACAGTCTTAGTGTAAATTTGCGGCATGGCGAACGATGATCTGCTTTCACGCATTACGGTCAACCCGAACATTTCTCACGGGAAGCCGTGCGTTCGCGGTTTGCGTTATCCGGTGAAATTTCTTTTCGAATTGCTGAGCAGAGGTATGACTTCGGAGCAGATTCTGGCCGGCTATCCAGACTTGGAAGCAGACGATTTGCGGGCCGTCTATTTGTACGGGGCTCGTCTGACTCGCATTAATCGCATTGAGCCTGTGACGGCATGAAATTCATCGTGGACGCGCAACTGCCGCGCCGCCTCGCTCGTGCCCTGGCAGAGGCCGGACATGACGTCACTCACACGTTGGATTTACCATTGCAAAACCTCACGCCGGATCGTGTCGTTTCCACTCAGGCCGCCAAAGCTCCTTTTGATTTCCACTGGCAACATCTCAAACGAAGCTTTATCCAGCCTCATGGCCACAAACCTCCCCGCCCTGGAAATT
>DATJSQ010000017.1:0-13309 GCA_035503995.1 Verrucomicrobiia bacterium | reverse complement strand
CCCGAACCCGCCGCGCCGCCGATTGACATTGGCTACGTTGACGCCGCGTTCAGCCTCATTAGTCCGCTCATTCCCATGAGTGTATTTCGCGCGATGATTGACCGCTCGCTGCTGCGAAAATCGCGTTGGGAAACCGAAAAGAATCTTTCCCGTCTGGCTTCCAACTGGCGGGACCGCGTGGCCAAAGGCATCAGCGAGTTGACCCGACAAGCCGAGCAGCAGGCCCTGGACGAACTGGCCGCGCTTGAACACACGCTGAAACAAAGCGCGTCCAAAGCGCCCGAATTGAGACAAGCCATTGATGAATTGGAGCAAATCCAAGGGCGGCTGTCATCGGGCCACAGACATGAAAAGCCTTGATTTTCAGGAAAGGAAATGGGATAATCCCACTATGAAACTTGTAGCAGATTCGCGTGGCCGGTTGACGGCTGCCGAGCTATTCCGCCCCGGAACGGCGTTTGAGGCAAATCGGATGCCAGACGGTTCCATTCGTTTATCGGAATTGGTTAAGAAAGAGACTCCGGTAGTCGAATTGAAAAGGACCGGGGAAGGCTTCCTGATGTTGCCTGTAAAGGTGAGCAATGAAGCGATCGCGGCTGCCATCCGCGCGGACCGCGACGCCCAATGAAGGCGTACTGGGATTCATCGGCGATAGTTAAAGCGACGATGGATTTATCGTTGCGGAGACGATTGCACGATGAGCATGGTTTTTCCCGTCCCCACGCGCTGGCTGAATGCTTCTCGGCATTGACCGCCGGCGGACTGGCCGTTCGATTGGATGCTGACGCCGCGGCTCGTGCCGTGAACAATCTGGCCGGCGACCTTGAGCTTGTGAGCCTTACCGTTTCAGAAATTTTGTCAGCGCTCAAGGAGGCGAAACGCCGGGGTGTCCGCGGAGGACGCATTCACGATTTTATGCACGCGGTTGCGGCCGGGAAGTCAGGCGTAGATGAGCTTCTTACCCTGGACCAGAATGACTTCGCCGGTCTGACGACTTTGACCATTTCACAGGTTTAGATTGCGAATCCGCCGCCGCCGTGATTGATTGACACGGGTATTTATTTTATTTTGGGGAGAGCGAGTCCGTGGGGCGGGGTTTGGGGCCGGACACGCGAAATTACGCGCGGGACGCCAGCGCTCCGGATAAAAGATTGCAATTGGCCAATTTTTGGCTGAAGATTAGCAACCAACGGCTTTAGCAGCAGGAAACTTCTGATATGCTGCGCGGACAATTTTCGAACGATGAAAATTACTGTTCCTAGAGAAACGCATCCCGGCGAGAGCCGGGCGCCATTGACGCCGGACAGCGCCGCCAAACTGGTGAAGCTCGGCGCGCAGGTCGAGGTCGAGGGCGGCCTGGGCATCGCGGCCGGATTTCCCGACGAAGCCTACACCAAGGCCGGCGCGACGATATCGAACGACCGGAAAGCGCTCCTGGGTTCCGGCGACATTGTTCTGCGGCTCCGCAAACCGACGGCGGAAGATATTTCGCTGCTGAAGGCGGGCTGCGTCCACGCGAGCCTGCTGGATCCATTCAACGAGAAGGAGTTGGTGCAAAGGTTCGCCGAACGCGGCGTCAGCGCGATTAGCATGGAATTCATTCCGCGCACGACGCGCGCGCAGAAGATGGACGTGCTGTCGTCGCAGGCGAACCTGGGGGGATACGAAGCCGTGATCCTGGCGGCACGATATTCCAACAAGGTTTTTCCGATGATGACGACGGCGGCGGGCACGATTTTGCCGGTGAAGGCGTTCATCATCGGCGTGGGCGTGGCCGGATTGCAGGCAATTGCGACGGCCAAGCGGCTGGGCGCGAAAGTGACGGCTTACGACACGCGCCCGGTGGTGGAGGAGCAGGTGAAATCGCTCGGGGCGCAGTTCCTGAAGATTGACATCGGCGAGACCGGCCAGACCAAGGAAGGGTACGCGAAGGCGCTTACGGAAGAACAAATTCAAAAACAGCGCGAGGCGATGAGGAAGACCTGCTCGGAATCGGACGTGGTGATTTCCGCCGCGCAAGTGTTCGGGCGCAAGGCGCCGATATTGGTCACCTCGGAGATGCTCAACGCGATGAAGCCGGGCAGCGTCGTGGTGGATTTGGCCGTCGAGACGGGCGGCAACGTGGAAGGCGTGGTTTACGACAAGGTGATTGACCGCAACGGCGTGAAAATCATCGGCATCGCCAACCTGCCCGGGCGGGCGCCGCTTCACGCCAGCCAGGTGTATTCCGCGAACCTCGTCAATCTCGTCGAGGAATTCTGGGACAAGAAGGAAAAGACGTTTGTCCTGAAGCTGGATGACGAAATCATCAAAGGCTGCCTGGTGACGCACGGCGGGAAAATTGTGAACGAAAAACTCATCGCCAAACCTTGATCTATGGACCCCAACATTCTCTTCATATTCATCCTCGCGATTTTCGTGGGATTTGAAGTCATCTCGAAGGTGCCTTCGATGCTGCACACGCCGCTGATGTCCGGCACCAACGCGATTCACGGCATTATATTGTTTGGCGGCATTCTGGTGCTGGCGGACGCGGCGACGCCGCTGGAGCGGGCGCTGGGATTTGTGGCGGTGATTTTTGGATCGGCGAATGTTTTCGGCGGTTTCATGGTCACGGACCGCATGTTGCAAATGTTCAAGAAGAAGAAGAAATAACCATGGACCTTGTTGCTCTAATTTTTATCGGGGTTGCCATCCTGTTTATCATCGGCATTAAATTTCTGAGTTCGCCCAAGACGGCGCGATACGGCAATTTGATCGCGGCGGCGGGCATGATTATCGCCTTCTTCGCGCTGCACAAGGGCACTGGCGAATCGGTCTGGACACAGGGCTGGTCGTTCAATTACACGCTCATCGCCATCGGCATCGTGGTGGGTCTCATTCTGGGAGCCGTTGGGGCGTATTCGGTGAAGATGACGGCGATGCCGCAAATGGTGGCCCTCTTCAACGGCCTGGGCGGCGGCGCGGCGGCGCTGGTGGCGGGGCTGGAATTCAACCGCGGGGCGGGCGGCGTGGTGGCGGTGCCGGTCTCCATCACGGTGCCGATGCTGTTTGCGACGCTGATTGGTTCGCTGTCGTTTGCGGGCAGTATCATCGCCTATCTGAAACTTGAGGGAAAATTTGAAAAGCCGCACACGTTTCCGGGTCAGAATTTTCTGAATGGGTTGATTTTGCTGGTGATACTCGGCCTGGGCGGGTGGCTAACGGTGAATGCGGTTGGCGGCAACGCGTTGACGGCATTCATCATCATGTTTTCGCTGGCATTGATATTCGGCGTGGCGATGGTGATGCCGATTGGCGGCGCGGACATGCCGGTGGTGATTTCGCTGCTGAACTCGTTCACGGGTTTGGCGGTGGCGGCGGACGGTTTTGCCATCAAAAATCTGGCGATGATCGTGGCCGGGACGCTGGTGGGTTCTTCGGGCACCTTGCTGACGCTGTTGATGTGCAAAGCGATGAATCGGCCGGTGACCAATGTTTTATTCGGCGCGTTCGGGTCCGCGGGCGGCAGCAAGGCGGCGGCTGGGGGCGTGGCCGGGACAGTGAAGCCGATTCAAGCGGACGAAGCGGCGCTGCTGCTGGCGTACGCGCAGCGGGTGGTGGTTGTGCCGGGGTATGGCATGGCGGTGGCGCAGGCGCAACACCAGGTGCGCGAGCTCTCCGACGAACTCGGCAAGCGCGGTGTGGAGGTGCAGTTTGCCATTCATCCGGTCGCGGGGCGCATGCCCGGTCACATGAACGTGCTCTTGGCGGAGGCGAATGTCCCTTATGACCAGCTCATTGAGATGGAACAGATCAACCCTTCGATGGACCGCGTGGACGTTTGCCTGGTGATCGGCGCGAACGACGTCGTGAACCCCGCGGCGCGCGAAGAAAAATCCAGCCCGATTTACGGGATGCCGATCATCGAAGCCGACCGGTGCAAATGCACGATCGTGATGAAACGCTCGATGGCGGCGGGCTTTGCGGGCATCGAAAATCTTTTGTTCTACAAGGACAACACGCGGATGTTGTTTGGCGACGCGAAGGCGTCGCTGAACGCGTTGATTGCGGCGGTCAAAGCGAACTGAACACGCGCCCGCGTGCTTTTGCGTGGTGGAATGCGTTTTTGACCAAAACCATGGTCTTTCCAATCGCTGTCCAAAGTTTCGACACTGTCGCGCAATCTTCAAATTTAAGGCGAGGCCCGCTAGGCGCTCATGGAAAGAGACCCTCCGATGAGATTTGGGGTTGGGACGCCCGAAACCTCACGCGAGGCCTGGTGCTTACAGGGGAGGCATAAAACCTGCTGTTTAAAAGGGTTAGCTCACAGGACGAAGTTTTGGTATCGGCAATTTTATGGATTATGAAAACAATTAATGGCCATGCGCCATTGGTCGCGCCTGCGGTGGAGATGTCACACGAACGCCTGCTGCTGCGAACGTTGATTGACAACCTGCCGGATTGTATCTACGCCAAGGACATCGCCGGGCGGAAAATCCTGTCGAATCCGGCCGACCTGAAAAACCTCCGCTGCACCACTGAAGCCGAAGCCCTCGGCAAAACGGATTTTGATCACTTTCCGCGGGAGATAGCGGAAAAATTCCACGCGGATGACCAAAGGGTGATTGAGGGCCAACCGGTTATCAACCGGGAGGAATTTTTCCTGAATGAAGCAGGTGAAAAGAGCTGGCTGTTGACCAGCAAACTGCCGTTGCACGGTCCAACGGGAAAGGTCGTGGGGTTGGTGGGCATTGGGCGGGACATCACGGAACGCAAGCGGGCGGAGGAAAAAATCCGCGAGCAAGCGGCGCTGCTGGACGACGCGACGGACGGCATCTGGGTTTTGGATTCGAACATGCGCATCAGTTATTGGAACAAAGGCGCCGAGCGGATTTACGGCTGGAGCGCCGCCGAAGCGACAGGCAAAAAGCCCGAGGACCTGCTATTCCGGGGAACGCTGACACCGCAACTTCAGGAATGCATCAAAGCGGTGAACGAACGAGGCAAGTGGGCCGGCGAACTGGAAGGCTACACCAAGGACGGCAGGACGGTGATCATTCAAGCACGGAGCAACATCATTCGGGACGAGCAGGGCCATCTGAAATCGCTGATGATGATCAACACCGACGTCACCGAGAAGAAAAAAATCGAGACCCAATTCCTGCGCTCGCAGCGCATGGAAAGCCTGGGCACTCTGGCGGGCGGCATCGCCCACGATCTCAACAATGTCCTGACGCCACTCCTGTTTGCGGTTGAGATATTGAAAGACAAGGTCACCGACGCGGACGGGCAAAAACTGTTGAGGGCGCTGCAAGCCAACGTTGAACGCGGGGCGAAGCTGGTCAAACAGGTGCTGACGTTCAGCCGCGGCGTCCAAGGCGAGCGCATTGCCGTTCAGCCTGGCCACCTGGTCCGGGAGATCGAGCAGATCATCGGTGAAACCTTTCCCAAATCGGTGGGATTTGAATGCGATGTTCCAGCCGATCTCTGGCCGATCATCGGCGATTCGACCCAGCTTCATCAAGTTCTGATGAACCTCTGTGTCAACGCCCGCGACGCCATGCCCAACGGCGGCAAATTGTCCATCCGCGTCAAAAATGAGACGCTCGACGAAAATTATGCCGGAATGAATCCCGGGGTCAAGCCCGGCCCGTTTGTCGTCTTCGAGGTGGCGGACACCGGCGTGGGGATTCCGAAGAAGGTGCAAGACCGCATCTTCGAACCGTTCTTTACGACCAAGCGTCCGGGACAGGGGACCGGCCTGGGATTGTCCACCTCGTTGGGCATCATCAAAAGCCACGGGGGCCTGATCAGTTGCTACAGTGAGCCGGGCAAGGGCAGTCTTTTTAAGATTTATCTGCCGGCCAAACCCGCTTCGGCGCCCCAGGAGAATACCGCGATGGAACAGGCCAACCACCCAGGCGGCCAGGAGGAACGACTGCCGCGCGGGCACGACGAGCTCGTGCTGTTCGTTGACGACGAAGCGGCCATCCGCGACGTTGCGCAAAAAACGCTTGAACGTTACGGCTACCGTGTCCTTCTGGCCGCCAATGGCGCCGAGGCCGTGTCGCTTTACGCCTCGCGGCAGAACGAAATCGCCGTTGTCATCACGGACATCGCCATGCCGGTGATGGACGGTCCGGCGGAAATGGCGGCCCTTCAATTCATCAATCCGAAAGTCAAGATCATCAGCTCCAGCGGCTTCGAGTTCAACTCAGGTGTCAAGACGAATGGGGCCGGCGGGCGGCCTTTCGTCTCCAAACCGTACTCCGCCGAGGCGATGCTTAAGCCCCTTCACCGGGTGCTGACTGAAAACCGACCCGTGATCGGCGAAATTTTGACGAAATAGACATCGTTTTGGCGCAGAGAAAAGGCGCGGACGAAAGGCTTGCCGTTTTTGATGTGGATGGTTTCCACCGATTCAGGGTCGCCGTTGCTTTGCTCACGCAGAATTTCAACCTGGCCCGGCGTCAATTGCGACGGTGAGCCGAGGTCAAGATAACTGGTGAAAACGTCGTTGGCGCGATAGCCGGTTTGGTAAATTTCCAGGGAGTAACTTCCAGGCGGGAGGTTGGAAATGGCGAGCATGACCCGGCCGATTTGTCTGGCTGGAATCTCATGACGATAGAACTCCTGATCGTTCGTGCCCGCCGGCGGCACGATGGGAGTATAATTCCAAAATAAGGCCTGGACAGAATGATCCGGGGAAGCGCAGACCCAGGAGGCGGGGTCGGAGTTGAGGAGTTCGGATGGTCCCAGTTCGTTCAGGAATTTGAACGCATAGAAGGCCGGCTTTTTAAGATCCTCATAATTAATCAAGCCGAAGCCGCCGTGGAACGGGGTCATTCGCGGACCATTCTCTTCAAAGATATCGGTGAATACCCAATACGACATCGAATCCACGGACCGATAGGCGCCTTTGACCTTGCTCAGGATAAAGGCCGCTTGCTGGTAGGTATCATGCATGAAATCGGTGGGAGTGTAAGCCGAACTCCATTCGGTGAAATGCAGCGGCAGGCCGGGCAGCGGGGAATGATCAATCATCTGGCGCTCGCCGACCATCCGGCCGATGACTGAATCGGGGTCCGGATCAATGACGGTTCCCCGATTGCCGGTTGCATCCAAATACCCGGCCTTGACGCCATAGGAATGGGAGGAAACGAAATCGAGCGGCACATGGTTGGTGTAACAATAGACGATGAACGATTCATCCCACTGACCGATGGCCGTGGCCGGGCCGCCGACGCGATAGGCCGGCGAGACGCTTTTGATGGCCTCAGCCGTGACGGTATAGAGCTTGAAATAATCGTCCTTCGAACCCGTCCAGAAACCGTCGTGCAGGTCGGGCTCGTTCCAAACCTCGAAATACCAGGTTTTCACCTCGTCCTGACCATAACGTTCCTGGAAGTGAGTGACGAGATGGCGAATCAGGTCCCCCCATTTATCATACGATTTGGGCGGCGTGACGTTGCCCTTCCACCAGAAAATGGTTCTCTTGCCGCTGGCCAGTTGGTCGGGCATGAACGAAAGCTCGACAAACGGTTTCATGCCAATGCTGAGCAGGAAGTCATAAAGCCGGTCAATGTATTGCCAGTTGTAAATGGGATTGCCTTGGGCGTCTTCCTTGTAAACGCCCATGTCGTCGCAGAGCAATCCGTGCATGCGGATGTATTTGAAGCCGCAATCCTGCCGTGCCACCCGCAACTGATCCTGCCAATCGGCGCGCAGTCCTTCGTTGGCACGACCGGCGCCGATGCACTGCTTGAAGGAGGTGTCCAGCGGTCCCTGGACGGCGTTTACGTCCACGGCGATCATCCGAACGCCATCGTTTGATGCCGAGGCCGGTGTTTCCGCGCCCGGCCTGGCCTGTACAGACGAGGGTCCGACAACAGCGACTGCGAATGTCAGGAGCAAGGCGCGCACAGATTCGGATGAAATAAAAATATTCGTCATAAAAGGGCGAGCGGATTTAATGTTTTCGGCTCCAAGGGTGCCTCCCCGGCCGCGGAAGTGTCGAGTCATTAATTTTGATGACTAGAACGAAAAATGAAAAGTCAGTTGAGAGAGATTTGTCGGGGAGTTGAGGGAAAGAACACAGCGAGCTGACGCCCGGGCGGGACGCGGGTGCTACAACAATAATTGCTGCATTTTTGGCACAACAGGGTTGGTCTGAATTTGCGGCTGAATGATACTCGAGTGCAATCCATATCCTTATGAGCCAGAAATTACGATTTGATCTGGAACAGGCGGACATTCCCGCCGCATGGTATAACCTTAACGCCGACTTTCCCGAGCCGCTGCCGCCGCCGCTGAATCCCGCCACGCGGGAGCCGCTGCCGCCGGAAGCGCTGGAAGCGATTTTTCCGGGCAACCTGATTGAGCAGGAAATCAGCCGGGACAAGTGGGTGGAAATTCCCGACCCCGTGCGCGAGATCTATGCTCTGTGGCGGCCGACGCCGTTGTTGCGCGCGGTGCGGCTGGAGAAGGCGCTGAATACGCCGGCGCACATCTACTACAAATACGAAGGGGCCAGTCCCGCCGGAAGCCACAAGGTCAACACGTCCGTGGCCCAGGCTTACTATAACAAGGTGGCCGGCACCAAACGGTTGGCCACGGAAACCGGGGCGGGTCAATGGGGCGCCTCGCTGGCGCTGGCGTGCAGTTTGTTCGGCCTGGAGTGCAACATCTATATGGTCCGGGTCAGCTATGACCAAAAACCGTATCGCCGGATGCTCATGCACACCTGGGGCGCGACGGTCCACCCCAGCCCGAGCGATCAAACGGAATTTGGGCGCAAACTGCTGGCGGAAGACCCGAAAAATCCCGGCAGCCTGGGCATCGCCATCAGCGAAGCCATCGAAGACACGGTCAAAACGCCAAACACCAAGTATTCGCTCGGCAGCGTGTTGAATCATGTCTGCCTGCATCAGACGGTCATCGGCGAGGAAACGCTCAAGCAGATGGAAAAGGCGGGCGAGGAGCCGGACGTGATTTATGGCTGTTGCGGCGGCGGAAGCAATTTCGCCGGGCTGGCATTTCCGTTTCTCCGGAAAAAAATCACGAGCAAGAAAAAGTACCGGCTGGTCGGTGTCGAGCCGACGGCGTGCCCGTCGTTGACGAAAGGCGAATTACGCTACGATTTTGGGGACACGGCGGAGACGACGCCCCTGCTGAAAATGTTCACGCTGGGCCACAAATTCATTCCGCCGAGCATCCACGCGGGCGGCTTGCGTTACCACGGGATGTCGCCGATGGTCAGCCACGCGCTCAAGCTCGGCCTGATCGAAGCCGAGGCGTACCACCAGACGAAAGTTTTTGAAGCGGCGGTTCTGTTCGCGCGCAACGAAGGTCTCGTGCCGGCGCCGGAATCCGCGCACGCCATCGCCGCCGTGGTCCACGAAGCCGCGAAATGCCGCGACGCCGGGACGAAGAAGGTTTTACTGTTCAACCTTTCCGGCCACGGACTGCTCGATTTGAGTTCATACGAAAATTTTTTGCACGGAAAAATTCAGGACGCCTGAAACGCAGGCTGAATTCCAAAGGCTGAAGTGACAGCGAGATCAGACAAAGGCGGAAGGCTGAAGTGAATGTCCAAAAAGACAAACCCGAAAAATGAAAAATAAATTAATTCTCCTGGCCGCCGCTTGCGGATTGGCCGTCCAACTCCACGCGCAATTGCCCGTCGGCAGCCATTATCCGACCGGGGCGGAAGGCATCAAAGGCGCGTCACTGCCGCCGCCGGGGATATACCTGCGCGACTACAATTTTTTCTACACCGCGAACAAAGTGGACGGCTTGCCGAACGGCCCGGACATTTTCGCGTATGTCCAGGCGCCGCGCCTGATTTGGATCACGCCATGGAATATTCTTGATGCGAATTACGGCATGGATGTCATCGTGCCGTTTGCTTACAAGAATATCGCCGCCATCGCCGCGCCGTTTGAGGACGGCCATCAATTCAATCTGGGCGACATCCAGCTGGAACCGTTGCTGCTCTCGTGGCATTTCAAACGATTCGATGCCGCCGCCGGTTACGCGGTTTGGGTGCCGACGGGGGCATTTGACGCCAGCACGCCGACGAAATATCTCACCAGCCCCGGGGACGGTTTTTGGGGGCAGATGCTTACGCTTGGCGGCGTCTGGTATCCCGACGAGAAAAAGACATGGGCGTTCTCGTTGTTAGACCGTTACGAAATCAACGGCCGCCAGGAGCACACCCACATCACGCCGGGCGAAATGTTCACCGCGGAATGGGGTCTGAGCAAAACCGTGACGCCAGGCGTGGACGCCGGCATCGCCGGCTATTACCAGCAACTCGTCACCAAGGACAGCGGCACGGGCGCGTCACCGCATTATTCCGACGTGGTCGGCGTTGGCCCGGAAGTCAGCGCATTCTGGCCGGAAATCAAAACCTTCACTTCGCTGCGCTACGAATACGAGGTGACTGCGAGCAATCGTCCGCAAGGCCAGACGACCGTGCTGACGGTGACGAAGATATTTTAGCGTTTTTTCAGTCTTTCTTCAAACGCTCCGCCTGCGGGATGCGGGTGATACGACGTGTGAATAAATGTTGAATAACGTGCCGATAACAAGTGACAAATTTCGCTCGTCCAGGTTGCGCGGGCAATCAATACTGGGAAAAATGGAAAGGCAAATGAACGCATGACAGCAGAAGAACGAGTGCTTTGTTTTGAACGAAAACTGCTCGAAGATTTGGGCGTGTTTCAGGGCATCAGCCTTGAAGTTGAGAAATACCTGCCGGTGGTGACCGCCAACGCGAATGTTCTTTATCGGAACCGGTCTGAAGCCGAGCAGGACAAACGTTACAAGCAGCTTATTCCTTACGCTCTCATGATCTGCAACAATAAAATCCTGCGTTACCGGCGGGGCAAAGGCGGTCAAGAGACCCGATTGCACGGATTGTACTCCGTTGGCGTAGGCGGGCATATTTCGGAGGAAGACCACGGGCTTTTTTCAAGCGGGCCTGGATACCACGACGCCATGAGGCGGGAATTAAAGGAAGAGGTGGCCATGGACGTTGTCGAAGAAGCGCCCGTTGCGGTAATCAACGACGACAGCACCGACGTTGGATGGGTGCATTTCGGGGTGGTGCATATCGTGCAGGTCGCCGATGAAAAAATCGCCAACCGGTGCAATGGAATCGTCGGCCCGGAATTTATTCCGATACGTGAAGCCATGAAAAATCCGGGCAATTACGAATCGTGGTCCCGGTTTTGCCTTGAGAATCTCGACCCGCTTCTTGCCAAGGCCCGCGCCATCGGGGTCTCCATTCCAGAGCGGGTCGTGGCCTGAAACAAAAATCCTTTGCGTCTTTGCGTCTTTGCGTGAGTATTATGCAATGAGCGCAGCCGCGGAACCGTTGCCCGACGCCCGGGGACATTTTGGTCCTTACGGCGGACGTTACGTGCCGGAAACGCTGATGCATCCGTTGAAGGAGTTGGAGGAGGAATATTTCCGCGCCCAACACGATCCGGAGTTTCAGCGCGAGCTTTCCTATTATCTCAAGGAATTCGTCGGGCGCCCCACGCCGTTGTATTTTGCCGAACGCCTCACGAACGACCTCGGCGGCGCGAAAATTTATCTCAAACGCGAGGACCTGAACCACACCGGGGCGCACAAGATCAACAATGCGATGGGCCAGGTCCTTTTGGCCAGGCGGATGGGCAAGACGCGCGTCATCGCGGAAACCGGCGCGGGGCAGCACGGTGTGGCCAGCGCGACTGTGGCGGCGATGTTCGGATTGAAATGCGTCGTCTATATGGGCGCGGTGGATTGCCGGCGGCAGGAGCTGAACGTTTACCGGATGAAAATGCTCGGCGCGGAGGTTGTGCCCGTCCATGCGGGCCAGAAAACATTGAAGGAAGCCGTTAACGAAGCGATGCGCGACTGGGTGACGAACGTCCGCAACACGCATTACATTCTCGGCACGGCCTATGGCGCGCATCCTTATCCGGTCATGGTGCGGAATTTTCAGCGCATCATCGGCGACGAGGCGCGCTCGCAGATTTTGGAAAAGGAAAAGCGGCTGCCCGATCTGTTGGTTGCCTGCGTCGGCGGCGGCTCCAATGCCATCGGGCTGTTTTATCCGTTTCTCGAAGACAAATCCGTGAGGCTGGTCGGCGTGGAGGCCGGCGGACTGGGCATCAAGCCGGAGCAGCACGCGGCGCGGTTTCAGGGCGGGTCACTGGGAGTGTTGCAAGGCACGCGCAGTTACATTTTGCAGGACAAATTCGGCCAGATCCAATCCACGCACAGCGTCAGCGCGGGGCTGGATTACGCGGCGGTGGGGCCGGAACATGCCTGGCTGCGCGACGCCAGCCGCGCCGAATACACCTACGCCACCGACGGTGAGGCGCTCGAAGCGTTTATGAAGCTCGCGCGGCTGGAAGGCATTATTCCCGCGCTCGAAAGCGCGCATGCCATCGCCGAAGTGATGAAGCGCGCGCCGAAAATGAGCGGGGATTCGCTCGTTATTGTGAATCTTTCCGGCCGCGGGGACAAGGACGTGGAGCAGGTGGCTGTGAAGGTCAAATTAAAGATGCCTAAATGATGTTGGGAGTGATCCGAGCCAGCGCGATTTCAGGAAACCGACGAGGGGTTTGCGTTTGACCAGGCCGCATCCGCATCCCCATCGCCGGCGCATCCTGAACAAGGTCACGCGATTAATGGAAAAACGCAGGCACAGTTCGTCGGAATGAAACGAAGGGCGGGCCGGCGGCAAAATCCGGGCGATGACTTCGTCAACGCTCAAATTTCTGGCCACCGCGCTGTCCGCGACATCGGTCACCCAAAAGCGCAGGGCGTGACTCCGCGAATCCGGGGCGTTTTTGGACAGGGAAAAGTCGAAGACCCAGAGGAATTTTCCCGAATCCACCTCCCGCTTGATTTTTTCGGTGACGCAGCCGCGGAGGGCGCGGACGGTGGACAGGGTCAAGAGACTGACGCGCGGGCTGACGCCGATGAGCTGGACGGCTGGTGGAATTGAAGGGATCATAAAAAGAGGCTGCGGGAGGCGGAGAAAGGGCCTTCCGCAGGGCGCGGTTGACAATGCCCGCTGCGCGCAAACACACGGCGCGGTGAAGAGGCGCCAGGCGGACGGGCATTGGCTGCGCAAGAGGGTTGAAGCCTGGCGGCGGGAACGACCGAATGGGCGTCCTCATTTGTCTGTTTATTCCGGGCGGGGCGCGGAAAGGACCGGGCCAGGCGGAAGGCCGCCGGCGCGGCGGCCGGCCGGCGCCGATCCGAGGTTCCCGGGCGCGTCATCTCCGCATGTTACATTTTTACTGAATGTTGTAAAGTATATAAT
>DATJSQ010000016.1:0-24101 GCA_035503995.1 Verrucomicrobiia bacterium | reverse complement strand
CCCGGCTGGCGTGTTCGTGACCGTGGTCACATAAATATAATTGGTCGCAAAATACTCGGTATTGGTAAAAGCCCCCCCGGTATTCGTTGCGAAGGGATATCCCTTCATCGGAATATCCAGAAAGTCCTGCTGGGTGAGGGTGGACGGGGAGGTGATTTGATTTTCGCTCCATGGGCCGGTGTTGGTGGTATAATCCCACGGGTTCCATTGGGCCGAGCGCACCTGTTCCATTCCCTGCAAGGCGTAGGATTGCGCCGCCGCCGACATGGAACTCCAGACCGCCAGGCGGTCTGCCTGCCAATAACCATAGACAATTCCCCCGATGGACAAGGCCAACACCGTGAACGCGAAGAGCGCTTCTACAAGAGTAAATGCATCGGCGCACGTCAAATGCGCCCGGTCACGTCGTGTTTGGATCAGCATGGTTCGCTCGGTTTCTTCATTTCTTCCGCCCCGATGGCGCAGAATTTAGCACGCTTTGTGCCATAACTTCAAGTTGAATCGAGTGCCAAATCATTGGCCTTCCTTCCGCAACAACGCCGCCATGCTCCTGAAGTGTCCTGATTTTTGACAGCTTAAGTGATTGTTTCCACGATGACGCCGCACGGGAGTTGTTTCCCGCCGGCGTCTCAGGCAACCGGCCAAAAATTTAGCCATCGGCAGCTCTGATTCCCCACGATTTTCACGTGGAGCGGCCTAACGTCCGCTGCTACGGGATTCATGGAAAGCCTCTTTCTTTCTAAGAATGTATTGTGGCCATGAACCTGTGAAATGCTCCGTTAAGCGCGATAGCGTCGTGGAGTGCGGTGGCTGGCGGGGAATGGGGCTGACACCGCTTTCGAGCTGGGATCCCCTTCCGCATTTTAAGGTCTCCCCGAACTTCCTGAGCCTTTCCCAAAGCGGCGTCCTCCAAAAGCCTTCGGGGTTGCCGCCCCACTCCTCGACAGCTTTACAAAATCAGCCTCACGCAAATAAATCGGTTCCAATCTCTCACCCGATTCGCCGGGGTTTCGCGCCGCCAACCGCGCGAGGCATCCCGCCTGGGGAAAGATATTCCGGCCGGCCGCAAACCACTTCGCCGCCTCCGGTCCGATCAAGGTTTCCCCTTTCTCCGCGCGTAATTGGACGTCGGCCAATGCGACAATTTTCAGAGGCTCGACTTCCCGCCAGCCGCCCTCGGAAATATCAAAGCCGGCCAGGTAAAGTTCGTTTCGTTGCGCGTCAATCACCACGCCGACGCGGCCAAAAATTCCTTCTGAATGCGCCTGCGCGGCGATGGCCTCCACGCTGCCGAGGCCGGCCAATTTTATTTCCCGGGCCAGTTGCCAGCCCTGCGCGATGGAAATCGCCGCGCGAATGCCGGTGTAGGAACCCGGTCCCAGGCCCACGCACACCATTTCGATTTGTTCCCGCTCCACTTTGGCCGCCGCCAGGACCTTTTCGATCATCGAAAACGCCGCCGTGCCCCGACCGCCGGATTCATCCGCCTCGCTCAATATCGAGTCTCCCCGCGCGAGGGCGGCGCTTCGCCGGGGCGATGAAAATTCAAGCGCTAAAATCATCATAAACAATTTTCCGTTCAGATTCGTTCAGGATTTCAATCGTGACCGAAATCCATTTTCCTTCCGGGCCGCGGCCCCGGTCGCCGGTCCCGAGGCGTTCCGCCCATTCAATCACCGCCGCGCCGTCCGGCTGTAAAAAATCGGCCAGGCCGGCGGCGACAAACTGCGCGCGTGTTTCCAGGCGGAAGAGATCCAGGTGAAATAACCTGAGGCGCCCGCCGCCGTATTCATTGACGAGAGTGAATGTCGGCGAATGCACTCGCGCGGGAATTTCCAGGCCGCGCGCCAGGCCCCTGACCAGGCTGGTTTTTCCCGCGCCCAATTCGCCGGTCAGCGCCATCACCCAACCGCGCTGCGCGGCGCGCCCGAATTTTTCACCCAGAGCTTCGGTTTCCGCCGGGCTATGCGAAATGAAGGTAGCCATGGGCGTCCAATGAATGCGGGCCGGACTTGTCGCGAATCACGATTCCCGCGCCGGCGGCAATCTTCCCGATGCAACTTAATTTCAGTTTCGGGAACTGCTTCTTCCAGGCATCCAGCAGTTTCACCGCGTCGCCGCCGGCGACGGTGAAGAGCAGTTCAAAGTCTTCGCCATCGGTCAGGGCGGCGGCCACGGGGGATTTGGCCGGGTTTTTCCTTGCCTGTAACTTTGCCGCGCGCGAAACCGGAAGGGCCGTCGTCAAAATTTCCGCGCCGACGCCGCTGGATCGCAGGATGTGGCGCAGGTCGCCGGCCAATCCGTCGCTCAAATCAGCCATGGCGTGGATGGAAAAATGTCGGGCGAGCCATTGGGCTTCGGCGATGCGCGGCTCAAACTCCAGGTGCTTTTCCGATATCGAACCGCCGAGTTCGCCGGTCACAAAAATGGCGTCGCCGGGCCGGGCGCCCGAACGGAGGACCTGTTTGCCGCGCGCGACCGTGCCCAGGACGGCGACGGAAATGAAGATGCGTCCGGGATTTGCCGTGGTTTCGCCGCCCACCACGGCGACCTGGTGTTTTCGCGCGAGCGCGTTGAGGCCGTCGTAAATTTTTTCGATGAACCCCGCGTTAAAATCTTCCGGCAGGCCGAGGGTAATCAGGGCGGCGGCGGGCGTTCCGGCCATGGCCGCGATGTCGCTCAGGCAGCGCGCCAGGGCCTTGCGCCCGATTTTTTCCGGCGCCATCTCCCGGGTGAAATGGACCCCTTCGACAACGGCGTCGGTTTTGAACAGAAATAAATTTTCCGGATGGCCAAAATCGAGCACGGCGCAGTCGTCACCGCAACCGGTGACGACGGTTGAATTGCCCGGCAGTCCGCGCGACAGGCGGGCGATGAGTTCGAATTCGTTCATTTCGAGAAGTAGGCCAGAAGAACCAGGTTCGCCGCGTTGAACAAGCCGTGCGCCGCGATGGGCGCCAGCAACGTGTCCGTCCGTTCATAAAGCCAGGTCAGTCCCAACGCGAGGACAAAGAGCGGCAGCGCAATGGCCGCGTCCAGATGAATCAAAGCAAAGAGGGCGCTGACGCCGAAAAGGGCCAGCCGGGGATATCCGAGTTGTTTGATCACGGGATAGAGAACGCCTCGAAAAATAAATTCCTCGGCCACGGGGGCGAGCACCACGGCAAAGAAGTCGAGATATAATCTCATCCAAAACGCCTTGGCGCCGGTCACCAGCGCCACGGCTTCTTCGGGGTGCGCTTTCCATCCGAGCTTTTGGAGAACAGCGCGCGAGGCCGGCTCAAGTACGGCAGCCACAATCAGGGCCAAAACAACAACGCCGAGGACCAAAAGTGAGACGACCCAGGGGCTTTGTTTTTTCAGGCCAAAGGCATCGCGGAATTTCACGCCGTGCAACGCGAGGAAAACAGGAATCAAAATCCAGGTGGCGCCCTGGAAGCTTAAGGTTGCCACCAGGGGATTTCCGAAGTCGCTTGGACTTTTGAAACCGGCGACGCCCCATTTTTGCAGGAGGCCGGCAATGGTCATTCCGAAAAAAAGAAAGAACGCCTGCGCCGCGCAAAATAAGAGCACGACCTCCGCCCGCCACGGTTTCTTCGACAACATGATTTTACCTTATCGCATTCAGTTGCCGGAAACGAGCGGCATTTTTTTCGGCTATAAGGAGTGCTGACGGATCAGTCGTTTTAATGAATTGCTTCATTGGTTCAGTCTCAAACTTCTCTTGACGACGCCCGCCTTCGCTCAAACCCGCCCGTCCCGCGTGATGCGGCCGGAACAGCCGCGCCCCGATTTATGAAAGCCGAATTTGCTTTCGGCCGCATTTCTGGAAAATTAGGGGTCAGATGAATCGCCTGGCCCGGGAAAAATCACCTTATCTTTTGCAGCACGCGCACAATCCGGTGGATTGGTTCGCCTGGAACACCGAAGCGTTTGAAAAAGCGCGGCGGGAAGACAAACCGATTTTTCTCAGCATCGGCTATTCCACGTGCCACTGGTGCCATGTGATGGAACGCGAAAGCTTCGAGGACGAAACCGTCGGCAAATATCTGAACGAGCATTTCGTGAGTATCAAAGTGGACCGCGAGGAACGCCCGGATGTGGACCGGATTTACATGGCTTTTGTCCAGGCGACCACCGGAGGCGGCGGCTGGCCAATGAGTGTCTTCCTGACGCCGGACTTAAAGCCGTTTTTTGGCGGCACCTATTTCCCGCCGGACGATCATCATGGCCGCCCCGGATTTCCGCAAGTGCTGCGGCAGATCGCCGGCCTGTGGCAGCAGCGCCGCGGCGAAATCGCGACCGCGGCAAACGAAATTCATTCGAGGCTCGAAGAGGCAAGCCGGACTTCGCCGCGGGCCGATTTGATTTTGACCGAAGCCGTTTTGAAAGATGCGGCCGCCTTTTTCAAGGGCACGTATGATCCCCGGCACGGTGGTTTTGGCGGTGCGCCGAAATTTCCCCAGCCGTCCGTTGGGCTGCTGCTTTTGCGTTGCGCCAAACGGTTCCACGACGACGAGGCGGCGCGGATGGTTTTGCATACCTGCGAACGGATGGCCGCGGGCGGCATCCATGACCAGCTCGCCGGCGGCTTCTCGCGCTATTCGGTGGACGCCGAATGGCGGGTGCCCCATTTCGAGAAAATGCTCTATGACAACGCGCAATTGGTCCAGCTTTACCTGGACGCTTATCTGGTTTCCAACAAGGCGGTGTTCGCCGATGCGGCGCGCGACATCCTGAATTACGCGCAACGCGACCTGATTCATCCGGATGGCGGCTTTTTCTCCGCCGAAGACGCCGACAGCGAAGGTCATGAGGGAAAGTTTTATTGCTGGACGCGCGAGGAGCTTTCGCGGTTGCTTTCGCCGGAGGAATTCAACGTGGCGGTTGAATTTTTTGGAATCACCGCCGACGGCAATTTTGTTGATCACAGCCATCCGCACCCGCTGCCGGGGCAAAACGTCCTGCATATCGCCCGGCCGCAAATTGCCGGGACGGACCAGCCGTTGCTCGAATCGGCGAAACGCAAGATGTCCGCTGCGCGGAGCAGGCGGGTCCGGCCGCATTTGGACGACAAAATCCTTGCCTCGTGGAACGGCCTGATGCTCGGCGCCTTCGCCCGGGCCCATGCCGTGCTGCGGGACGAGAACTACCGCGCCATCGCGGAAAAGAACCTGCGATTTATCCGGCGGAATTTATGGGAGGAAAATACGCTGTTTCATCGCTGGCGCGATGGGGAACATGACCGGGTGGAATTGCTTGCCGGATACGCCTTTTATCTTTACGGGACCCTCGATCTCTACGAAGCGACCCTGGAGCCGGCGCATCTGGATTTTGCCGCCGCGCTGGCCGAGGCGATGCTGGCGAAATTTTTTGACGCCGAAGCCGGCGGTTTCTGGCTAAGCACCCGCGCCGCGCGCGATTTGATTTTGCGGGTGAAGGACGATTACGACGGGGCCGAGCCGGGCGGCAATTCCGTTGCCGTGCTGGCGCTGCTTAAACTCGGCGCAATCACCGGCAGGAATAAATTCCTGGAAGCCGCGGAAAAGACGCTGCGATTGTTTGCCGGACGGTTGGAGGATTTTCCCCAGGCCATGCCGTTTATGTTGCAGGGACTGGATTTTTGGCTCCAGCAACCCCGGCGGGCCGTGATCGTTGGAAACCGCGGATCGGGGAAATTCAAGCAATTGTTGCAGGCGGCGCAGGCCATTTATCAACCCAACAAAATTATTCTTGGAAATACCGGAGGGGTCGAAGAATTTGCGCGCTCGCTGCCGGCCACGGCCGACGCCACGGTCTATGTTTGCGCCGGAACGTCCTGCCAGCCGCCGACCGGGGACGCCGGCAAAATCCGGGAATGGCTGGAGTAAAACTTATTCTTCGGTCTGGGAACGGCCGTGTGATTCACCGCGCGGGTGATGAAAGCGGCGAAGGGCGCGGCGAAGGGAGTCTATCTCGCGCTCGTCGCCCAGTTTTTGCCGCTCGGCCACTTCAACGAGTTCCAATACATCCTCCATCTGGGCGAGCGCCTGGCGCAACGCCTCGACAATTTGCATCACTTCGTTGACCGCCTCGCTGATCGCCGGACCTTTAAATTCTTTTTGGGACGCAATGGAGGATTCTTCCGGGCGTTCGATGGGAGCCTGAGGCGCTTCAACGGGTTCAACCGGCTCGGAAAATTCCGTTTCCGGGGTTTCCACCGGCGAGGCTTCCGGCGGCATATCCGGCGATCGTTCCGCGGAAGGCGCCGACCGGGTGGGACGACGGCGTCCGCGCCCACCGCGACGGCCTCGACGGCGGCGCGCGCCCGGTTCGCCGGACGGCGGCGTCAAATTTGATTCAGGTTGTTGTTTCTCCGACATCAAAACAGGATGGCTGGCAGCGGGGAAAATGCAATGGAAATCACTTTTTCACGAACAAGGCCAGCGAGGCGGTGAAGCGGTGCAGGTAATTTTTGTCGCCCACCGGCCCGATTTCGCCGTTGCAAAAGAAGCCGGCCAGCCCGAGCGGTCCGAGTTCCTCGCGCACCATTTCCGCGTCATGGTTTGCCCGGCCAAAAAGATTTTTGCCGCGGCCATTGCAGGTACAGAGGCAGCCGCCGTACACGGGCGCGCCCGCCAGCCGTTGTTTCTCCCGCACCAGCAGTTCGCGCAGGTCTTCGCTCGCCGTGGCGGCGTCGCGCTGTTGGAATTGGATCGTCTGTCCGGGGCGCGGCATCGCGCCGACGGCCAGAATCCCGGAATTCGGGTCGCCCCCGATCAGATTGCGCACCAGAAAATCGCCGCGATGAAAACTTTCCAGATATTCGTTGACGACGAGACCGATAAAGAGGTTGCCGCGCGCTTTTTGCTGTTCCGACGGCGGAAGCTTTTGAAACGTTTCCGCCAACACGGCATACGCGGGGCGGTTCGCGATTTGTTGGATAAGATTCTGCTCGACGCGCGTCAGCGTCCACGTTTCTCCAATCGGCGTGCACCCCTGTGAAATGACCCCGCTCAACTTGACGTCGCCGCCGACGGCAATGGCCACGCCGCCGTCTTCAAACACTTCGCCATCCAAATACACCTGGGTGGTCTGGTCCTGAACTCTGCCGCTCGCCAGCCCGCCGAACACCGGCAGCGGCGAGTAAGACTCATCCCAACTGCGGAGCCACTGTTCCGCGTCCAGATGGAAGGGATCAATGAAGGCCAGCCAGCCGTGGGTCTGGGACGGTCCGAGGCCGGTCTGCGCCCGCCAATGCTCGGGGCCATCGGCTTCTTCCACCTGCGCCTGGGTGAAGTGAAAACCCTTCAGTTCCGCCCCGGGCAACGAATACAGGGCCAGGACAATGCCCGAAGCGCCTTCCAGTTCCTGTTCCCCCGATATCAAGGCCGTGCCCGAGCAGCCCGCCAGCAGCGGGATGCGCGCGTGAACCCGCAATATTTCCAGCGCCTGCTCCGCCTGCGAAAAAAAACCGGGGGTCATGAAGACCAACCCCAGTGAAACGGGTCGCGTCCCCAGCCGCGCACGCAAATCTTCGGCCAGTTGCCGCAAGGCGGTTTCATCGAAACCGCCCTGGCAGCAGGCGGCCACGGAATATTCGTTGTTCACAAAACCATTTTAGTCCGGCCGGGCGCGATTGCAAATGACTTCAACCACGGCGCGATTTTTTCGCCGCGCCAGATTTCCACGGCGGGCTGGCGGGCCCGCGCCAGCGCGAAGTCTCTGCCATTGACCAGAACTTCCGCCGCCAGCGGGCGGCTGTTGTAGTTCGACGCCATCACAAAACCGTAAGCGCCGGCGCTGAGGAGCGCCAGATATTCCCCCGGCCCGACTGCTGGCAGCAAACGGTCTTTCGCAAAAAAATCGCCGGATTCGCAAATGCCGCCAACCACGTCCGCTTTCATCGGAGCACCGTTTCTTTTGACGAGTGGCGCCAGTTCGTGATACGCATCGTAAAACGACGGGCGAATCAGGTCATTCATCGCCGCGTCCACGATGACAAAATTTTTCCTGCCGGTGCGTTTTACGTATTCCACGCGTGTGACCAAAATGCCGGCGTTGCCGGAGATGAAACGTCCCGGCTCGATCAAAATCTTTAATCCCAGCGGTTTCAGCAAAGGCACGAGCCGCGCCGCGTATTTTTGCGGGGTGAGAATCTTGGCGGCCGCCCGGCGGTCCCACCAGCCCGCCGCCCCGCTGGCGAGCGCCGGTTGATACACGATGCCCAGTCCGCCGCCGACACTGAAGAATTCCAAACGATGCTTGTCGGCGAGCCGCCGTACCAGCGGCAGCATTTTGCGCACGGCCTTTTCAAAAGGCGAAACCGCCGTGAGCTGCGACCCAATGTGCATTTGTATCCCCCGCAGCCGCAGATTTTTCAGTTCGCCCGCGCGGGCATAGATGCTTTCGATTTCCTCGAAAGCCACCCCGAATTTATTCTCGTACGTGCCGGTCGTGATCTTCGCGTGCGTGTGGGCGTCAATGTCCGGGTTGACGCGGACCGCGACGGGCGCGATTTTTTTCAAGCGCGCGGCCACCCGGTGGATTCGTTGCAATTCGGGTTCGCTCTCGGCGTTCAAACAATAAACATTGCGCCGCAGGGCCAATTCAATCTCCGCTTCCGTTTTCCCAACGCCGGCAAAAATGCATCGGCGCGGGTCGCCACCGGCCGCCAGCACCCGCTGCAATTCCCCCCCGCTGACAATGTCGAAGCCGGCGTCAAGGTTGGCGAGCGCGCGCAGAACCGATAAATTGGAATTGGATTTCATCGCGAAACAAACCAGATGGTCGAGCGGGGCCAGGGCCCGGTCCAATTTTTGAAAATGCCCGGTCAATGTCTTCTGCGAATAAACATAAAGCGGCGTCCCAAACTCCCGGACGAGTGTTTCGACGGCGACGCCTTCGCAAAATAATCTTTTCCCGACATAACGAAAATCATGCATCGCCCGGGAATTTAGAACCAAATATTCGGGGTTAAAAGGAAAATGGGCGGGAATCCACGGATTTCATTGGCTGGGGGCTCGCGGCAAATTCAGGCGGCGGTCCTTGAAAGTATTTCTGTTTTGGCCTGTTTCCCGGTTAAGGGTTTTCCCAGCCCTGTGAATTTTGCGCCTTTTCGCGGCTGAATCCTTGACTTAATCAAACCGGATTTTGTCAAGGAAGCGAAAAATAATCCGCGCTTTGATAATGGCCATCCACGGTTTTGGCGATTTGCATCAGGAGATCGTTGACGAGGCCGCTGGCGCCGAAGCGGAACAATTGCGGCGTCAGCCAGTCGTCGCCCAGGGTTTCCTTGACCATGACCAGCCACGCCAGCGCCTGTTTGGCGGCGCGGATGCCCCCGGCCGGTTTCATGCCGACGCGGATGCCCGTGGCAAAGAAAAAATCGCGGATCGCTTCGAGCATCACCAGCGTGACCGGGAGCGTTGCCGCCGGCGAAACTTTGCCCGTGCTTGTCTTGATGAAATCCGCGCCCGCCTGCATGGCAATTTCACTGGCGAGACGGACGTTGTCGTAGGTGACCAATTCGCCGGTTTCGAGAATCACCTTGAGATGGGCCGGGCCGCAAGCTTCTTTTATCGCGGCGATTTCATCGAAAACGCGCCCATGCTCGCCGGCCAGGAACGCGGCGCGGTTGATGACCATGTCAATTTCATCCGCGCCGTCGGCCACGGTTCGGCGGACTTCCTCCAACCGGGTGCGCAAGGGATATTGTCCGCTGGGAAACGCGGTGGCGACGGCGGCGACACGGACTGGGGAATTTTCCCCGAGAAATTTCCGGGCGTACTTCGTCATATTGGGATAAACGCATACCGCGGCGCAGGAAGGTACATCGTATCTGGAATCGGCGGGGTGGAGCGCTTTGCGGCAAAGATATGCGATTTTGCCGGGGGTGTCCTTGCCTTCGAGGCTGGTAAGGTCGCACATCGCGACCGACATTTTGAGACCAGCGAGTTTGGCCGTGGTTTTGATGCTGCGTTTCGTGAATGATGCGGCGCGTTCCTCAAGCATCACGGCATCAACCGTCGGTACGCCGGCGTAACGACCAACCAGCGCGGAATCACGGACCGTTGGTTGCTGTTTTGTCATCACCGCCAATTTCATAGTGGACGCGATTTTGTGGCCGAAAATCAGCGGCGTCAATCGAGTTCATTTATGCTTAAAGCAACTTTATCTGCGCCCGTTCCTGTGCCAGCGTCTCCGTCAGGCTGGCAACACGGCCGCTGCGGCGTTCAATGATGTGCTTGTCCACCGCGGGATCATAAGGCACCGGATAGTTTCCATCGTAACAAGCCATGCAGAATGAAGTCCCGGGCAAGCCGGTCGCTTTGACCATGCCGGCCTGCGACAAATAATAAAGCGAATCGGCGTTGAGATATTTCCGGATGTCCTCGAGGGAATGATTCGCCGCCATCAATTTGCTGCGGTCGGGAAAATCAATCCCATAAACGCACGGATTCATGTGCGGCGGGCAACTCACCAGCACGTGGACTTCGCGCGCGCCGGCTTCCTTCAAGTTGTTGACCCGCGCCTTGCAGGTCGTGCCGCGCACGATGGAATCGTCCACCACCACCACACGCTTGTCCTTCACAAGTTCGGAAATCAGGTTCAACTTCACCCGCACATTGAAATCGCGGATGAGCTGCGACGGCTGCAAAAAACTGCGTCCGACGTAGTGGTTGCGCACAAAGGCCATCTCGTACGGAATCCCGGAGGCGAGCGAATAGCCGAGCGCGGCGCAATTGCCACTGTCGGGCACCGGCACCACCACGTCGGCCCCGACCGGAAACTCGCGCGCCAACTGGCGTCCCATCTCAACCCGGACCTTATAAACGTTGCGATTGGCGATGGTGCTGTCGGGGCGGGCGAAATAGACGTATTCGAAGATGCAAAAGGCGCGGCGTTGTTGTTCGGGAAAGGCTTGGAGGCTTTGCAAGCCCTGCTCGTTGATGATGACGATTTCGCCCGGCTCGACGTCGCGGACAAATTTTGCGTGGATCAAGTCAAACGCGCACGTTTCGCTGGAAAGGACCCAGGCGTCGCCGAGTTTGCCGACGCTCAGCGGGCGAAATCCGAAGGGGTCGCGCGCTCCGATCAATTCCTTTTGCGTCATGATAACGAGCGAGTAAGCGCCTTCAATTTTGCGGAGGGTGTGGACAAAGGGATTCTTGCTGCCATTGGCATCGGGCTGGGCCAGAAGGTGCAAAATAATTTCGCTGTCAACGGTCGTCTGGAAAATCGAGCCGCGGGACTCCAGTTCATCGCGCAATCGGGCCGCATTGGTGAGATTGCCATTATGGGCAATGGCGATCTGGCCGCGGGCGCAATCCACGGTGAGGGGCTGGGCGTTCTTCAATTGCGACGAGCCGGTCGTGGAATACCGGGTGTGGCCGACCGCCATGCCGCCGACCAGTTGATGCAGAATATCACCGTCAAAAATCTGCGGCACCAGCCCCATGCCCCGGTGAGCGCGGAACATTTTGCCGTCGCTGGTGACGATGCCGGCGCTTTCCTGCCCCCGATGTTGCAGGGCATAAAGACCGTAGTAGGTGAGTTCGGCGGCGTTCGGATGGCCGAAAATGCCGAAGACACCGCAGTAATGTTTGGGGTAGATTTGCATCGAACTGGTTCGCGCCTACGCGTCATTCTCGCAGAAATAAACGGCGGGCGCAACAGGAACCGCGATTTTATGCGGGAGAATTTTTTTGAACGAGCGGTTTTAGCTTCTCCACCAATTCATCGGGCAGGCGCTTCAGCTTTTCACCCAGGCCGGTGCAAACGTGAAAGGTCTCCGCTTCCAGGATCGTTTTGCCGTCTTGATTAATGATCCGGTGGCCAAAATTGACGCGGACCTTTTCGGCCAGCGTCGGCCAGACTTCAATCGCCAGCAAATCGTCATAGCGGGCGGGATACCGGTAGCGCAGCCGGGCCTCCACGACGGGAAAAATGCAATCACGCTGTTGCCATTCCAGAACGGCGGCCCCAAGAAAACGCAGGAATTCGCCGCGCGCGGCTTCGAGCATGTCCAGGTAGCGGGAGTGATAAACGTGGTTGCCGACGGTGCATTCGGCATAGGCGACGCGGTGGGCATGGCGGAACATCCGCGCATGGTGAGGGGACGGCGGGACGGTGAAAAGTTGAAAATGTTAGAGCGGAATTTGCTGTTCCGATGACAATTTAGGGCAAGAAGATTTCGTTTGCGCGAATCGTTTTTGAAGTTATGTTGCAACGTAATCGGGCGAGCAGTTTGCTTGCGCATTGGTGATATTGCGTTAATATATTTTCAAAACATGGCCGTAACCAAAGTCAGTTCAACGGTTCATTTTGTCTCCCGCCGCTCCGCCGTGAGCGGGCGACCCGGCCTCGACAGCGGACACTGGGTGCCCAACACGGACGTTTACGCCACCGACACCGGCCTGGTCGTCAAGGTCGAGTTGCCCGGCATGAAGAGCGAAGACCTCGAAATCACCGTCGAGGACGGAAACCGCCTGCGGGTGGCCGGGAACCGCCCGGATGGATGCCGCCCGCCAAATTGCAGTTTCCTGGTGATGGAAATTTCCTATGGTCCGTTCGAGAGCGTTTTGGAGTTGCCCCCCGGCTATGACTTGAGCCAGGCCAAGGCGATCTATGTGAACGGGTTTCTGCGAATTGACGTGCCGCAGGCCCGCCGTTCGCAGGCCAAAACCACCAAGGTGCCGGTTGCCGAAGGAAATTAGGCCTCGATGAATCTTTTCGGGGGCGGTAGCATCTAGCTGTTGACGGTTTATGTGCGATTGGACGCGCCGGTTGCGCGCCACCCGCATTTTCAAATACGATCTCAAGGCATACGACATGACTACGCCGGAAACAGAATTCGTCAGTATTCTGGGCGCCGCCGAAAAGGCGGATTCCGCGCCCCGGATTTCCGCGCGCTCGCTCCCCGATACGCTGCCAATCCTTGGGCTTTCGGATATTGTGATTTTTCCCGGCGCGGTGGTGCCGTTGCTCGTCGAGACCGGGCCGAGCCTGAAGCTGATTGACGACATCGTGGCCGGCGACCGGCTCTTTGGCGCGCTTCTCCAGCGGAAAGCGGAGGTGGCCGAACCGTTGCCGGAAGACTTATACGAGGTTGGCAGCGTGACGCGCCTGGCGAAGATGGTGAAATTTCCCGACGGCACCGCGCGCGTGCTCGTGGAAGGACTCTGGCGCATCAAGGTCAAAAATTTTGCGCCGCCCGCGCCGTATCTGCGGGCCGGTTACGACTTGCTCCGCGATGAAACGGAAGACTCGATTGAATTGCAGGCCATGTTGCGGAACGCCCACAGGCAATTCGAGGAAATCGCCAAAATGTCCGCCGCCCTTCCCGATCAGGTCAAAATCGCCGCCCTCAATACGGAGCATCCCGGACACTTCGCCGATTTGATAGCCGCCAATTTGAACCTGACGCTGGATGACCGCCAGAGATTGCTGGAAACCGTCTCCGTCCGCGAGCGATTGCAAAAACTTTTGCCGATGCTCAATCGCGAGCAGGAAGTGCTGACCTTGAGTTCCAAGATTCAAAACGACGTCGCCTCGTCCATTGCCAAAAACCAGCGCGATTTCTTCCTGCGCGAGCAGTTGCGCGCCATCCAGCGCGAACTCGGCGAGGGAGACACCGGCTCGGGCGAAATCAAAACTCTGCGCGACAAAATTGACCTGACGATCATGCCCGACGAGGCGCGCAAGGCCGCGATGCAGGAAATCGAGCGGCTCCAGCAGACACCCCCGGCCGCCGCGGAATACGCCGTCGGGCGGAACTACCTCGATTGGATCCTGGCATTGCCGTGGGAACGGGTGACTGAGGACAAGTTGGATTTGAAGGAAGCGGAGCGGATTTTAAACGAGCAACATTTTGGCCTGACCAAGATCAAGGACCGCTTGCTGGAATTTCTCGCCGTCATCAAACGCCGCCGGCAAATCAAGGGTCCGATCCTCTGCCTCGTCGGCCCGCCGGGCGTCGGCAAAACCTCCCTGGGCAAGAGCGTCGCCGAGGCGTTGGGCCGGAAATTCGCCCGCATTTCGCTGGGCGGCATGCGCGATGAAGCCGAAATCCGCGGCCACCGCCGCACCTACGTGGGCGCCATGCCCGGCAGGATCATTCAGACGCTCCGGCGCGTCGAGAGCCGGAACCCGGTCATTTTACTGGATGAATTGGACAAAGTCGGCGCGGATTTCCGCGGCGATCCGGCGGCGGCGTTGCTGGAGGTGCTCGATCCGGCGCAAAATAACACGTTCACCGATCATTATCTGGATTTGCCGTTCGATTTGTCCCGCGTGCTGTTCATCGCCACGGCCAATTGGCTGGACCCGATTCATCCGGCCCTCCGCGACCGGCTGGAAGTGATTGAATTGCCCAGTTATACCGAGACGGAAAAGCTGGAAATCGCCAAACGCTACTTGATCCCCCGCCAACTGGAAGAGCATGGCCTCACCCGGCAGGATTTGAAATTGAACGACGCGGCGCTGCGGAAGTTGATCCGCGAATACACGCGGGAAGCGGGCGTCCGGCAGCTTGAACGCGAAATTGCGGCGCTGGCCCGCAAAGCGGCGCGAAAAATCGTGTCCCGCAACGGCTCGGCCACGCCGATTAAGCTGGACGCCGGCGAGCTGGAAAAATTGCTCGGCCATGCGCCGTTCATCGAGGAAAGCGCTGAAAAAATCACTGAATACGGCATTGCCACCGGCCTGGCCTGGACACCGGTCGGCGGGGACATTTTGTTCATTGAGGCGACGCGGATGCGGGGCCGGGGCACCCTGATTTTGACCGGTTCGCTCGGCGAAGTGATGAAGGAGAGCGCGCAAACCGCCGTGAGCTATTTGCGCTCACAGGCCAAAAAGCTCGACATTGATTTCAGCGATTACGGAAAATATGACATCCACATTCACGTTCCCGCCGGGGCCACCCCCAAGGACGGCCCGAGCGCCGGGGTGGCGATTGTGGCGGCGCTGGGCTCGTTGCTCGCCCGGCGGCGCGTGCGTTCGGACACGGCAATGACCGGAGAGATCAGCCTGCGGGGACGCGTCTTGCGGGTCGGGGGAGTCAAGGAAAAGATCCTCGCGGCGCAACGGTTTGGCCTCAAACAGGTGATTTTGCCCGACGGCAACAAATCCGACTGGCTGGAAGTGCCGGCGGAAGCGCGGGCGAAATTGAAAGCGCATTTCGTCCGGCAGATTTCGGAAATTTTCCCGCTGGCGCTGGCGCCGAAATGAAGCTCAACGATTTCCCCCAGGCACTCCGTGTCTGGCCATTTTCCATCGGCCGCTTCGCGACGGCTCTTGCAATCTTGTTTTATGCCCTGGCCGCTGCGGCCCAGGCAACGAATGGCTTGTCGGATGCGGAGACCCAGGGGCGGCAATTGGCGCGGACACTTTGCAATTCGGCTCCAACGGAGAACCTGACCAACAACGGCGTTTTGGATATTCGCCCCCGGGATGGTGAAATATCCCGGATTCCCATCACGTTCGAAAGCAGGGTCACCGCCACAAATTGGTCGGATATTTACGAGGCAACCCGCGCCGACACAACCGAAACACTTTTGGTTGTTCACGCGGCCAACCAATCCAATGTTTATTTTGATGATACAAACAACCTGAATCAGGTTCCATTCCTGAACGGCATCCCGATCCTTGGCCATTTGTTTCGCAGTCCCAAAAGATTATCCAATGCGGAAATCATGGTCCCCTTCGCCGGCTCCGACTTTTGGATCGCCGATTTGGGCCTGGAATTTTTCCATTGGCCCGGCCAGAAAATCGTTAAGAGAGAATTCATGCGCGGACGCGCCTGCACCGTCCTGGAGAGCGCCAATCCCAACCCCTCGGCCAATGGCTATTCGCGCGTGGATTCGTGGATTGACGAGGAAACGCTCGGCATTGTCCATGCCCAGGCTTACGACGCGAACGGGAAATTGCTCAAAGTATTCGATCCGAAATCGTTCAAGAAAGTGAACGGACAATGGGAACTGCAGGACATGGAAATCCGCAATGTCCAAACCGGCTCGCGCACGCGGATTGAATTTGACTTGAAACCGGATTGACATCGCGGGCGCCCGGCGGCAGAGTTTCACGGACGCTGGTATGAGAGAAAAAATCCACCTGAACGTTTTGATTGGCTGCCTCTGTTTCTGCCTGGGGGGCGCCGTATTCGCCGATACAAATTCCCTCTCCGCCGCCAATGGCACAAACGCGGTGACGCAGAACGCGCTGTTGCAAATTCAGGAACAGCTTCAAGCCGCGCAACAGGCCATCGCCGACATCCGCATCCAGGACCAAGCCGAGGCCGCGACGAATGCCGCGGCGCTCACAGCGCGAATTCAATCGCTCGAACAAATCGTCGCCGGCCAACATGCCGACGAGATTGAGGCGGCGCGCCGGGCGCAGGAATTCACAGTGCTGCTGGCCGCCGCATTTGCGCTGGCGGGATTGGTCGCCATGTTTTCGGTCTTCTATTTTCAATGGCGCGCGCTTTCGCAGTTTGCGGATATTTCGGCCCGGCAAGCCAAGGTGAATTTACGGAGCGGGTCGCTGGTCACCGCGGCCGGCGAATTGGCGGCCGACCTTGCCGCGCCTGCGCGGGCCAGGGTCGAAACGTCCAACACCCGCTTGTTCACACTGGTCGAACGGCTGGAAAAGCGCGTCGTCCAAATGGAGCAGGCGGCCCGCCACTCCCTGCCCGGCCCGTCGCCCAAGTCGCTCAAGACCAACGGACACGGAGAGTCGGGTCCGCGCATCCAGGGTTTGTTGGCTGACGGCCAGACGTTGCTCAACGCCGAGCAACCGGAAAACGCGCTGAAATTGTTTGAGGAAGCCTCGCATTTGGACCCGCAAAACGCCGACGTGCTGATTAAAAAAGCCGGCGCCTTGGAACGAATGAACCGCATTGACGACGCCATTACCTGCTACGATCGCGCGATCGAGTTGAATCCGTCCGCCACGATGGCGTGGCTGCAAAAAGGCGGCTTGTTCAACCGGCTGGCGCGCTACGACGAAGCCATGCAATGCTACGAAAAGGCGTTGCAAGCGCAGGACAGGTGAACCAAGAATGCGGAGCGAAGAATAAGTGTATTCAATTGAAGTCCACGCGGCGGCGTTCGGACTCCAGTTGCTGCCGCATCATTTCGATTTTCATTTTGAGCAGTTCGCGGTTTTCCTCCGTGCGCGCGGCGAGTTCTGTCTCCAACTGCTGGATTTGCATTTCGTAGGTGCGCAGGCGTTCCTGGAGCGGAATCTGCAGTTGGTCCAGCCGCCGCACAAGTTCCCCGATTTCCGAAGTGGCGGCCTGTTGCGCCGAAAGCAGTTCGTGCCGCTGGGCCGCGAGTTCCTGCACGAGCGCCTCCTTGACCGCCTGGGCGAGGTGCGGGGCAAATTCCGCCGGCGCCACTTCAACGCGGGACGCGACCGCCGGCATGATAATGGCGGCGGCACGCCGCTGCCGGAGCAACGGCAATAATATCATCAGCGCCACGGCCGCCATCACCGCGCAGGACCCCGCAAGCCAGTTATTTCGAATGCGGGTTTCCCGGGCCACGCTTTGCGCAATCAATGCCTGTTGCCGCATAAACGCCGCCTGCGCCTGCGCGCGTTCCGCAAGGGTCTGGGCGCGGGAGCCGGCCAGCTGCGCCTGCTGTTGCTGTTGCCGGGCAAGTTCCGCCTGTTGTTGCGCGCGCTGCGCCTGCTCTTCGTCGCTCTGTTCCCGCTGGCGTTCGGCGGCAATCTGCTGCGTCAAAACGCCAGGCATTAATTTTTCGCTTAATTCGTCCAACGCCGCTTTGGTTTGGGAATCAATGGTCACGCCGCGTCGCACAATCATCTGGCCGGGATCGAAATGATCGTCCACCACCAGCCCGGCGATGGCCCGGGCGCGGATGGCTTGCGTGAGATTTTCGTCCGGACCGCAGTTGGGTTTCAAGAGGGCGGACAAGGCCCGGGCAAAAACCTGGTCGTCGGACGAAAACTGGCTGCGCAATTCCGCGCGTGCCTGCGACAGGGTAATGACGCTCGTCGCGGTGATAATCTCACTGTGGACGGCGTCGTCGAGTGTTGGCTCGTCTCCCGGAGCCTTGACAGGGACCAGCCGAACAGTGTCCCCAAGCGCAATGGTTAATTTTCCGTCAGGGCGGATGGGCTGGCTCATCGTTTGCAGCAGGAGATCAAGAAGTTTTTTTTCCTCCGCGGCGGCGCTGCCACCCTGCGCCCACGTCGCGGCCAGTGACGCGGGAACCGGGAAATTCCGGTTTTGGACATCAAAGGCGGTGAGAAAATAGCCGAAATCCGGTGAGGCAATCGCCCCGTTGGTCAGCGTCGCCTGGTGAAAGGTATTCTCGAGCGCGGCGGCGAAATCAGCGCCAGCCGCGGCAAATGCCGCCACAAAGTCTTTCCTAACCTCATTGGCGGCTTCAGGGTAACTTTCAAAGATCGCCGGCGTTTTCAGCGCCTCGGATGATTTCAACGCCGCCGTTGCCCGCGCATCAATAACGTCCAACGCCACCGGGGTGAAAATGTTGGTGTCCGCAACGTCGCCAATTTGGTAAGCCGCCGGGTCCGTGGCTTGGACGGAAATCGAGAGAACCGTGGCGGCAAAAACAAGGGTGATCCGGGAAATATTTACCATAAATACGATTTCTGTTCGCCGAGCATTTTATCCCCGTCCCAGAGCGTCACGCGCCAGGCCATCAACATGCCGAAATTTTTGTAATCCGGGCCGGTGATCTTCAGGGAAGTCCAGTGGCGCGAAGTCTTTAACAGGAGATTGGTTTCCAACGTGGTCTCCGTCGGCAAATTGCGCCCGCCCACGCCGCGCAATTCGGCCCGCAACGTTAATTTTTCGTTCGCGGCGTTATGGGTCTTCCATAAAACGTCAATGCGCATTCCCGAAACCAGACGGGGATGCTCGCGCAATCGCAATTGGTAGGCGTCGCGGTCAAACAGGCTTGGCGAAATCGCGGCAACCCCGTTGGTGTCAAGAAACAGCGGCAGGACTTTGATCACCCGGCCCGTGGCCTCCGACGCCAACGCCGGAAGCGAAACCAGCAGAACGAAAAGCACCAGGGCCTGACGCATAAAATTTATGATTCGCGATTATTGATTGCTGATGGTGTCCGATGCCACAACTTCGGCAATCGTAAATCATAAATCGCAAATCGTAAACCGGTTTATTCGTCCCAGTAAAAATCCACAACCTCGATGTTGCGCCCGGCCTGGAACAGGATGGCGTAAAAGGTGCGCGTATCCTGGCCGATGGTTGCGGTGACGGTGACTTTAAAGGTGGAACTGGTGGTGGTGCAATAGCGGCTGATGGCCGCCGCCGCGACCGGGCTGATGCCGGCGGCCGAAACCTGGCCGGGATTCTGAAAAGGCGTCGCGTCGGCCCCGGCTTCGTCGCCGGACGGCCCGGCGCGGTATTGCATAATCGCCGCCGCGGAGTTGGTGTCCATGCCCGGAATAATTTGCAGGGTATCGGCATCGGCAGTGTTGATGTTGATTTGCCCGGTGGAAAACGGCGTGAAAACATCTTTCAATCCAAACGGATATTGCGGCGGCTGCCCTTCCTGCGAACCGGCGAAGCCCAGTTGATGCTGAAAGCGTGACGCGGGCATATTGGGCGGGCTGCCGCCGTAATAGATCGCCGGATCATCCGCAATCCCGCGCACCAGCAGTAGCTCGCTCATGTCGTCAATCGGCGCTTCTTTGCAATTGTAAGGAGGATCGAGGCTTTGATAAAAATCATTTTTGGCCCCGGCAACCCGCGGCACATCGCCCGACTGCACCCAATCCTGAATGGAATCGGACACCACCGAAACTTCGTCGGCGTCCACGCCCATCACGGTCAGCGCCTGTTGCAACAGCGGCGCGGTGGCTACATTGATATTGGCGTAACGTTCCAAGTCGGTGATCTTGTAGGTGGCGCTGCCGCCTCCCAGTTGAATGGCCTGGGGAACTCCGACCAGGACGCTGTTGGTCTCCAACGGACCAGCCACACCCGTGGCCCACCATTGATTCAATGCCGTGTAAGGCTGGGCGGGAACCATCTTTTCTTGCGCCAGTCCCCAGCGCGCCTCTTCCACCGCCGAACGCGCCAGCCAGATCATCTTTTGATTGTCATTGGCCGTGATTGCCAGCTTGGTTTCCACCTTCATCGCAAACGCCAGATACGCCGCCATGCTGGCCAGGATAAATATCGCCAGCATCACGATGATGAGCGCAAAACCGTTCCGTGAATTCGTGCCGGGAAAAAGCTTCATGGCGGCGCATTTCCCCCGGGACTCACCGTTCTCCCCCCGACGTTCAAATTGATTCCCGGACCGCCCGGCGCCCCTCCATTGAATCCATTCGGCACCTGGACAATCGTCGGCATCATTTGCGTGGGCACGGCAATCAGCCGGGTGACAGAAAACGACGGCGTGGCCGTCCCAAAACTGTCGGTGTTTCTCCCGAGCACGAGGCTCACGCGGAGCATGGGCGGAATGGAATTGGTGGCCGTCCACTCATCCACCCAGTCCTCCTGGTTGGTGTCCCAGCATTCCACCGTGAACGACTGCACATTGCGCGCGAGCACCAATGGGTCCGCCTGCTCATCCGGGTCCATGCCCATCAGAATCGGATATTGCCGCAAGACCAGGTCTTTTTCACCGGTGTTTTCCATGAAAACGTTCCCCGGATTCGGCGGCGGTTCAACCGTGAAAATCAGCCGCCGCATGTTGAACCCGCCGAACCTTCCGCTCCGCGGAAAATCATCCGGCAACCGCGCGGTGAAGCTCAACAGCGGCGAATCGCCATTGTCCACCACAAAACTGTAATACTGCAACGACGACTGATACGACTGGATGCATGTAAGCGAATCTTCAATGGTTTGCACCGCGATGCGCTGGCGTTGCATTTGCGCCGCCGCTTCCTGCGCCGTCCGTGAGGCGCGCAGGATCACGTACCACGTCGAATAGATCGCCGCCATCACCAGGCTGAAAATAACGACGGATATCATCAGTTCGATGAGGGTAAAACCGCCAGAGCGCCTTTTTGTCGGGCCAATCCCGGAAAATGGCGGCCGCCGTTTAATCGGCAATCGGCAGTCGGCAATTGGCAGTCGCTTTTTCATCTCGCCACGGTTGCGCCGTCCAGGCTGCCGGCCGGCGACAAGGGCCGGTAAAAGAGGTAGCTGCCCGTCGAAATAACCACATTGTTGGGGTTTTGAAGCACCACGTCCACCTCGAACAGCTTGTTCGTTTGCGCTTCCTGAATCTGATAGGTGTACGTGTAGCCTTTGTAAGAATCGCCAAGCATGTCGCCGAGATCGCCCGATTCCGTACCTTCGGTCAATCTATTGGTCAGCGATAGAACCGACGCCACCATGCTGGTGTCCACCATCGGCCGCTGCAATCGCCGCGCTTCGTCGAGCGATTGCGAGACCAGCGCCAAAATCGAAAACGTGGCCGTGCAAAACACTATGACCGCGAACATCACTTCCAACAACGTAAATCCGCAATTCGCGCATGGTACCCCTGGACCCGCCGCATCCTGGTTGGCATTTGTGCAACCTTTGAGGTCCGCCGGCTGTTCCACTTTGGTGGCCACTCGTACATCGCCAATCATAAATCGTAAATTCATTTGACGCTCCCCACCGTGGTCAGCGCCGTCGTGGGTTCAAGGGTGATTTTCCGCCATTGATCGCCTGAATGCAGCACTAGCGTCATTTCATCGCAGGTGCCATTTGGAAAAAACCGTACATACGCCACCTCGGACGCGCCAAAATCCATCAAATTGATGTCCAACATCGCCACATCCACACTGGAGTCGTACGTGGTGGAATCCACCGCTTTTAGGCCGTTGCGCGTCGGGGGAGCGGACGACGAGGTACCGCCGGAGAAGGCCACGGCCCGCGTCAGCGGGTGAAAGGTCACTCTCGTCATTTGACCGCTCAAGATCGCCTGCGCCCGCGCATGAATGCAAATATCCACCGTGTCGTTGACAGCTTTTCGCAGCGGCTCGTCACGCATCACCGAGAGAATGGCGGGCACGCTCATTGCCGATATCAAACCGATGATCCCCACAACCACCATCAATTCGATAAGCGTGAAGCCCTTGCCATTCGGCAATCGGCTGTCGGCCATCGGCAATCGCAATTTCATTATTCTCCAGGCGACATCCCGCTGCCAATGTTCGATTCCATCGCAAACATCGCGTCGAGCACCGCGGCCAGCAAAAATCCGACGATTATGGCCATCCCGATAATTAACGCGGGTTCGATCACGTTCATCATCACCCGTAACGCGGTATTCAATTGATTTTCGTAAGTCTCGGCGACGTTGTTGAGCGCGTCGGAAACATTGCCGGTTTCCTCGCCGATTTTGACCAGGTCCACCATCAACCGCGGAAACACCTTGCTGGCCGCCAGCGGCTGCGCCAGCGATTTGCCGTCCGTCACCGCGTCCCGCGTCCGGGCGGTGGCTTCCTTGATGATGACGTTGGGCACGACCTGCTCGGTGATTTTGAGCGCCGTCAGCACCGGCACGCCGTTCTTGAGCAACGTGCAAAGCGTCCGCGCGAATTGTCCGTACAGATTCAAACAAATCACCTGGCCCACAATCGGCGCTTTCATCTTCCATTGGTCAACGGCCCGCCGCCCGGTCTCGGTGGATTGAAAGCGTTTGAAGAGAATGACCAGGGTCACCGCCACCAGCGCCAACAACCACCAATACCGCTGGAAGCCGTTGCTGATGTTGATCAAAATCAGCGTAATCGTCGGCAATTGCGTGAACCCCACGTTGCCAAATAGCGAGATGAATTTCGGAAGCACAAAGGATAAAAAGAAGATGATCATGCCGAAGCCGACGGTAATGACGATCGCCGGATAAACCAGGGCCGAAGTGACCTTGGATTGCAACTGCGCGAATTTCTCAAAATGGTCCGCCATGCGGCGGAGCACGTCCACCAGCGCGCCGCTTTGCTCGCCCGCCCTGACCATGTTGACATACAAGTCCGAAAATACCCGGGGCTGCCGGGCCATGGCGTCCGACAAGCTGCGCCCCTCCGTCACTTCCTGCTTCAAGTCGCGGCTGACGCCGGATGGAATGCCCTTCGTTTCCAAATAGGCCATGCTGTTGAGCGCGGTGGCCAGGGGCATCCCCGATTGCAACAGGTTGGCCAGTTGCTGCGTGAACGTCGCCAGTTCCTGGAGCTTCGGCTTGCGCTTCTTTTGCAATTGCGCCCGCAGCGTCGGCGGCAACAAGGACATCCAATCCGTCTTTTGTCCCGCCCGTGCCGTCGGCGCCCCGGCTTTGCCCGTGTCCACCGCAATGGGAAAAAGCCCGAGGCGCTCAATTTGCGCCACGGCGGCAGGACGGTCCATGACTTCCAGAACGCCCTCGACTAATTCGCCGGAACGTTTACGCGCCTTGTAGGAAAACTGCGGCATAAATGATTATCATCTAAAACCGTTGAACGTCAAAAGTTTCAATTTTACTCGTTAAACTTGCCCACAAATCGCGTCCGCTGCCCGGCTTTTTCGACCCTTGGCCCCGCTTTTTCAAATTCAACCCTCATCCAGGTCCTTGTTTCTCCTCTCGGTCCCTTTCGTCGCCCGGGTCCGTTTCCCCACGCTCGCCGGAAGCCGCGCCAATCGAAGAGGGTTGAAAATTATTTTCGCATCGGGCAATTTATTGCCATGAAATTGAGGAATTTTCTGGTCCTGATCGCCCTCGCGCCGATTTTGGCGGGATGCAATAAGTCGAATCCGCCGGTAACGCCCCCGCCCTCGGGCGAAAATCAGGTTCAAATGCCCACCCAGGCCCAACCAAAGTTGCCGACAATGAAAATTTATCTCGGCGCGGAGGTTTTGGACACTGAACTGGCGCTGACGCCGCAGGAGGAGGCTACCGGCATGATGTTCCGCACCAACATACCGGAAGATGACTCAATGCTCTTCGTCCTTCCGTATCCCATGGCCGCTTCCTTTTGGATGACCAATTGTCCCGTGTCCCTCTCGGCCGCCTACATCTCGCCCGACGGCGTCATCGAGGAAATCCATCATCTGCAAGAAAATGACGCCAACGCGGTCGTGGCCACCAACAACAATATTCAATTTGTTTTGGAAACCACCGACGGCTGGTTCG
>DATJSQ010000015.1:0-7648 GCA_035503995.1 Verrucomicrobiia bacterium | reverse complement strand
CTGGGACGCTCAAACCAAAACCCAATGAGGAGGTAGCTGGACACGCCGACCAATTCCCAACAAATAAACAATTCGATGAAATTATTCGCCAGGACGATGCCGAGCATTGAAAAAGTGAACAGGCTCATGAAGGCGAAAAAGCGGGAGAACCCGTTGTCTTCGTGCATGTAGCCAACCGAATAGATATGGATGGCGCCGCCGACGCCGGTGACGACCAGAAGCATCATCATGCTTAAGGCGTCCAACTTGAGTCCCCAATCAATTTGGAGACCGCCGATGGACAGCCAGGTCCTGGAAATCTCCCCGGTCAGATGCCAGCCATTGGCATTGATGAAAATAACCGACAGAATGAAACCGGTGACAATGGCGCCGATGGAAAGGAACGCGCTGAGGGCGCGGGATCGCAGGGTAAAAAGCGTAATGGCCGCCGCTGCAAACAGCGGCAGGAACAAAATCAGCCAGGGAAAAAGTTCGTGTTGCATTACAGTTTCAACCCCGTCAAATCCTCAACATGCGCGGATTGCCGGCGGCGATAGAGCGCCACGATGAGCGCGAGTCCCACTGAAACCTCCGCCGCGGCGACGGTGATGATGAAAAACACCAGGACCTGTCCATCCAGCTTGTTGTTGAAACGGGAGAATGCCACCAGCGCCAGGTTGGCCGCATTCAGCATCAGCTCCAGTGACATGTAAATAACCAGAAGGTTTCGCCGCATGATGACGCCCAATAAACCGAGCGCGAACAGCAGGAAACTGACCGTCAGGTATTGTTCAAGTCCCACGTGCATTTTTATTCCAGGTTTTTTCTGCTCAACAAAATCACGCCGATCATCGCCACGAGGAGCAGCACCGAAACGACTTCAAACGGCAGGACATAGCCGGTGAATAATAATTTCCCGAGCGCTTCGGTCGTGCCTTCGATGGTTGGCGATGAACCGGCGTTGAGCGCGGTTGAAATTAAATTTTTGAAAAATAGGGCGAGGATTGCGCCGACGGAAACGAGGCCGGCAATCAAGCCGTAAATTTTTATCTTTCGGCGCGCCTCGGCCTTCAAATCCAGCAGCATGATGACGAACAGGAAGAGGACGATGACGGCGCCCGCATAGACGAGAATCTGGACGGCGGCGAGGAAGAACGCATGGAGGAGGACGAACAATCCCGCCATGGAAATGATGGTCAACACCAGGAACATGGCGCTGGTGACGGGATTGCGGCTGAAGGGGTTCGCGATGACGAGCACGCCGCACCCCAGCGTGAGGGCGGCGAAGACATAAAATAAAATGTCAACGAGGTCCATTTGCGTTTTTAAACTTTGACCGGAAACGATTCCTGTTCCTCCGCTTCCTCCAGTTTATGTTTCCATTTCTGGATGCCGGCATGTGTGCCGCCGAGCGCGAGGAGTTTTTCCTTGTCATAGACAAGTTCCTGCCGCGTCAAACCGGTGATGGAATAATCCTTCAGCAGGAAGATCGCTTCTTCGGGACAAACTTCCTGACAAAGACCGCAATAAATGCAGCGCAGAAAATTGATTTGAAAGTCTTCCGGCATTTTTTCGGCATTGGGACGGTCGGCGTTCGGGCCGGACGGGCCGGGCGGATAAATCTTGATGGCTTTGGGCGGGCAGACAAATTCACAAAGCTGGCAGGAGACGCATTTGGTCTTGCCCTCCTGATCCTTCACGAGATAGGGCGCGCCGCGGTAGCCCTCCGGCACGGACCATTTCTGTTCGGGATATTCCATGGTGACGGTCTTGCCGCCAAAGAGCGACCTGACCAAATGCCGCGCGGTTACCTTGAGTCCGCCGACAATCGCCGGCAGATAAAGCTTCTCCCAGAACGTCAATGGTTTGCGATTTACAATGATTGCCATATCAAGCAACAGCCCACAGAACGATCGCTGTGATTAAAATATTCGCCAGGGCCAACGGCACCATCCGCCGCCAGCCCAAATCCATCAGTTGGTCGTAACGGAAACGCGGAAACATCCAGCGCACCCAGATGAATAGCGTCATCAGCACGCCCATCTTGACGATGAAAACTGCAATTTGCGCGATGCCGATGCCGATGGTATGCGCCGGGTGGTCCAGTCCCCAAAACGGCAGCGACCAACCGCCAAAAAACAGAGTCACCATCATGCCTGACGCCGCGACCATGTTGGAGTATTCCGCGAGGAAAAACAGCGCGAATTTCATCGAGCTGTATTCGGTGTGATAGCCCCCGACCAATTCGGTTTCGGCTTCGGGCAAGTCGAATGGCAGGCGATTGGTTTCGGCAAAGCCGGCAATGAGGAAGATGATGAACGACAGCGGCGCGTAAATCACGAGCCAGCCGTGTTGCGCCTGCCAGTTGACGACCTGGCTCAAATTCAATGTGCTGGCAATGAGAAAAACGGGAATCACGCTCATGCCCATCGAGATTTCATACGAAATCATCTGTGCGCTCGAACGAATACCGCCGAGGAACGGGTATTTTGAATTGGCGGCGTAGCCCGCCAGGACAATCCCGTAAACACCGAGCGAAACGATGCCAAAAGTATAAAGAATTCCAACGTTCAAGTCCGCAATCACCATTTTCTGATGGCCGAGATAGGAGCCGAAGGGAATCACGGCAGTTACGATGGTCGCGGGTATGATGGAAATGGCCGGGGCCAGCCAGAAATAGGCCTTGCGCACATTCGCCGGGGTAAAATCCTCCTTGAGGATGAATTTCAAGCCGTCCGCGAGCGGTTGAAAAATTCCCCAGCGGGTGAGGAGCGGGCCGAGGACTGGGAGGTATTTCACAAACGGCGGCGCAACGCGATTGGGACCGACGCGGTCCTGGATCCAGGCCGAAATCTTCCGCTCGGCCAGGACGGCATACGCGGCAAATGTCTGCACTGCCCCGATGACAATCGCGACTTTGACGACGCTGAAGATGATGAAATTCCAGTCCATTAAATCTTTACGGTTGTGCCGGAATCGCCGAGGCCGGCCCACGTCAATCCCTGGAACGCGGGCGTCTCCCTGGCCATTTCATTGAACAAACCTTCGATGGTGAGAAACCCATTCTGTCCGGTGACGTTATACACCAGGTCATGCAAGAATTCCCATTCGGGCCGCGCATCGCCTGGCGGCTCGCATGCCTTCATGAATTTTTGGACGCGCCCTTTTGCATTGGTGAACGTGCCGCGCTTCTCCGCATGGGCGCAGCCGGGCAACAGGTAATGCGCCAGCCCGGTCGTGGCATTCTGCAAAATATCGCTGACGACGAACGTCTCCAATTTGTCGAGCAAAACGGGACTGATGCCGTATTTGGTCACGTCTTCACCGAAGACAATCAGCGTTTTAATTTTGCCGCTTGCGATGCCATTTGCGATTTGCGGCAGGTTTGTTCCCATCTCGGTAAAGCAAATTCCGGTGAGCCGCGCGCCGTTCGTATTCGGATTTTTATCGGGACTCACGAGCAGCTTGTCCCCTTCGCCCATGCGCGGAATCGAATCGCTGACCGCGCCGAGTTTCGCCTTCAATTTGCTTAAAAGCCAAAGTTCCTCATTCGTCTGCCGCGCCGAAGCGATGATGGCCGTGGAACCGGGCGGCGTATTCTTCAGTTTGTCCGCGACTTCGTTGAGCGCGACCGTCCAGACGGATTTTTGCCCCCGGACGATTACGTCCTTCAGGCGGTCAACGCGGCCGACCCATTTGTAATTCAAACGGCCCGCGTCGCACATCCAGGAGGAATTGACGGCGTCATTCTGACGCGGCTCGTAACGGTATATTTTTTCTTCGCGCGAGCCGATGATGATGTTGCATCCGGTGGCGCAACTGGTGCAGAGGCTCTTGGTTTCCTTGAGGAACCAAACCCGCATCTTGAAACGAAAATCCTTGGATGTCAGCGCGCCAACCGGGCAAATGTCCACCGTGTTGAGCGTGTAATTGTTGTCGAAAACCTTACCGGGATAGGCGGTCAGCGTGTTATAGCTGCCGCGATTGACGATTCCCAGCGCATCATCTCCGGCGATGTCACGCGAGAACCGGATGCAGCGCGTGCAGAGGATGCAGCGTTCGTCGTCGAGAACGATGCGCGGTCCCAGGTCAACGCCTTTGGGCTTGTGAACTTTGGGTTCGACAAAGCGGCTGGCGCTCTGGCCGTAATCCACCGAGTATTCCTGCAGCTTGCATTCGCCGGCCTGGTCGCAGATGGGGCAATCGAGCGGATGATTGATGAGGAGAAACTCCAAAACGCCTTCACGCATTTGTTTGACGGCGGGGGTGTTGGTATAGATTTCCATCCCGGGCGAAATCGGCGTGGCGCAGGCAATGGCGGGGCGCGGCGATTTGGCGATCTTCGGCGTGCCGTCGGGATTCAAAATCGGCTTGCGGTCCGGGCCAAGGGCCGGGGTGCCGAACTCGACGAGGCACATGCGGCAATTGCCGGCGACGGGTAGTTTGGGATGATAACAATAATGCGGAACGTCCACGGCAGTCTGCGCGGCGGCCTGGATCATCGTGGTCGGAATCTGCTTGCCGGAAATTGGGTCGGGCGTGGTTTTGGGCACCTCGATTTCACGGCCATCCACCTTCACCTTGATTTTTTCAATCACGGGGGCGGGCCTGGTTTCAGTTGTAGTTGCTGTGGACATTGCAATCAATGCGCGGTCGCCAATTCCTGCCGCTCGGGCGGCGTGGCGTCGGGCGGCTCAATGTGGTCCCTCGCGCGGCGCTCTTCGTCCGCCCTGCCTTTCGCGACAAATTCGTCTTTGAATTTGCCGACAAAACTTTGCACCGGCCACGAGCACGCTTCGCCAAACGCGCAAATCGTCCGGCCACCGGGAATGTTGTCAGCGATTTTCACGAGATAATCCGCGTCGCTTGGGCGGCCTTCTCCGTGCGTGAGCCGATGCAGCGCCTTGCTCATCCAAAGCGCGCCTTCGCGGCACGGCGTGCATTGGCCGCAGCTTTCATGCGCGTAAAATTCCGCGATGTTCGCCAGTGCCTCAACAATGTCCACGCTGTCGTCCATGACGATGATGGCGCTGGAACCACTCATCGAACCGGCGGCGATGAGGGAATCGAAATCGTAGGGCAAATCGAGCATGTCCACTTCCTGCTCGGTGATCTGGCCGTCCGGACCTTTGCGCTTGAGCTTGAATTTTTCGCCGGCCTTGAAAACTTTTGCCGACGAGCCGCCGGGAATGACGGCCTTCAATTTTCTTCCGTCGCGGAGGCCGCCGCCGAATTTCGGGTCGTTGATCAATTCACCGATGGTGGCTTTGCCGACTTCGATTTCATAATAGCCCGGCCTTTTGACATGGCCGCTCAGGCTGACGATGCGGGTGCCGGTATTGTTCGGCGTGCCGAGTTTGGCATACTCCGCGCCGCCCATGGCGACGATGTGAAGCACGTTGCAGAGGGTCTCGACGTTGTTGACGATGGTCGGACACATCCAGAGGCCCAGAACGGCTGGGAAATATGGCGGTTTAATGCGGGGATAGGGTCGTTTGCCCTCGAGCGATTCGATGAGGCCGGTTTCCTCGCCGCAGATATAAGCGCCGGCGCCGCGATGAACGTGAATTTCCAGGTCGTATCCGCCGCCCAAAATATTTTTGCCGAGGAAATTCTTCGCGCGCGCTTCCTTCAACGCCTGGTTTAGAATTTTCGCGCCGTCCGCCATTTCGCCGCGAATGTAGATATAGGCCAGATGCACGTCGTTGGCGAAGCATGAGATGACCATCCCTTCGATCAACTGATGCGGGTCTTTATACATGATCTGCCGGTCCTTGAAGGTGCCCGGTTCCGATTCATCGGCGTTGCAAATCAGGTAAATCGGTTTGCCGCTTTTGCGGTCCACGAAGCTCCATTTGAGGCCGCAGGAAAATCCCGCGCCGCCGCGGCCGCGCAGCCCGGAGATTTTCACGTCCTCGCGGATTTGCTCCTGCGGCGACAATTTTTTACCGTCCGGCAGATCCTTCGGTTTCATGGCCAGGGCTTTTTTCAATGCCTCATAGCCGCCATGGCGCAAATAGCATTCGATGTCCGGGGTGTATCCGGGTTCATCGGCGTGTCTCAAAATCAATTTGTGTTCCTGCGCCATAGCTTGACTCTCAATCAAAATCCTCTAATTTCATGCTGCTCCGATTTGCCCGATGGTGTAACGGTAGCACAGCAGACTCTGGATCTGTTTGTCATGGTTCAAATCCATGTCGGGCAGCCACTGGACGTTTACGATTTCAGGTTTTCGATTGACGATTTTCACTCTTTTTATCGGCAACCGGCGATGATTTCATCGGCCCTTTTATTTGAAACGTTTTCGTAAAAATCATCATTGCACATCATTACCGGGGGGGTGCCGCAACTGGCCAGGCACTCGACGAATTCGACCGTGAACTTTCCATCCTTCGTCGTCTGGGGGCCGTGCGCGTGCGCGTCCAGACCCAATTCTTTGCAAAAATGTTCGCGCAATTCATAGGCGCCGCCGAGGGCGCAGCTCAAGGTGCGGCAGACCTTGATCTGGTATCTCCCCATTGGCTTCTGCCGCAGCATCGGATAAAACGTCACCAACTCATAGACGTTGATGGGCTGCAGCTCCAGTTTTTTTGCCGTCCACTCGACCGCCTCCTGTGAAATCCAGCCGAACTGTTCCTGGATGGCGTGCAACACCATCAGCGAGGCCGCGCGCTTTTCGGGATAATGCGAAATCAACTCGTTCACCTCCGCGTCGAGGGCGGCGGAGGGTGCGAACTCGCGCTGATGTTGCAGCGGGTTCGGAATCGGCTCCAGGTGCGTTGGGTTCATTGGTTCATCGGTCGCATTCCCCCATCACAAAATCGAGCGAGCCGAGGATTGCCACGGTGTCGCTGACCATGCATCCGGGAAAAATTTTCGGAATAATGCTCAGGTTCACGAAACTGGGCGCGCGGATTTTGAGGCGATACGGCACGCCGCCACCCTTGCTGTTGATGTAAAAACCGAGTTCGCCCTTGGGATTTTCATGGCCGAAATAGATTTCGCCGGGCGGGCAGTTCATGCCCTCGGTGACGAGCATGAATTGGTGGATCAGCTCTTCCATTTTGGTCATCACCTTTTCTTTTTGCGGCAGAATAATTTTTCCATTATCCACATTGACCGGTTCTTTGGACTTGTTCTCGGCGCCACCGGGGATTTTTTTGACGCACTGCTTCAAAATGCGGACGCTCTGGCGCATTTCCTCCATGCGTACAAGATAGCGGTCGTAGCAATCGCCGACCGAGCCAACGGGGATGTCAAATTCCAAATCCCGATAACAAAGATACGGTTGATTTTTCCGCAAATCCCATTCCACGCCGCTGCCTCGCAGGTTCGGGCCGCTCAAACCGTAGTCAATCGCGTCCTGCTTTGTGATGACCGCGAGATTGCGGACGCGGTCCACCCAGATGCGATTGCGCGTCAGCAGCGTTTCGAGATCGTCGAGGGCGGGAATGAATTCGTCGCAGAATTTCTGGCATTGACCAAGCCAGGTTGGGGGCATATCGCGCATCACGCCCCCGACGCGCGTGTAACTTGTGGTCAGGCGCGCCCCGGAAATGGCTTCGGCGAGGTTATAGATTTTTTCCCGCTCGGTGAAGCTGAGGAGGAACACGGTGACCGCGCCCATGTCCATGGCGAAAGCGCCCAAGCCGAGCAAATGCGCGGAAAT
>DATJSQ010000014.1:0-9007 GCA_035503995.1 Verrucomicrobiia bacterium | reverse complement strand
AGACGACGTGGAGGCGCATTTCGTCGCCGGCAGCGAGCGGGAGAGGTCGGCGGACGGATCGCTTGGTGATTATGTGGACGGCTGCGACAACCATTTCCTCCTCGCCGACGCCTATTCCAAACTGGCGGAGATCATCCGCCTCACCAGGCGCCGCCCGAGATTTGCGTACGAGAGCGTAAGCCGGGAGGGCCGGGAATGACCAATGGCCAAGGGCCTGTGTGAAAATGTGGTGGCGGGCATCCTTGCCTGCCGTGGAGGGCGGCATCCTGCCGCCCGGGACGATCGTCCGCGAATGCGCAAAGATAACAATGGTTTTCTCGATTACGCCGCCAGGCCGCCGGGCTGGAAGCCACGGCTCGACGTCAGCCAAGATGGCTGACGCTACAATTAGAGGGCGGCATCCTGCCGCCCGGAACGAACGTCCGCGGTGTGGAAGGCGCAATGATAAAAGTGGTTTTCTCAATTACGCCGCCAGGCCGCCGGGCTGGAAGCCACGGCTCCACGTCAGCCAAGATGGCTGACGCTACAATTTCCGGCGTCCATTCGCGGTTTTTATTCTATTTGCGCCAGCCGCCGTCTCCCCTTTAGCCTTTCTCCGTGGAACGGCCGCTGTTGACCATGTCCCCCGCGCCCGCCGAACGGCTCCTCCGCTTCGTCGGCGATACCGTCCGCTTTTCCCTCCGCGATAACGCAAATCCCGACGCCAAAAACGGCTGCCGCGCTTTCCTCCGCACCAACCTCGGCCGCGCCGCCGCCCGCCGCCGCGAAATCATCGCCGCCCACGCCGGCGGCGCCGCCTTTGCGGGCGAATCCTGGCGCGATTTGCCCATGCTGAAACGCGACGGCGTTTGGGAGATCGAACTTCCCCTCGCCCAAGTCGGCTATTTCAAGGCCAAACCTTATCTCGCCGACGAAAAGAAATGGCAGCATTGGCCCGACGGCCCCGACGCCGGCATTTGTGTTCATCCCGATTTTGCGCGGACCGCCAATACGATTTATTGCGCCTTCACCCGGCTGTTTGGCGCGTCGAAAAATTTGTCCCTGGCCCGCGATGAAAAATTGGAGGCGCAATTGAAACCGCTCGACGCCAAAAATTTCACGGTCATCCCGGCGTCCGGAACCTTGCGCGATCTAAAAGCGCAACTGCCGCACATCGTCCAAGCCCTCGGCTGCCGCATTTTGCATCTGCTCCCAATCCATCCCACGCCCACGACCTACGCCCGCTTCGGCCGTTACGGCAGTCCCTATGCCGCCTTGGACTTGACCGCCATTGACCCTGCCCTCGTCGAGTTCGACAAACGCACCACCGGCGTGGACCAGTTCTGCGAGTTGGCTTATGCCGCGCATTCGCTCGGCGCCCGCGTCTTTCTCGACATCGTCATCAACCACACCGGATGGGGCTCCGTCTTGCAGGAAAATTCACCGGAATTTTTTGTCAAACATCCCGACGGCGAGTTCGCCAGCCCCGGCGCCTGGAACGTCGTTTGGCAGGACCTCGTCGAGTTGAAACAGGACAGCGCCGTCCTCTGGGACAAGATCGCCGACGCGCTTCTCATCTGGCGCCGCCGCGGCACCGACGGCTTTCGCTGCGATGCCGGCTACAAAATCCCGGTCGTCGCCTGGCAATATATCATCGCCCGGGTGCAGGACGAATTTCCAGACACCCTCTTTTTGCTGGAAGGTCTCGGCGGCCCCTGGGAGGCCACGGAGAGTCTGCTGACCGAGGGCGGCATGCAATGGGCCTATTCCGAGCTGTTCCAAAACTATTCAGGCCGTGACGTGGCGAACTACCTCGAATTCGCCAACCGCCAAAGCGCGCGTATCGGCGCTCTCGTTCATTACAGCGAAACCCACGACAACGATCGCCTGGCGGCTAAAAAAAGTGATCCGGCCCAACCGCCACCCGGCAAAGCCATCGCGCCTGTCACCACGAGTGGCCAGTCACCTGCCGCTTTTGCCCGCGTCTGGTCCCTGATGCGCAATCGGTTGTGCGCCTTGACCAGCCCCAACGGCGGTTTCGGCTTTACCTGCGGCGTCGAATGGCTGGCCGCCGAAAAAATAAACGTCCACGGCTGCGCCGGCCTGAATTGGGGAAATCCAGACAACCTCGTTTCCGAACTCGCCCAACTGAACCATCTCGTTTCCGAACATCCCTGTTTCTTTGACGGCGCAAAGCTGACGCGCCTGAGCCAGTCCGATTCGCCCGTCTATGCGCTCCTGCGCCAATCCGCCAGCGGGCAGGATGCCGTTTTGGTGTTGGTGAATACCGACGCGGAAACGGAACACATTGTCTCGTTTGACGACAAAGGCGCGGCCGCGCCCCCCGCGGATCTGAAATTCCCGCTCTCAAATTTCAACTTCGATTTGCTCGACGGCACACCGCCAAAATTCCTCCGCGCCGACGGCAAAATAATCCTGACGCTTCCGGCCGGCGCGGTTCATTGTCTCGCGCCCGCGGAAAAACCCGTCGGCTTGAGCGGCGAATCCTATCGGCTCGGCCGCGCCCGGGCGGCTTTCGCCATGCAGGCCCTCGACCATATCCAGCCCGCCGAACAATTCGCCAATCTCAGCTGGACATTTCTCGCGGAGCAGATTGAAAATTCCCCGCGGAAGTTTTTGGCGGCGATCAGCCAATTGCAAGGCGGCGAATCGGAGGGAGAATTTTCGGCGCTCATTCAAAAAGCCGCGCGCGATGACGTGTTCCCCAATGTAGTCGCCTGGACCCTGATTGACGCCCGCCGCATTACCCTGGTTCCTGCCAATCACTGGTTGCTCATCGAAGACGTGGCGCCCTTCCGCGCAACTCTGTCGGTGCAAACGCCGGACGCCGGATCCCAGACCCGCTTCCACCGCCAGGCGATTGCCGCCGGCAAAAATTTCATCGCCGCTTTTCCTCCCCGTGACCTCCCCGCCGACGCCAAATTGTCCCTTGAACGTTATGCCACCACCTCTCAAAATATTTCCGCCGCCGTTCGTTTCCTTCCGCCCGAACCCCTCCCGTTTGTCCCCGGCATCCGCCTCCCGCCGCCCGGCGCGCTGCTCTTGTTGACCGACGGCATCGGTGGCATGGCGCGCGTCTGCGTGGACCTCGGTCGCGTCAATTCCAAGTATGATTGCGTGCTCGCCGCCAACCTCAACCCGGATTTTCCCGTGGACCGCCACGTCTTTATCAAGCGCCTGCGCGCCTGGGTCAATGCCGACGGCTTCCTTTCCCCATTGAACCTGGAAAATCTTCACGCCTTTGAATCCGGCCCGCCCGCCATCTGGCATTTTATCGCCAATGCCGGCGATGGCCGCACCGTTGAGGTCGAGTTACGCGCGGAAATGCTCCAGGAAAAAAATACCGTTGTCTTTCAGTTGAGCCGGCCAACCGAAAAACGCGCCGCCGGAAAGCAATTGCCCGCCGATGCCGACGTCAGCGTGACCGTTCGTTTTGACCTCGAAGACCGGAATTTTCATCAGGAAACCAAACGTAACGGCGGCGCGGACCATCATTTTTCCACAAACACACATCCGTTGGACCCTGAACCTGGCTTCGCTTTCACCCCGGAAACGGATCGCCAACTGCGCGTATTTGCCAATGCCGGCCAATTTCATCCCGAGCCGGAATGGTGCGAAAACATTCCCCATCCCGTCGAAGCCTCCCGCGGCCAGGTCCCCAATGGCGACGCTTACAGTCCGGGCTGGTTCGAGATTCCGCTCCCCAAAGGCGCCGCCGCCACGCTCGTGGCCACCGCCGAACTGAATCCCCCGCTCGAATTTCCTCAAATCGGAAACGGCCCGCTGGCGACCGCCCCCAATCCCCAATTCGCCCTTTCCGAAATTCCCTTTGAGGACCGCCTGTTGCGCGCCGCCAGACAATTCATCGTCCGACGCGGTTCCGGTCGGACCATCATCGCCGGCTACCCCTGGTTTCTCGACTGGGGCCGCGATTCGTTCATCTGCGCCCGAGGGTTGCTCGCCGCCGGCATGGCCGCCGATGTCCAACAACTCGTCGCCACCTTTGCCAAATTCGAAGAAAACGGCACCTTGCCAAACACCATCCACGGCAATGATGTCTCCAATCGCGACACCTCCGACGCCCCCTTGTGGTTTGCCCTCGTCTGCGAGGAACTCGCCGGAAAGCCGGATTCTGAATCCCAACATTTTTACGAAACCCACGTCTGCGATAATGCCCGCACCATTCGCGACGTGCTTGCGAGTATCGCTGAAAACTATTCCCGCGGCACGCCCAATGGCATCCGGATGGACCCCGACTCGGCGTTAATCTGGAGCCCCAGCCATTTTACCTGGATGGATACCAATTTTCCCGCCGCCACGCCGCGCGAAGGTTACCCCGTCGAAATCCAGGCCCTCTGGATTCGCCTCCTCCGCCAGTTGGAAAAGATTTCCGCCCCGGCGGATCAAAAGAAATGGCATTCCCTCGCCGACCACGCCATTGCCTCGCTTGAAAAATTATTCTGGATGGAAGACCGCGGCTGGTTTGCCGACGTTTTGATGGGCGGCCCGCGGGTCATCGCCTGCGATGCCACACCCAGTGATGCGCTCAGGAGCAATTGCCTTTTCCCCGTCAGCCTGGGCCTGGTCACCGGCGAACGCGCCAAGCGCTGCGTGGACGCCGCCCAAAAATACCTGGTCGTCCCCGGCGCCTTGCGCACCCTCGCGCCATTGCCCGTGTCCGTTCCTCTGCCTGTCCGCGGCAACGACGGCTCCCCGCTCAACAATCCCGTCGAGCCTTACTGGCCGCGCTACGAGGGCGACGAAGACACCCGTCGCAAACCCGCCTATCACAATGGCACCGCCTGGACGTGGACATTCCCGAATTTTTGCGAGAGCCTGGCTCGCGCCTGGGATTTCTCCCCCCAGGCCGTTGCCGCGGCAAAAAGCTATCTCGGCAGCTCCGAAAATCTGCTCAACCACGGCTGCCTCGGCCAGCTTCCGGAAATTTTGGACGGCGACGCGCCCCACGTCCCTCGCGGCTGCGACGCCCAGGCCTGGGGCGTCACCGAAACCCTCCGCGTCTGGAAGCTGCTATCGGATAAGTAGGAGACGATCCTTGTCCCGCGACTGCGGTGGCGGGAGTTAACGTCATCTTTGGTTGCGGCTCCGGCGCCGGTGCGTTTTGCGCCTGATACCGCTGAAAAATTTGTGTTCCCGTATCCCCAGTTAAATTTTTTTCAGTCGCATTCATTCGCCGTTGACGGCACAATAACCGCGTGCATTTCCGCGACAAAATCATCGCCCCAGCCCAATTGCCCGCCTGGCGCAAAAAAGTCCGCGCCGCCCGTAAAAAGCTCGTCGTCACCAACGGCTGCTTCGATATCTTGCATCTCGGCCACGTCACCTACCTCGAATCCGCCCGGGCCTTCGGCCACGCCCTCCTTGTCGGCGTCAACGGGGATGCCGCCGCCCGCGAATTGAAGGGCAGGGGACGCCCCGTGAATTCCCAGGACGACCGCGCCGCCGTGCTGGCTGCCCTCGAAAGCGTCTCCGCCGTCTGCATTTTTCCCCAGAAAACCGCGACGAAATTTCTGGCGGCGGCCCGGCCGGACATTTATGTCAAGGGCGGCGATTATACTCTGGAAACCTTGAACCAGACCGAGCGGCGGACCGTTGAAGGGGCCGGCGGGAAAATCCGCATCATCCCCTTCCTGCCCGGCAAATCCACCACGTCGCTGTTGAAAAAAATTTCACGTCTATAACCGGGCGGGCCATGCGATTTCTGATGCTCAACTGGCGCGACCCGGAAAATCCCATATCCGGCGGCGCGGAACGCGTCACTCTGGCCTTTATGGCCGAGTTGAAACGGCGCGGACACGAAGTCTATTGGTTCGCCAACGATTTTCCCGGCGGCCGGCCGGAGAGCGAAGTATCGGGAATAAAAATTGTCCGCGGCGGCGGCAAAGGCGTGTCCATCCTCAAGGCGAAGCACTGGTATCGCTCCCAAAACAAATTCGACCTCGTCATTGACCAGCATCACGGTCTTCCCTGGTATGCGCCGTGGTGGTGCGGGACCAATTGCGTGGCCTACATCCACGAAGTGCTCGGCCCCATCTGGAAATCATTCTACCCCTGGCCCATCAGCTCCATCGGCCAATCGCAGGAAGCCTGGACCCATTGGCTCTATCGGCGCGTGCCGTTTTGGACACCCTCCGCTTCCACCGAAAAAGCCCTGCATCAGCACGGCGTAAAAGACGTCCACGTGTTTCAAAACGGCACCGATGCCGTCCCGCTCGCCGAGCTGCCGCCCAAGCCGCTCGAATCGCCGTTGCGCCTCATTGTCGTCTCGCGGCTCGCGCCCAACAAACGCGTGGACCACGCCGTGCGGGCCGTGAAAATTTTGAGGCAGCGCGGCGCCGACGTTCACCTGACAATTGTCGGCTGGGGCGAGAAAGAAAGCTTTCTCAAACAACTGGCCGGCCAACTCGGCCTTGCGGGCGAAACCGAATTTACCGGCCGGCTTGACGAACAGAAAAAAAACGAACGCCTCCGCTCCGCCCATCTTCTCCTCCACACCTCCATTCGGGAAGGCTGGGGCCTGAACGTCATTGAAGCCAACGCCATGGGCACCCCCGCCGTCGTCTATCCCGTCGGCGGCCTCGTGGATTCCACCTTGAATGATGAAACCGGCGTCATCACCCGCCAGGAAACCCCCGAATCCGTCGCCGAAGCCGTACTGGAAATTGCGAAATCACCCGGGAAATACGCCCATTTGCGCGTGAACGCCTGGCAGCGCTCCCAGACCCTCCAATGGGACCGCGTATTGCCGCCCGCCTGCGACTGGCTCGAATCCCGTGCCCAGGGCGCGCGTCCACAATAAATTCATCCCGTAGGAGCCGAGGTAACGAGGCCCTGACTAAAACCTCCTCACTTCATCAAAATGCGTCACAGGTCAAATACAAGCGAAATTTCTTCACGTCCGGGAAATTTCACACAACCTCGCGACTCGTCAGGCAGCACGTCCATCTTCACCATAAACTTATCCGTGTAATCTGTGGTTAATTTTATTCGCGTCATTTGCCGCTCCGTCACAACGCAAACCCGGCGGCCTTCGCGTCGTTCGCAAACATCTTCACCGTGTCGAGCGACATCTCCGGCAACCCGGTCCCGGCCAGCTTGAGCGCCTTGTTCAGAATATCGTGCGGCACCGTCACAATCTCGCACCCGCAATCGTTCGCCTGAAAAATATTCAACACCTCGCGCACACTCGCCCACAACAGCTCCGCCAACGGCAACCCCTTCAGGATCGTTTTGCACTCAATCATGTGCGGCACCGGGTCCACCCCAGTGTCCGCGATTCGCCCGGCAAACACCGACACCAATGACGGGACCCGCGGATTCAGCGATTGCGCCACCCCTTTCACCTGTTCCAACGTCAGTATTGCCGTGATATTCAGCTTCACCCCGTCGCCCGCCAGCTCCTTGATCAGCGGCAGCGACGATTCACCGAGCGTGTTCGTGATGGGGATTTTGACATAAACGTTTTTTGCCCAGCCGTTGATCTTGAGCGCCTGCCGTTTCATCTCGGAAAAATCATCGGAAAACACCTCGAACGACACCGGCTTCTCCGTGATGCCCTGTAAAATGTCGCGCGCGAACACCTCGAAATCCGCAATCCCCGCCTTTCGCATCAGCGTCGGATTGGTCGTCAAGCCCTTGATCAGCGGATTGGCGTTCAAGTCCATCATCCCCTTCCGGTCCGCGCCGTCGGCAAAAATCTTTATCTTTAAATCTTTCAGAGTTCGCATTGGAGCACGTTAGATTATGGAATTCCCGCCAATGTTCAACTTATTTTGTTCCCCAGGCAGGGGGAGGGAGTCCCGCTTTCCCGCTTTCCGCCTCTCAGCCCCCGATTCAATCCCCGCTCAACTGTCCCTCCGCCAATATGATTTCCGCCGCCCCCATCAGATCCTTTGCCCGAAAATCCGGTCGTTGTTTCAACTCTTCGGCGTAACCGCGATCAATCAAAATCGTCTTGCATCCGGCGTTATGCCCGCAATCCACGTCCCGCCAGCGGTCGCCCACCATCCAGCTTTTCGCGAGGTCAATATTCAGCTCCCGCGCCGCTTTCAACAACATCCCCGGTTTCGGCTTGCGACAGTCGCATTCCGACACACCCTTGCCCGCATGATAACAAACCTCGACGCGATCAATCGGCAATTGCGACATCAGGTGCGCGTGAATTTCCTCCACGACGGACTTTTCCATCGTGCCACGGCCCACATCCGGTTGGTTGGTGGCTATAATCAATGAAAACCCGGCCGCCTTCAATCTGGCGCACGCCTCGGGCACCTCGGGAAGAATTTCAAATTCGCTCAGATTCCTCGGCGGATACGGCTTCTCCTCCCGTTCCAACGCGCGGTTGATGACCCCATCGCGGTCCAGAAAAACCGCCCGGGCGCGCGACTGCGCTTTGGCGGCGTCCGATGCAAGGTGGCTCTGATTTATTGTCTTTTTTGCAGGCATGGCGTCGCTAATGACTAATGACTAAATCCCAAGGAGTAAATAATGACGAAGCACGAATCACGCAAGGCGGCGTTGCCGGCATTTGGCAAAATTTCGCCATTTGAGATACATTAGTCGGCATTGTTTGGACATCAGGAAATTCCCTGTGTTTTTCTCCAAATGGCGGCAAAAATGAGATGCAGTTCCTTGGCTTCCTGCCAAAGTTCGCGGGCATCGTTCTTCATTTCCGGCGGCGCAGCGGCAATCATTCGCAACCAAAGTTTGGTTTCGCGTGATTCCTTTCGGCAGGTCCCAATCTTGTTTCTGAAATCCTTTTTTGAAACGGCATCGTCCGCTTTGCAATAATTTGCGGCAACGCTCGTTGCTGAACGGGTGATTTGGTCAATTAATGGCAGCGTGACCGTGTTTATTGGAATCGTTTTCGCGAAGCGAATCACGGTTTCGCCAAACACCGCCGTTCGCTCCTCCAGATCAAATGCAGGCCCGCCATTGGATTTGTCATTCAGGCTTGGAGATTCGTTAGTCATTATGTCTTAGTCAT
>DATJSQ010000013.1:0-10188 GCA_035503995.1 Verrucomicrobiia bacterium | reverse complement strand
TTCAAGCCGGAAGGACTTGGCGAAAGCGGTGGCAGCCTAATCGGGCTTTGCTTTGCATTAAGACGGCCATCATCCGTGAAGGGGTCGCCCATTCAGGCGGGTGTCAACGGCAAAAACGTATTCGGTCCCGTTTTTTCTTCGGGTCTCTCGGGCGCCTTTTTGAGCGTCGGCTTCAAAGACCTTGATCCGAGCCTGTTATTTCATCGCTCGATTTCAGACGCCTCACCCTTTGTTTCCTTAGTTTCCTTGTTGTCCAAAAAATCAGCGCCAATTCGCGTCAATTCGCGTCAAAGCCTTTTCGCGTGTTTCGATGATTCCGCGTAAAATTTGTTTCGGGTGTTTCGCGGTTCACTTTTTCTCGTTTGCTTTGTTCCCTTCTTGTTCAAAATCATCCCGTCCCGCTTCGCCCATTTCAGCCTTCAGCCTTCACATTTTCTTCCGTGCCTGTCCACCGTAGGCCAGGCGAAGGCGGATCTATCCGCGGTTAAAAAGTTTTTCGTGTTTGGGCTTTTGCGCCTTTTCGTGGCTCTCCCACAGCCTCCGTCATCTGTGTCCATCAGTATTCAAGTTGATAAAACCCTGGCAAATGCAGGGTTTCTTGAGCGCGTGGACGGCCACTGTCAGCGGAATTGCCAGTATCGCGGCGGATGCAAACACAATTCGCCAAAATTCGTCAATAGCCCGCTGAAACTCGCCCACTAGACCCTAACGTGTCGCGACGGTTCTCTTGCATGATTCACCACCATGCACATGAAAACTAAATTCACCCTGTTCCGGCGCAACGGAATCTATTATTCCCAAGACTCCGCCACCGGCCAACAAAAAAGTCTCCGCACCCGAGACGAAACCGAGGCGTTGCAACTGGTCAACGCCAGCAACGAGGCACACCGCCAGCCGGTCCTGAATTTGCAACTGGCCCGCGCCTATCTGACGGCCAGCGACCCCGCCTTTGTCGAACGCACCTGGCAGACCGTCATGGACCAATTGCAGGCACGCGGCAAGGATGCCAGCCGCATTCGTTACGCCAACGTGTTCAAGTCGTCCGCCTTCGACGGACTGCGGCACAAGCGATTGATGGAAACCACCGCCGATGATTTTCTTGCCGTGTTCAAAGATGGCAAGGTGTCCATCGTCAATTTCCTGAAACGGCTGCACAACTTCGCCGCGAATCTCGGCTGGATTGCCGTGCCGATTGTCGCGCCGTATCTCTGGCCCAAATACGAACCCAAAGACCGGCGCGGCATCACGCTGGACGAACACCAAAGCATTTTGGCGAACGAGCGAAAGGCGGAATGGAAATTGTTTCTGGAACTGCTTTGGGAAACCGGCGCGGCGCAGAGCGACGCCGCGAATTTCAAGGCCGAGGATATTGACCGGCAGACGCGGACGATTTCCTATTTCCGGCAAAAAACCGGCTCGCTGGCGCAGTTCACCATCAGCACGGCATTGGAAAAAGTGTTGCAGCAGTTGCCGACCACTGGCGCGCTTTTCCCGAACCTGTCCACATGGACGGAAAGCGACCGCGCCAGCCGCTTTCGCCGCCGCTGTCACAAGGCGGGCGTCTTGGGCGTCACGCTGCATTGCTACCGTTACGCGTGGGGAACGTGCAAAGATTGTGGGAATGCCGGAACGCTTTGCCCAAGCCGCGCTAGGCCACAACAGCACGGCGATTCACCGTGCCTATGCAAAGAAAGCCGTCATCATCGCGCCGTCCCTTGAGGATTACGAGCGGAAGGCAGCCAACCTGCCGCCGCTGGTGTCAGCTTGAAAATAAAACGGCGGTTGAGTTTTGACGACTCAACCGCTTTTTGTCTTTTGGGGACTTACGCCGTCCCCAAACCCCGCGCCAAAGGCCTCGCCTCTGCACTCCATCGCCCAAAAAGCCATTTCTGCAGTTTCATAAGCGCGCTTTCTACTTGACAAACCTGCATTAAGACCTTGCAATCAATCGGTTGCAACTATTTCTGTTTGTCAACTAGACAGTCCCAACAATTCCGTAAAAAACACTTGACTTCCTAGATATTACTTGTTTAAATAAAAGTTGTTAAATGGGTTTATTCTGATTTAACGCACACGGAAAAACGTTAACAAAGAAGGAGAAAACATTGTATGTACAAAAGTATAGCCATTTTCGCAATGACGGCATCGCTGACGGGATCGGCATTCGGATTTAGCGGCACGATCAGCTTAAGTGATCCAAGTCTGTACTACATCACCGCCTCCTACCTCTGTTACTATAGCGACAGCGGTTTTGGGATTGATTACGACATCCCATACGACGATAACTTGGGGGCCTTTACCACTGGAAGCGCCCTCTACTCCAGTAGCGTGCAAAATGTCGATCCTAACGAGCAGTTCACTTTGCTTGCCGTGTACTATGATACTGCTACTTCGACTTATGGGCTGGCTGTTGGGATGAACAATGCGTCCGCAACGGCTGCGGTCGGACAGGATTTTGACAGCGTATTCAATTTCCCTGACAGTGACGAGTCCTTCCTTATGAATGCGATTAGTGGCGGAGAAGGCTCGGAACTCCAGTCCTTCGTATTCGACCAGGAAGCTCCTTTTAAGGATATTCTTGCGGCCTATGGCGACGATAACAACGAGCTTGTCGGCTTCAGCGACGGCCAGGTCATCGGCGGTATTTCGGCAAGCCCCGTCCCCGAGCCTGTAAGCCTCGCACTTTTTGGCATCAGCACGCTTTTACTGCTGCGCAAACGCAAGAAGCAATAGCATAATTTCATCCGATTGATCCTTTGCGGGAGTTTGGCGAGGCTGGCCAAGAAATCAGAAACAAGTAATCCGCGAATAATACTTCAAAAATGTTACGGCTGCGTGTTGGGTTGATCAGCTTTGTTTTTCTCATGCCTGCTCTGTGGCAGGTTTCAAGCCGTCAAGCCAACACTTTTTTTCGATTTTCTGTGGGATGGCTCCGGTTCGATTGTGCCCATTCTTACGCTGCCAGTGCTGGTAGATCGTAGCGGTCATTCGCGCCAGCCGGCGGCGATCTGTGCTCGCTTCCAACACATCTGCCGTGGCAAAGAACTTAATCCCGTTGACCATAAACGGGTCGCCCATTAAGGCGGGTGTCAACGGCAAAAACGTATTCGGTCCCGTTTTTTCTTCGGGTCTGTCGGGCGCCTTTTTGAGCGTCGGTTTCAAAGACCTTGATCCGAGCCTGTTATTTCATCGCTCGATTTCGGACGCCTCACCCTTTGTTTCCTCAGTTTCCTTGTTGTCCAAAAAATCAGCGTCAAGTCGCGTCAAGTCGCGTCAAAGCCTTTTCGTGTTGCGGCTTTCCTGCCCTGTGCCTTTCGCGCCTTTTTGCGGCTAAAATTTTCGCCGTTATTTTCTCCGTCTTCTTCATCGGTCCGGCATCGCCGCCTACATCCCCATGATTTGATAACCGGAATCCACGTAAATCACCTGACCCGTGATGGCTGCCGCCCCGTCGCTCGCCAGAAAAAGCCCGGTCGCTCCCAGTTCCTCCGGTAACACGTTCCTCTTCAGCGGCGCGTGCGCCTCGTAATGTTTGAGCATTTCGGTGAACCCCGCAATCCCGCGCGCCGCCAGCGTGTTGACCGGGCCGGCGCTGATGCAATTGACCCGGATTTTTTTCGGGCCGAGGTCGTAGGCCAGATACCGGGTGCTGGCTTCGAGCGCCGCCTTGGCCACCCCCATCACGTTGTAATGCGGCACCACCTTTTCCGCGCCGTAATAGCTCATCGCCACGATGCTCCCGCCGTCGGTCATTAACGGCGCGGCGGCCCGGGCGAGCGCCACCAGGGAATAGGCGCTGACGTCGTGCGCCACCCGAAACGCCTCGCGGCTCGTATTCACAAATTCCCCTTCCAGCGCGTCTTTGGGCGCAAACGCAACGGAATGCAGGAGCAGATTCAGTTTGCCGAACTTTTCGCCCGCCGTTTTGAACACCGCGGAGATTTCGTCGTCCCGCGTCACGTCGCAGGGCAGAATCAAAGTGTCCGCCCCGAACGTTCCCGCCAGTTCAGAGACGTTTTCCTTGAGGCGTTCGCCTTGGTATGTGAAGGCGAGTTTGGCCCCTTCGCGCGCCCAGCCCTGCGCAATCGCCCAGGCGATCGAGCGCTTGTTGGCGACACCAAAGACAATTCCGGCTTGTCCCTCGAGTAAAGGCATGTTCGTTTTCTGGCTCCCCAAAAGGTTAGATCATTGCGCGGGTCAAAGGCCAGCAAATTCAGCGGTCACTCATTGCCGGCAGGCCCGTTGGTAAAATATAGCTCCTCCGCGTTCCATGAGGCCCGATAATAGCTCAATGCTGAAGGGCGCACATTGGCGATGTCCGAACGGATCGCGGCATAATACCTGGGAGTGACGGTGGGAATCATCGGCACCTGTTCGGCGAGGATTGCCTGGATTTCGTCGTAATCCTTCTTTCGCTCGCTGTAGTCTAACGTCTGCATTTGCGCATCCATCAATTCATCCATTCGCGCCTCCCAGGGCGTGGACGGCGTCTTCTGGCGCGGAAACCATTCATGAGTGTAACCGCTGGATTCGATGACGTTCATGTTGTCGGAGGGGTCGGTCATTGTCGGCGCAAACCCCATCAAAAAGGAATCAAAATCATGGGTGTCGTCAATTCTGCTGATCAGGGTGTTGAATTCAATGGGCTGGAAAATGACCTTCATGCCCAGGTTCTCCCAATCGGCGGCGATCAACATGGCCATTTTTTCCCGCGCGCCGTTTCCCGTGTTGGTATTAAATTCAAATTCAATCCGGTGGCCGCCGGCATCCGTCAAAAAATTGTCGCCGTTGCGTTTTTCAATTCCAATTTCTTTCAGCAATTCAAGGGCCTTCGCCGGGTCATACGGGTATTGCTTGATGTTTGGATTATACCAGTTTTTGTTGCCCGGGGTCTCGAAACCATACGCCGGAATCCCGCGACCGGAGAAAATGGAATCAATGATGGCTTTGCGATTGATCGCGTAAGAACAGGCCTGGCGGAATTTCGTGTTGCGAAACCATGCCAGTTTTACCGGATCCACCAGCGGCTTGCCCGTTTGCGGATTTATGTTTGTGTTCTCATTGAAGGTTACAAAAGTTTGTTCCAAACCCACTCCCGGCTCCAGCAACTTGAATTTCCCGCCGGCGGATGCTGCCTTGAACTGGTCGTATTCATACGGATAAATAATATCATCCACGTCGCTCTCCCCGCTCAAAAATCGCAGCGAAATCGCGTTCATATCCGGCACCACCTCGAAAATCACGTCGTCGGTATAGGGCAGCCGTGTGCCATTGGTGTCCACTTCCAGAAAATATGGGTTGCGTTCCAGCAACGTATATTGGGCCGGCTTGTATTCCTTCAAACGAAACGGCCCGCTCCCGACAATCTGTGACGGATCGGAATTTACGCTGTACGCGGAAGTAAATGTCCCGTCGGCCACCGACTTGGCGAGAATATGTTCCGGCATGATGGGAACGCCCTGCCCCGCAGTCACCAAAAACGGCGCATAGACCTTCGGCGTCACAAATTGGACCGTCAAATCATCTACCTTTGTCACCGTGAATTCTTTTCCGTCAAGAATGAAGGCGTCCCGCGTAACGTTGTTAATGTTCGGATTGTAGATGACGTCATTCCAGGTAAAGACCACGTCGTCCGCGGTGAGCGGAGCGCCATCGCTCCAACGAAGATTTTTCCGGAGATGAAACGTCCAGGTCCTGCCGTCAGGCGAATTCGTCCACCAATCGGCAAGCCCGGGCTTCACCGTCTGCGTCGGCACGTCGAAATTGAGCAGTCCCCAGAACATGAACCGGCAAATATCAATTGAAGAGTACTCATTGGCGGTGATATAATTAAATGTCTTCGGGTCGCCCACTTCGTCAATAATCAACCGCCCTCCCCGTATCCCCGCATGACAGTTCACCACCACCGGCGGCTCGGGCAGTGGATAATTCTTTTTGGCCTCAGCCGTTGAAGAGCTTTTTCCGCAGCCGCAAAAGCTAAATACGACCCCGGCAACCATTAAAACCATCAAAACCAGATTTTTCATTCGCCTCATTTGTTTATCCTAACAGCCGGCGTCCGCCGGTTCACCTCAAAAAATAGTGCCGGACGGCATTTTTGCCACCTTTATTCGATTTTCACTGGCTTGCGCAATTTTTTTTTGCCAACGTGGGCGCAATTTGCGATGTGGCAATACGTCCTCAAACGGCTGTTGCATATGATTCCGCTCCTCGTGGGGGTGTCATTGCTCACCTTTTTGCTCATGGCCCTTTCCCCGGGAAATTATTACACCGCCCTCCTCCAAAATCCGCAAATCTCACCCGAAACCATTGCCCGCCTCAAAGCCCAATTCCATCTGGACCGCCCCTGGTACGTGCAATACGTCTTCTGGTTGAAAAATGTGCTGGAAGGCAACTTTGGCTATTCGATGGCTTATCACATCCCCGCAACCTCCCTCATCATCGCGCGGCTCTGGAACACTTTCCTGCTCTCGTTTTCCGCGCTCATCATCGCCTGGGGAATCGCCATCCCCTTCGGCATTTGGGCCGCCGTCAAAAAAGGCTCGTGGGTGGATCATGCCTGTTCCTTCGTCGCCTTTGTCGGACTTTCCGTCCCCGACGTTCTGCTTTCGTTGCTCGCCCTGTGGTTCGCCGCCTCCACCGGCTGGTTCCCCGTCGGCGGCGCCGAAAGCCCGCTCTATGATTTTATGACGCCCATGCAACAGCTCGGTGACCGAATCCACCACCTCATCCTGCCCGCCATCGTCCTCGCCGCCTCCGACCTCGCCGGCATCATGCGCCGGATGCGCTCCTGCCTCCTCGACACCCTCCGCGCCGAATATGTGACCGCCGCGCGCGCCCGCGGCCTCGGCGAAGGCTGGGTGATTTACAAGCACGCCGTTCGCAACGCCATTAATCCCCTGCTCACGATCTTCGGATATTCCCTCGCCGCCCTGTTAAGCGGCGCGTTTATCGTCGAAAACATCATGGCCTGGCCCGGCCTCGGCCGCTTGACCATCGAAGCCTTCTTCGCCAAGGACTCCTACTTGGTGGTGGACTGCGTCGTCATGGCGACAGCCCTCCTCGTCATCGGCAATTTTATTGCCGACCTGCTCTTGGCCTGGAGTGATCCGCGGATACGATTAAAATAAGCGCCGCGGCCTGGCATAAAAACTTTTTATAACTGACTGCTTTCATGTTTCACTCGCTTTGAATTCCTGCCAAAACTGTTTCGCCAGACGGATGTCAAACGCATTCAGGCATTCACCTTTTCACCCTGCGCGAGCAACGCCTCAAATTCCCGCAGGCTCGGCTTGATTTCACGCGGTTTGCCGACATGCCCCTGCACCGCATCCAGCGTCTTCAATCCATTGCCGGTCACGCAGATGACGGCGGAGTCATCGCGGGGAATTTTGCCCGAGGCGATGAGCTTCTTTGCCACGCCCACCGTCACGCCGCCGGCCGTCTCGGCGAAGATGCCTTCCGTCTCCGCCAGCAACTTGATTGCGTCGCGAATCTCGTCGTCCGTCACGTCTTCCGCCGTCCCGCCCGTCTCGCGCATCACCTTGAGCGCGTAAAAGCCGTCCGCCGGCGTGCCGATGGCCAGCGATTTGGCAATCGTGTCCGGCTTGACCGGCTTGAAGAAGTCCAGCCCCGCCTTTTGGGCCACGGATATCGGCGAACAACCGGTCGCCTGGGCGCCGTAAATCTTTGGCTGGGTGTCGGCAATCAGTCCCACCTTCGCCAATTCCTGGTAACCTTTGTGGATTTTCGTGAGCAGTGAGCCAGACGCCATGGGAATGACCGTATGCTGCGGCGCCCGCCAGCCAAGCTGCTCGGCGATTTCATACGCCATGCTCTTGGAACCCTCCGCGTAATACGGCCTCATGTTGACGTTCACGAACGCCCACCCGAATTTCCCGGCGATTTCCGCGCACAAGCGGTTCACCTCGTCATATTGACCCTTGATGCTGATGACGTTCGCCCCATAGACCAGAGAATTCAAAATCTTGCCTTGCTCCAAATCCGATGGAATGAAGACATAGGACTTCAATCCCGCGCTCGCGGCCTGGGCGGAAACCGCGTTGGCCAGATTTCCCGTGGACGCGCACGCCACTGTATCGAAGCCAAGTTCCTTGGAGCGGCTCAACGCCACGCTGACCACCCGGTCTTTAAACGATAACGTCGGATAATTCACCGCGTCATTCTTGACCCACAATTCGCGGATGCCGAGCTTTTTGGCCAATCGGTCAGCTTTGACCAGGGGCGTAAAACCGGCCTGGGCGCCAACGGTCGGCTCTCCGGCCACGGGCAACAATTCGCGGTAGCGCCACATGCTCTTGGGCCGCGATTGGATGGCCTCGCGAGTCAGCGTTCTTTTGATGCGCTCATAGTCGTAGGCGACTTCGAGCGGTCCGAAGTCGAATTCGCAGACATGGGTGGCCGTGAGCGGATATTCGCGTCCGCACTCACGGCATTTCAGCGCCTTCATGTAACCGTGTTTGTCACTCATAGCTTTCCTGTTTGATTCAGGGCAACAAAAAACCCTGTCTCATGCGGAGACAGGGCGACATATCGTTTCGCGCCTCTCATTTTTCCCAAGCCGATGGTGCTTGAGCTGGAATTGGCACCTGACATTGAGAACAAGCTCAACCGGTTGCCGTGGTGTCTTCGGGCCAGTCCCTCGACCACTCTGCATGAGACCGTTGTATCAACGGATGCGGATAAATTGATATCAAATCCAAAGAGTGTCAACAGCAATCTTTGGCAAATTTTAGCGCGGCATTTCACGCAATTTCACGCAATTTCACGCTGTTTCACACTATTTCACACTATTTCATGCAATTTCACGTTATTTCACGCTGTTTCATGCAATTTTACGCAATTTTACCATCTTTCCACGCTGTATTCGGATCCCAAATTCCACTCGCCCGTGCCCCCACCCTCGGTTATTCTCACTCTCTTGCCGCGGAAAACTTTTGCGCTCACGGCCTTTTCGCGGCTACTTTGGACGTTTACGTGATGACCAGCACACAAATCCGCCAGTCGTTCCTCGATTTTTTCAAATCGAAGCAGCATACCATCGTGCCGTCTTCGAGCCTGAAGCCCGATTCACCGAACCTCCTGTTCACGAACGCAGGGATGAATCAGTTTGTGCCGATCTTTCTCGGCCAATCCCCATGTCCCTATACACCCGGTCGCGCCGCTGATACCCAAAAATGCATCCGCGCCGGCGGCAAGCACAACGATTTGGACGACGTCGGACTGGACACCTATCATCACACGTTTTTCGAGATGCTCGGCAATTGGAGCTTTGGCGATTATTTCAAAAAGGAAGCCATCGCCTGGGCGTGGGAGCTGGTGGTCGAAAACTGGAAATTTCCCCCCGCGCGGCTTTATGCCACGGTTTATGCGCCTGACAAATCAAAAAGCGACCCGAGCGAATTCGATCAGGAAGCCTGGGAACATTGGGCGGAGAAATTCCGGTCCGCGGGACTTGACCCCAAGATTCACATCGTGCCTGGCGGCAAGGAGGATAATTTTTGGATGATGGGTGAGACCGGCCCATGCGGGCCGTGCTCCGAGCTGCACGTGGATCTGACCGCCGAGGGCAACACGCAGGGTTTGCTGGTGAATAAAGGCGATGCCCGTTGTATTGAAATCTGGAACCTCGTCTTTATCCAGTTCAATGCCAATCCGGACGGCACCTTCTCGCCACTTCCCGCCCGGCACGTGGATACCGGCATGGGTTTCGAGCGCGTCACCAGCATCATCCAGGGCACGAAAGGCTTGAAGGATTTTGCCCATTCGAAAATTTCCAACTACGAGACGGATGTTTTTCGTCCGATTTTTGATGCGTTGGAAAAGATGAGCGGACGGAAATACGCTTCAACGTTGCCGACCGACGGGGCAACAACAGCCAATCCACAAATTGCAATTGATATCGCATTCCGCGTGATCGCCGATCATATCCGCACGTTGAGTTTTGCGATTGCCGATGGCATTCAGCCGGGCAATACAGACCGGAACTATGTTCTTCGGCGCATCCTGCGCCGCGCCGTGCGCTACGGCCGCGCCCTCGGTTTCACGGAACCATTTTTTTACAAACTCGTGGACGTTCTCGCCGTCACCATGGGCGACATCTTCCCGGAAATCCGCGCCGGGAAAAAGCACGTGCAGGAGGTCATCCGCAACGAGGAGGAGGCGTTT
>DATJSQ010000012.1:0-13525 GCA_035503995.1 Verrucomicrobiia bacterium | reverse complement strand
GCGGCACGGCGGCCAGCACCGACGCGTCTAAAATGTAATAGGTCCGCGTCTCGCCCGGGGCCAGGTCAACCTGGAACAATAAAGTCTCCGCGGTATTATCTGAAACACTTTGTGACGTGAAAGGATACGATTCGATTTGGGAATCCAAAATGCGGGAGGAGACAGCGTCCATGACGGCGAGTTGTTTGGCGTTGTCCCTCAACCAATCCAGCGGGCCGGTGAAGGTCCTGGTAAACTCTCTGGTTGTCACTTCAACCGTTTCGCAATCGCGGCGAAAATTCGCGGGGTTCGTCACGCTGATCCGCACCATCACAGGATGGTTAAGACTGTTATTATTCTGTTCCATCACCGCCATCCGATAAACCTCGCTCCCCGCGAGCAGGAACGCTCCGACGCCGTAAATTTCGGTGGTGTCCGGCGAAAATTTTCCAGGGCTGCCGCCCGGCGGCTGAACGTGAGACAATCTGCCATTTTCATCCACGCAGCCAATCAATGCCGTCCACGCTTTCCGCACCGCCGGTTCAAATGTGGCGCGGTCCAGCAATCCCTGGTTGACGCCCCACGCCAGCGCGTAAGTGTCCAGGGCCGATCCGCTGGCTTCCGGATCCGGATAGCTATTCGGATCAAGCAAACTCACGCGCCAAAGGCCGTCCGGTTGCTGGCACGCAAGGATTTTGTCCGCCATGTCCTTGAATAACTGCTCGAAACGGGGACGGTCGGGATGGTTCATGGGCAGGTACTGCAACATGCGGACCAGGCCGGCCATCACCCACCCGTTGCCGCGGCTCCAGAAAATCTTTTCGCCGTTCGGCGCTCGTTTGTCGAAGTAAGTGCTGTCGCGGAAGAATAGGTGCTCGTTGGTGTCGTAAAGAAAATCCGTTGTCCGCCACCAGTTCGTCACGGCAAAATCCATATACCGCTCGTCATCGGTGGCGGCGTAAAGGCGCATCCAGGCGGGCGGCGCCATGAATAGGGCATCACACCATGACCATGAATCCTGGCCATGGCCCGGCTGTGAAAAATCCAGGCTTTGGACTGCCGGCGGCTGGGCGAGAATGGCGTCGAACCGCTCCCGCATCGGCGCAATCATTTGAGGCTCGCGATAGAGAAAATAAAGCTCCGTGTAAAGCTGCCCAATGCACTCATCGTCGGCCATGTATTTTCGCGGCCCTAGTTGCCATTCCGTGTTCGTGCCGATCGCCAGCATGGCGTCGCGGTATTTTAAATCGCCGGAAATTCCGGCCAGCGCCATGAAACCAGCGTCACCCGCGCCTTGATCCCAACTGGTCACCGGATAACTCGGCGGATGGGCCAACTGCCAGTCCGCCACCCGCTGCATCGCAATCAGGACCGGCAGCGGTTTGATTGCCGGCGAAGGCGCCGTCGTTAACGTGTCGTCCATTAGCCCCACGCCCGGACCGGATGAAAGCATCTGTTGCGCGCACAATTGAAAATCGGTGACCGCCAGCAGAATCGCCACGATAAGAATGGACCTTGATTTCATGCAAAAAAATTGCCGTCAAAGCGAAGACGAAGCAATGGAAAAACGCGTCGCAAAATCCGGACGGGTTTATTTGGAAACCCCCTTTGCCATTGACCGCGCGCCGGGGAAATTTAGACTGTCCCGCTATGTTTGAAAACTCCATCCGCCGGATGCCTCGCGCGCAGGACATGGCGCGCATGACCACCCAGGAACTTCGCGACAGCTTTCTCATCGGCAACCTCTTTGAACCCGGCAAATTGCATGGCCACTTCACGGATCTGGACCGTCTCGTCGTCGGCGGCGCCATGCCCACCGACAAAGCCCTCCAGTTGCCAAACCACAAGGAGACGGGACGCGCGTTTTTCCTGGAACGCCGCGAGTTGGGCGTCATCAATGTGGGCGGCGCGGGCAAAATCGTCGCGGATGGAAATGCCTTTTCGCTGGAAAAATTGGATTGCGTTTATCTGCCCATGGGAACCAAATCGGTGGCATTCGAAAGCACCGGCGCGAAAAATCCGGCCAAATTTTACTTTTTGAGCTGTCCGGCGCACGCCGCACATCCAGCCAGAATGATGAAATCCACGGAGGCTTCGCCGGTGGCGCTCGGCTCGCAGGCCGCCGCCAACAAGCGGACGATTTACAAATTCATCCACCAGGGTGGCATCCAAAGCTGCCAATTGGTCATGGGCTTCACCGCGCTGGACGAAGGCAATGTCTGGAATTCTTTTCCACCGCATACGCATTGGCGGCGCACGGAGATTTACTTTTACTTCGACCTCGGCGAAAACGTCCTGACCCATTTCCTCGGCGAGCCGCAGGCGACACGCCATTTGTTTTTGCATAACGAGGACGTCGCGCTCTCGCCGAATTGGTCCATTCATTGCGGCTGCGGCACCGGCAATTACAAATTCATCTGGGGCATGGCCGGCGAAAACCAGGTTTTCGATGACATGGACCAGCTCAAACCCTGCGATTTGCGGTGAATTTATGAGTACCAGCCGTTTTCAAAACAACGTCGCCATTGTCACCGGCGCGTGCCGCGGCATCGGCCAAGCCATTGCCCTGGCCTTCGCCCGCGAGGGCGCCCACGCGGTGAGCATTTGCGTCGGCGATCCGGCCGACATCTCCGCTAAAATGAATTCCTTGGGCGCTAAATTCACCCCTTACACCGAGGATTTTGCCAGGCTTACCCAAAAACGCGCCGCGGAAGTCATTGCGCAGGTTGTCAAGGATTGCGGCCGAGTGGACGTTCTCGTCAACAACGCTGGCATCATCAAACGCGCCCCGATCGTGGACCATCCGGAAGCGGATTGGAACGCCGTCCTCCAAATCAATTTGTCCGCCCCGTTCTTTCTTACTCAAGCCGTCTCCAAATGGTGGCTCACGGCCGGACGCGACCACTCTCCCGCCGATGCCCGCCTCAAGGTCGTGAATATCGCTTCGATGCTGTCGTTTCAGGGTGGCGTTTTTGTGCCCGGCTATACTGCCAGCAAGAGCGGGATTGCCGGCATCACCAAGGCATTCGCCAATGAACTGGCCAAAGAACGGATGAATTTTAACGCCATCGCGCCCGGTTACATTGCCACCGATAACACCAAGGCACTGCGCGAAGATCCGGTCCGCAGCAAGTCCATTCTTGACCGGATTCCGGAAAGCCGCTGGGGGTCGCCCGAAGACATCGCGGGCGCCGCGCTGTTCCTCGCCTCCAGGGACGCCGATTATCTCAACGGCACAATCATGAACGTGGACGGCGGCTGGCTGGCCCGTTGATCGAATTTCTTGCCTGCATAACAATGAACAACACGGTTGAACGCCTCGAACGGCAACTGGACAGTTTCAATCTCGCGCAACGCCAAACCGCGCTCGCGGAACTTTGGGACCTCGCCAAAGCCGGCAAAATTCAACTCGCCGCGCCCGGTACGGATGTCAATCTTCACAGCCACACCTTTTTTTCCTATAACGCCTACGGCTATTCCCCATCCAAATTTGCCTGGCTCGCCCGCCAGCGCGGCCTCGCCGCGGCAGGCATCGTGGATTTTGACGTTCTGGACGCCCTCGAGGAATTTTGGGCGGCGGGCAAACTCATTGGCCTGAAGCGTTGCGCGAGTTTGGAGTCGCGGGCGTATGTGCCTGAATTTTCCACCCGTGTCATCAATTCACCCGGCGAACCGGGCATCGCTTACAATATGGGCGTCGGATTCCCGCGCGAGATTCAACATCCCCTGCTCGCCCAAATGTGCCGCACCGCCGCCGCCCGCAACCGCGAACTCGTCCGCCGCGTCAACGCGTTCCTCCAACCCGTTGAATTGAATTACGACCGGGACGTTCTGCCACTCACGCCAAACGGCAACGCCACCGAGCGCCATATCTGCGAGGCCTATTCAAAAAAGGGCGACGCCGGTTTCTGGAAGCAAAAAATCGGCGACCACCCCGCCGATCCGGCGAAGTTCCAGGCGCTCATCCGTGCCCGGACGATGAAACGCGGCGGACCGGGCTACGTTCAGCCGGACGCTGGCTCGTTCCCTTTAATTGCCGATATGAACAGATTCTCACTGGATTCGGGCGCGATTCCCGCGTTGACGTGGCTCGACGGCACAAGCGAAGGCGAAAAAGCAATTGAAGAGCTTTTTGAAATCGAAATGGCCAGCGGCGCCGCGGCGCTCGCGCTCATTCCCGATCGCAATTACACACCTGGCATAAAAGACGAAAAATTGAAAAATCTTTACGACGTGATTGCGCTGGCGGAGAAACACGGTTTCCCGGTCATTGTCGGAACGGAAATGAACGCGCCGGGAAACAAATTTGTGGATTCGTTCGAGACGGCGGAACTCAAACCGCTCGTCCCCGTTTTCCTGAAAGGCGCGCATATTGTCTATGCGCATTCCGTTTTGCAACGCGGCGCCGGCCTCGGTTATTTGAGCCGTTGGGCGCGGAAAACCTTCGGGTCCATCGGCGCAAAGAACGACTTCTTCGAAAAACTCGGCCGCGAACTGCAACCGGCCTCCGAAGACCGCTTGAACGGTCTGCCTGCGGACGTGACACCGCAGCATATTTTTGCTAAAATCTCTTAAATTGATTTTCGATTCCAATGCCAACGAGTGCCATTCCTGAAAAACAACGTGCCGTCCAACTGGTCGCCTCCGACCAACTCCGCGTCAACGAAGACAAGCCGGTCTTCCAGCCCGGACCGCACCAGCTCCTCTGCCAGGTCGAGGTCTGCGGCCTCTGCTTCTCCGATTTGAAGCTGCTCAAACAATTCTCCGGCCACGCCCGCAAATCCGAGATCGTCTCGGGCATCACGCCCGACGCCCTGGCCCAGATGCCGAATTATGCCCCTGGCGAAAAGCCGGTCGTGCCGGGTCACGAAACCGTGGTGCGCATCGTCAGGGTGGGTAACGAAGTGAAACGGTTCAAGGTGGGCGAACGGTATCTGGTACAAACGGATTACCGCTGGCTGCCGACAAAAAATTCCAATTCCGCCTTCGGCTATAACTTCGAGGGCGCCCTCCAGGAATTTGTGCTCGTGGACGAGCGCATCATCACGTCCCCCGACGGCGAGAGCATGTTCATTCCCGCCCCGGAGGATTTGTCCGCCTCGGCCATCGCCCTCTGCGAACCGTGGGCCTGCGTCGAGGACGCTTACGTCGAAAAACAACGCCGCGCATTCAAACGCAATGGCAAAACGCTCGTCGTCGCTGAAAACCAACCCAAAGTGGATGGCGCGGGCAAAATCGCGTATGCCAAACCGTCTGCCCTGCCGTCGGAAAAATTTGACGACGTGGTCTATTTCGGCAGCGATGCCGCGGTTGTAGAAAAGCTTTTCGCCAACGTGGGCACGAACGGCCTGTTTGTCATTGTGCAAGGCGGAGGGAAATTTGGCCGCACCGTCGTCACGGCCGTCGGCCGCGTCCATTACGGCGGGATTCGCATCATCGGCACGACGGGTAACAACGTCGCCGACGCGCTTTCAGCCATCCCCGCGACCGCGGAAATCCGGGCGAACGACAAAATCAACATCATCGGCGCCGCCGGGCCCATGGGCACCATGCATGTCATCCGCGATTTATGCCAGGGCGTTCCGAACGTCACGATCTACGCCGGCGATTTGAGCGATGAACGTCTCGGAGCGCTGCGCAAGTTGTCCGAGCCGCTCGCGCAAAAAAACAAGCTGACCCTGAAGGCCTACAATCCATCGAAGGACAAGCTGGCCGAAAAGTTTGATTATATCGTTCTGATGGCGCCGGTCCCGGCACTGGTCGCGCAAGCCGTCAAGGACGCCGCACCCGGCGCGATCATCAACATTTTTGCCGGCATACCCGCGGATAAAACTGGCGAGATCGATTTGGACGCTTACATCGAAAAGCAGTGTTACTTCATCGGCACCAGCGGCTCGACCCTCGACGACATGAAAGTTGTCTTGAAAAAAGTTGCGTCGCGCCAACTCGACACCAATCTTTCGGTCGCCGCCATCGCCGGGCTGGACGGGGCGGTGGACGGGATTCGGGCCGTGGAAAAAAACACCATGCCGGGCAAAATCATTGTCTATCCATTTGCGAAAGGATTGAAGCTCACCGCGCTCACCGAAGTGGGCCGTGAACATTCCGGCGTCGCCCAATCCCTCGACAACGGTTACTGGAACAAAGACGCCGAGGAAGCGTTAAAGAAGGAGTTTGGGGTGAAATGATTCACCGGTAAGCTGCTGAACACAAGTTCAGCACCAGGATTGCCCGGTGCGAAGTGCCAAGAAGGTGCGTCGGTGTCAGGATATAAAGGACACAACGGGCAGTCAGGTACGAGAGCACCAGAAGACTGGTGCACTCCAAGACGCAAAGCGGGTGGGTTTTGCAATCGGCAATCGGGAATGGGTCGGGGTTGAAGTTAGGGGCCGAAGCGGAAGTAATCGAAGTCTGCGTGGCCAGATTCTCCACCTTCGCGGTTTATGGCGTAAAGGCCGAGCTTGGCGCCGATCCAGACACCTTTGCGGGCGGCGAAGGTTTGGGGGATTGCCGTCCAGGCCCCGTCGGGGCTAAAGCTGAAATTACACAGGCCGCCGTCGCTGACGGTGACACGCAGTTTGGCGGCGGAAGGAACGTTTTCCCGGACAAATTCCTGGACGCCGTTGAAGCGCAAGAAAAGTTGGTTTCCCGACTCTTTTCTCTCCAATGCCAAAGTCGCGGAAGTTTCGCCGGTGACAATCAAGCCGGCTTCCTCACCCGATTGTTTGGGCGAAAATTCAAGCGAGGTTTCGACGGTGAATGTCCGCGCTGGAAATTTTTGCAAGAGGAGATTTGGCAACTGGCCGGGATTTTCCGACGGAGCGGGTTGCGGGAAAAGGCGGAGCCAGCCTCTGCGCGCGGTCAGCGAATGCCAATTGTCCAAATGGTTTGCGTGCCATTGCCATTGCAACTCCAAATCCGGCGCGTCGAATTCGTCGGTGGTTTGGGGCATGGAAATTTTTCCGTTGGGCAGCGGCTTGGCGTGCCGGAGCACGGGTTCGCCACGATGGCCCATCACAGGCCAGCCGTCCTCCCATTTAACAGGCTGCAGGTGAACAATTCGTCCGTACACGCCGGCGTCCTGGAAATGGACGAACCACCAGGCGCCGTCCAGCGTATCCACGAGCGCGCCCTGATGGGGGCCGTTGATGCTGGTGCCGCCGCGATGCAACACAATTTTATCCTCATAGGGACCATGGATGTTTCGGGAGCGCATCGCGACTTGCCAGCCGTTTTCCACGCCTCCGGCCGGCGCGAGGATATAATACCAACCGTCCCTCTTATAAAACTTGGGGCCTTCGAGGATGGGGTGTTTTTCCGGCTCGTGAAAAACAATTTTACCTTCATCGAGCACCTTCGCGCCATCGGGCGAGATGGGCAGGACACGAAGCCTGTGCCTGAATCCCGCGCGGGAGAGGGAGTAGGCGTGGACGAGCCAGGCTTTGCCGTCGTCATCCCAAAGGGGACATGGATCAATCAGTCCCCTGCCCGCTTGCAACAAATGAGGTCCAGTCCATCTCCCGGCGGGGTCATCGGCGGTGGTAACATAAATTCCCTCGTCGGGCGTTGGGAAGACGACCCAGAATTTACCGGCATGAAAACGGATAGCCGGCGCCCAGACGCCGCAGCCGGCCTGGACTTGCGCGTAACGCGGGTGCGGCAGATTTTTGAGGGCATGGCCGATGATTTTCCAATTGACCAGATCCTTGGAATGAAGGACAGGCAGTCCCGGCGTGCAATTGAAGCTGGACGCCGTCAGATAAAAATCGTCGCCGACGCGAATCACGTCGGGGTCGGAATAATCGGCGTAGAGGATGGGATTACGATAGGCGCCGTCGCCGGCGTCAGGCTGCCACGGGTAGGCGAAAAGCAATTCGGCGGTTGAATTGGGAGAATGGAGAGGCGGTTGCACGTCGTTTAATTGATGGGGACGGGATTAATTTTGGGGACCAAGAGTTGAATGGCAATGAGGGAGAGGACATACATGCCGGAGAAATAGGCAAAGACCCAGACATAATTTCCGGTCTTTTGCACAATGACGCCGGTCAAGGCGTTGACCAAGCCGCCGGTAAAATAACAGACGAATCCACCCAGGCCGATGACGGAGCTGATGGTTTGTTTGGGCATGGTATCGGAGACGACACTGTAGAGATTGGCGGACCAGCCCTGGTGGGCGGCACCAGCGAGGCCAACAATGAGGACGGCGAGCAAGACTGTCCCGGCGAACGGGGCGAGGAAAACCGGCACCACGGCCAGGGCGCAGACCAGGAGAGAAACCTTGCGGGCGGCGTTTAAATTCCAGCCGCGCCCGAGCAAGGCCCCGGCCAGCCAGCCGCCGCCGATGCCGCCGACGGCTGTCAGCGCAAAAAAGACGCCGGTCCACCAACCGGTAGCCTGGAGGCTGGTGTGAAATCGTTTTTCCAGGAAGTCCGGGACAAAGAATTGGTAAAACCCCCATGCGGGCGCGGCAAAAATGCTGGCCAGCATATACGCCCAAACCGGACGGTAACGCAACAGGGAAAGCCACGGCACTTTGACGATTTTTTCGGCTAATGGCGGTTGGCCGCTGCGAATGTATTCCAATTCCGCGGGGTCCAATCGCAGGTGTTTTTCCGGTTCGTCGTAAAGAAAGCACCAGGCGGCCACCCAAAGGCAACCCGCCGCGCCGGTGAGGTAAAAGGCGGGTGGCCAGCCGAAACGCGCATAAATCCAGGGCACCGCGATTGGGCAAAGGACAGCGCCGACATTGGTCCCGGCATTGAACCAGCCGGTGGCATAAGCCCGCTCCCTGACCGGGAACCATTCGGCCACGGTGCGAATGGCGGCGGGAAAGTTCGCGCCTTCCGCGAGGCCGAGAACCACGCGGGCCGCGACAAAGCCGGCGACGGTCATGGGCATGGCCAGAGTCATCCAGATGAAACTTTTTTCGGCGAAGGAAAACCAGGGATAATGGAGGCGGAGGACCGCGTCCGTTCCGATGAAACTGATTAATCCGTGCGCGGCGACGGTGAGGCTCCAAATAAAAACAAACAGGCGAAGGCCGCGCCCGGCGCGCAGACGGTCCATGGCGCGTCCGGCGAACAGATAGCCGAAGGCGTAGGCGAAAGAAAAGGCCGCGGCGATGTCACCGTAATCCTCGTCCGACCATCCGAGTTGGGCGCCGATGGGTTTCTTGAGAATACCGATGATGAGCCGGTCAATGTAGCTCAAGGCGACGAGCGCAAACAGCAAACCGCAGATGACCCAACGAAAATTTCCGCGGGACTTCATGGCGCCAGTTCGAGCGATGAACTTGTGACGCGCGTCTGGGTAAGCGGGGGTCCAGACTGGCACTCGACATGGACGTTTTGAAAGGTGATGCCCCGGGCATCGGTCACGAAAGCGCCGGTCTGCGCGGTGATGGAAACGTCTTTCAATTCGACATTGCGGAGCGGCATTTCGGGAAGGCCTTCCAAAACCATGGCCCTTTGCGCGCCGCGACAGATGACATTGTCAATGTGAATGTCGCGGAATTGGGGCGTGCCTTCATTGACCGGAGGCAAATTGGCGGCGGCCTGCGCCGAAGGTCCGCCGTTTTGGTAGAACATTTCGAAGCCGATTGCATTGTTGAGGATGTTGACCATGCGCACATTCGAGATATAAATATGCTCGACGATGCCGCCGCGGCCTCGCGCACTTTTGAAGCGCAGGCCGTTGTCCGTGCCGATAAAGGTGCAATTATTCACGTAGATATTGCGCATACCCCCGGACATTTCGCTGCCGATGACAAATCCGCCGTGCGCGTGATACACCGTGCAGCCGTCAATCAAAACATCTTCGTCGGGAACGCCAATGCGGCGGCCCGCGGCGTCTCTGCCGGACTTCAGGCATATCCCATCGTCGCCGGCGTCGAAGATGCTGTCGCGGATAACGGCGTTCCGGCAGGATTCGAGGTCGAGGGCGTCGCTGTTTTGCGCGGCGTAGGAGTTGTGAACGTTGACATTGAGGATGGAGACATTCGCGCAGAGGGCGGGGTTGAGCGTCCAATTCGGGGGATTTTGAAAAGTCACACCCTGGAGCAGGACCTTGTTGCAGCCAATCAGGCGGACCATTTTTGGCCGCAAAAACTGGTGGGCCGGTTCGTAATCGGCCGGGTTGAGCGAGCCTTGCCTCAGCAGCGATGCCACCAGTTGGGGGCCGTTCATCGCGGCCTGGCTCGGCCACCAGGTATCGCCTCGATCGTTCACCACGCCGCCGGACGCCACCAGCGCCTCCCATTCTTCCTCCGTCACCTTTTCTTTTTTCATGGGGCGCCAGGCGTTGCCGCCGCCGTCAATAATTCCGTCGCCGGTGATGGCGACGTTTTCGAGGCCCTGACCGAAAATCGGCGAGGTTGAGTCCACTTCCTTTTCACCTTTCATATCCACCACAATCAGCGGATACAGATGGTAGTCGCCGGAGAACTCGATGAAGGCGCCGCGTTCCAGATGCAAATTCAAGTTGCTGCAAAGCCGGATGGGACCGGTGAGCCAAAGGCCCGGCGGAACAATCAACTCGCCGCCACCCTTACGGGAAAGAGACGCGATGGCGTTGGAAAAAGCTTCGGTGTTCAGCGTTGCGCCATCGCCGATGGCGCCAAAGTCGGTGAGATTGACCACGGTCCTGGGAAAGACCGGGAGGGGGACGTGAATCGAAAATTGGGCGTTGACGGAGCAGGCGCAAAAGAACGCCAGAAGAATGGCGTGAGAGAGTCGCGGAGCGACCGTGGAAATCAGACAGGCACGGAGTGTCTGGTGGAATTCAATAAAGCGCATAATTGTTTTGGTATTTTGCAATTCGGAATTCTACGATTTTAGCGGTAAAAATGAATTACGAATTTCGGCACAAAACATTGAATTAAATGCAGCGGGACTACGAGGAAGGATTGGATCGGAGACTCCTGACGTCGTCTCCTACATCTACAGCTTACGGGTAGGCCAGGCGGAAAAAAACGGAGGGATTGTCGGGGTCCAGCGGCAGCAAGATCATATTGGTCAATTGCGAGTCGGGAACGTCCACCCAGTTCGTGCTCAAACCGTTGCTCAGTGCATTGGTTTGCACCTGCAAATACCATCCCAGGTGGTCCGCCGGCCAACTGACCTGCAACTGGTTCCCGACCGCTTGAAAGTTCATATTTGTTGAGATGAGGGAAGGCAACGGAACGGCGCCGGCCTGGATTGAGTTCGGGCTGGAGCCGGAAGAATTGGTCGCCGCGACGACGTAATAATACGGTGTTCCCGGATTTACCGCCGTGTCGGAGTAATTGGTGAGGTCCAGGGCGGCGAGGATGGAATAGGGGCCGCCATTGGTGGTGGAGCGCTGGAGACTGTAACCCGTGGCGCCGGCGGACGCAGGCCATTGCAGAGTAATCAGAAGATTTGTGCCTTGCGCGGTCAGGTTGGCGGGCGCCGATGGGATGGGCGTCGTGACGACCAGATTCAACTGCCCGCCGGTGCTGGTGTTAAAGGCGTAATTGAAGCCTGCCGGGGCTGAACCAAGTGCCGGCGAACTTCCACTCAGGCTGCCGGCGTAAGTCAACAAGGTATAAGTGCCGGTGGTGAAGCCGTTGCCGGCGTTGATGTTGACCGTGCCACCCATTGTGAGATTGCTTTTTACAATCACCGTGGCCGCGCTGGCGCCGAGTTGATAATCGAAAGCTGACACCGAGGACATGGCCAGGTTATTACTCACGGTGACGGTGCCGTTGCCGAGGGTGAGGAATCCACCGTCCAGGGCGTTGGTATTTTGGACCGAGGCTGAAGCATTATAAAAGGCGAGTGAATTGCCAATGCCGTTGGTGCTCAATCCATTCAACGTGATTACACCGGAGGCGGGCGCGCTGTTGCTGACGACGAGTTGTGCGCCGTAGAACGTGTACGCCGGCGTGCCGGCCGGCAAAGTGACCCTGGAATTGATGAATTGAAGGTTGGTCGTGTAATAGAACTGACACGTTTTTGAGCTTGCCCCGGTAATATTCACGGCGCTCAAGGTTACGTTGGAAATCAGCATTTCGGGCAAACCCCAAATCATGATTGCGGGATAGTCGCTGGCCGTGGTTGCGGTCAGGTTACTGACAACGATATTGCGCCAGATGGGGGTTGTTGAAGTCACTGCTTGAGGGGGATTGGTCGCGGCCATATAGGGCGTGGCGTCTTCCAATTGTCCCTCGCCATAATTGTAATAGCTGTACATCAGAATCGGCCATTCGACATTGGTCATGCCCAGATTCTCATAGGTGAGGTCCTGGACCAATCCGCCGCGGCCGCGCTCCGACTTGAGCCGTATCCCGTTTTCGGAACCGCTCCACGTGCAGTTGATGACCAGCAAATTGCTCACGCCGGCTGAAGTGTAACTGCCGATGGACACGCCGTGGCCGGTGCCGAAAAAACAATTGGTCACAAGGATATCATGCATGTATCCGCTGGTGCCGCCGATGGCAATGTGGTCATCGCCATCGCTGATGTGGCTGTTGACGACCTCAGCGTTCGTGGCCTCCATATCAATCCCATCGGTATTGGGGGAACCGTCCGGAGTGTTGATGGTGATGTTGGTCACCAGGACGTTGCCGCAAGGAATTCCGCTTGAGGAGCCGATGTTCATGTGTGTGTTCGGCGGGTTCTTAAGCGTCACATTGCAGACCAGGACGGTGTTGCATCCCAGCGGCCCGAACATCGTGTAAGGGCGGACCAGCGAACTGTTGGAATCGTAAGCCGACCACCATGCGGACCCCTGTCCGTCAATGGTCCCGAAGCCGCTGAGTTCAACGTCCTTAACCTTTGTTGCGCTGATGAAGTAAGCTGGATTGCTCCCGCCGGGATAGCAGCCGTAAGGCAACATTTGCAACTCGGCGCCGCGGTCTATTTGCAAGTTCACATAACTGGACAGCGTCAGGGGGCCGGACAAATAGCTCGCTGCCGCTGCGGGAATTTCGACTGTGCCGCCCTGTAAACCATTGGTGAGGCCGCCGGCTGCGGCGGCGTTGATCGCCTCCTGAATGGCTGTAGTGTTGGTGGTGACGCCGTCGCCCACGGCATTGTAAGGAGCATTGGTGACGACGATGACATTGTTCGTGTTGATCGCCGGCAGGGGAATCGCGGCCCAAACGGCATTTCGGCAAAGCAGCGGCACCAGAAGAACGAGAAGGAGGTTTGCTTTACGACACATTGACGGAATAAACGGAAGCGGCATCCGGGGGAATTCAGTTGTTGATTTTGCTCAAGATATAAAATGGCTGTTGATTTAAAAATGCCGAATTTGGCTGAAACATAACACAGCGCGGCGGAGCCGCAACCAAAGATGACCTTAACCACGGATTCACACGGATTTTTTAGCCGCAAAAATGCGCAAAGGGCGCAAGAGAAAAGCGGGACTGGGACGATTTTGAACAGAAGGGAATGATGGGGGATTATTTCCAGAGGCTTTTAGCCTGCGAACACAAAGCGGTAGCCGCCGTCGCGCTGAAGCGCTCTGGCGTGCCGCGGGAGGACTACCAAAACACAAAGCGAATGCGCGGAGGGCGTCGGAAATT
>DATJSQ010000011.1:0-5022 GCA_035503995.1 Verrucomicrobiia bacterium | reverse complement strand
AATGGATGGGTCAGGCTCATAACGGCGGAATTGAACACCAGTGAAGCGGGTGGCAAAAGCCAAAAATTCTAAGGCGAAAGGAACGAAAACGCCGGCAGATTGCGTAAAATCGTAAAGACCAGCGCCACAGCCAAATAGGTCAAAACGAAAAATGGCGGCAGGTGGAAATCCGCCCGGGGATTTTGGCGCTTTTGAAAAAGGAAACGGGCGCCCAATACGGCGGCGCCGGCGATGGAACCCACGAACAGGGCGTTATCGCGCAGCGCGATTTGGAAATTACCGTGCAGGAGGGCGTAAAGCGCGCGCGTGGCGCCGCAACCCGGGCAATTCAATCCAGTCAGTTGATGAAACAGGCATGTCGGATAAAATCCGTGGGTGCTGGGATTGAAGACGAAGACGAAGGCCAGCGCGCCGGCGATGACAAACGCCGAAACGGCGCCCGCAAACAGCGGCAGCGACGGCGCGGTTTTTATCTTTGGCGGCACAGCTCCTGGTCCGGCGGCAATCATGTGTTAAAACGTTGGAAATTCCAATGGTAATGGAAATTGCCGGACGCGATGAGGTAAAGAAGCAGAAGCAGGCCGAAAAGAATGCCCAAAATGGAAAGCGCCAGCCCAACAATGGCCATGCTGCGGCCTTCGTAAACATGGGGATTTTGGTTGATTTGCGAAAGGCCGACCAGGGAAAAAACAATACCGAGGACGCCGAACAAGCATTTGCAGCAGCAGACAATGGACAGCATCCCAAAGATCAATCCCGCGGTCGCCCACCCGTTGATTTTGCGCGGTGCGGCGACGGACAACGGGGGGATGGATGGCGGGACCTGGGCCGCGAAATAACCCGCGAACTCGGGAAATTGGCTTAGCGGTTTCCAAGCCGCGGCGCCGTCAGCCAGCGCCTGGGTGTGCGCATTGGCCCGGCCCTCGGCAATCCATTGCTTGATTTGCTCGGCAGAAACCGGCCCATAAAGCCGTCCATCTGCTCCCACAATCTTATACATGGCGATTATTCGTTTTCGGACATTGACCCGCCCACATCCGCGCAAACGCCGCGTTTGGCGCCTGCCACAAACTCTAGCAGAATTTTTGACGGCGCGCTGCAAAAATCTTTCCGCGCTTCCACGACGGCGCTGGATAAATTTTGGCCGCTGCGGAACAAAAGACGATAGAGGCGCTTCAATTCCATGCGCTCCGCCGCTGAAATGTTCGCGCGGCGCAAGCCGACGACGTTCAACCCGCACATTTCATTTTCGTGCAGCGCCGTGCAAAACGGCGGCAAATCCGTGCTGATGGCCGCCCCGCCCTGCATCATCGCCAGCGTCCCCACCCGGCAAAATTGATGCACCATGCCATTGCCCGAGATGAACGCGCGGTCCCCGACCACCGCATATCCCCCCATCATCGCGCCGTTGGCCATGATGACATGATCGCCGACCACGCTGTTATGCCCCACGTGCGAACCGGCCATGAGAAAATTATTCGAGCCGATGACCGTTTCGGCGTCCATTTTCGTGGAGCGATGGACGGTGACGTGCTCATGAAAGACGTTTCCATCGCCGATGCGCAGGCGCGTCGGCTCATTCCTGTATTTCAAATCCTGCGGTGCGTCGCCGATGACGCAGCCGGCGTGAAAGCTATTGTTGGCGCCGATTTTGGTGTGGCCGGTCAGATAAACATGCGGGCCTACCACGCAATTCGGGCCTAACTCGACGCCTTCATCAATCACGGCAAACGGCCCCACGCGGACGCTGCCATCCACTCTGGCATTTGGATGGATGATGGCGGATGGATGAATCATGGGTTGAATATACGATTTGCGATGTACGATTTATGATTTTTCTGCCATTCGCGGGCGTCGCCCATCGTAAAGGATAAATTGCAAATCGCAAATGAAAGTGCAGCGAGATGCGCGGCAGGGCCCTGGAGTGCGCCGGCAACCCCGAAGGCTTTCGGGGGGCGCCGCTTTGGGGAAGCGCCGGAGTTTCGGCGAGGACCTGGAATGCCGGAACGAACTGCAATTCGAAAGCATTTCAGCGTTTGAGCTTTTTAAACAGATATTTGGCCTGCCGTATGCTTCTCCAAATGTTTTACCGAAAATCCAACCCCCGTTTTTTATGAATGCAAGGAACACTTGGAACATTTGCTTCGCAGTTCTTTCGATATGGCTGTTAAACAGGACTTCGCCGGTTTCCGGCCAAACCTATGATTTCACCACACTGGCGGGGTCAGCCAGCCAGGGCAGCAACGACGGCTCGGTTACCAACGCGCGATTTTTTGCGCCGCAAGGCGTCGCTGTTGATGTTCAGGACAATGTCTATGTCGCGGATTCGGACAACAGTGTAATTCGCGAAATTACCCCGGGTGGTGTCGTCACGACGATCGCCGGCCAGGCTGGCGTTCCGGGTTACGCGGACGGCCCGGGTACCAACGCGCTGTTCTTTCTCCCCAAAAGCGTCGTGGCCGATGCCAGTGGCAATCTTTACGTCGTGGACACATGGAATGAGGTGATCCGGAAACTCACCCCCGACGGCCCGACGTGGGTGGTCAGCACTCTCGCGGGTCAGGCCGGAGAGGCCGGCTTCGCCAATGGCGCCGGTACCAACGCGGCCTTCAACCAACCCACCTTTGCCACGGTGGATACCGCCGGTAATCTTTACGTCGCCGACCAGGACAATGATGTGATTCGCAAAATCACGCCTTTCGGGCTGGTCTCCACCATCGCCGGCCAGGTTGGCAGCGACGTCAGTATTGACGGCACGAACGCCGCCGCCCAGTTTGCCAGCCCGGACGGTATCACCATGGACAGTCTCACCAATCTTTACGTGACCGACGGCGACAACACCATTCGCAAGATGACTCCCGTGGGAACCAACTGGGTGGTCACCACGATTTCCGGGCAGGCCAATCAGTACGGAAGTGCCGGTGGCCTGGGAACCAACGCATTGTTTTCGGGACCGGCGGGGCTGACGGTTGACACCAACGACAATCTTTACGTCGCGGATTCATTCAACAAAACCGTCCGCAAACTTGTGCCCCTCGGAACAAACTGGATGGTCAGCACCCTTGCCGGACTGGCGGGCGTCCAGGGTTCAGCCGACGGCACGAACAGCGCCGCGCGCTTCGGTTCACCGATCGGATTGGCCACGGACAGCGCCGGCGACGTGCTGGTGGCCGATGTCAACAACAACAACCTCCGTGAGATAACGCCGGTCGGCACCAATGGCGTGGTCACCACCCTGGCCGGCATCGGTCCGGGCGACGCCGATGGCCCGGGTCCCGTCGCCCGCTTCTGGAGCACAACCGGTATCGCCGTGGACGCTTCCAATAATGTGTTCGTGGCCGACGCCTACAACAGCGCCGTCCGCGAAATTGCGACGAACGGCGTTGTCAGCACCATCGCCGGATTGGCCGGCAGTCCCGGCAGCAGCGACGGCACCAACTCGCAGGCGCGGTTTTATTACCCGCAGGATGTCGCCGTGGACAATCACGACAATGTCTATGTGGCCGACATCTTCAATAACACCATTCGCAAAATGACGCCGATTGGCACGAACTGGGTCGTCACCACCCTGGTCGGCAATGCCGGCGCCCCGCCGGCCGAGGCGGATGGCATCGGGACCAACGCCCTTTTTTACAACCCGACCGGCATCGCCGTGGACGCAAACACCAATCTCTATGTCACTGACAGTTCCGGCGAGACCATCCGGAAAATCAACCTCGTCGGCACGAACTGGGTGGTCACGACCATCGCCGGTTCCCCCCAGACGAGCGGTAACTCCAACGGCATCGGGACCAACGCGCTGTTTTTTGAGCCGCACGGCATCGCCGTGGACACGGCGTCAAATGTTTATGTGGCGGACACCGTCAATGATACCATCCGAAAACTGTCCCCTGTCGGCACAAATTGGGTCGTCACCACGATCGCCGGACAACCCGGCATCAGCGGCGGTTCGGACGGTCTTGGCACCAATGCGCTCTTTTACTTTCCCGAAGGCATCGCCGTGGACAAAATCGGGAACCTCTATGTGGCGGATTCCTTCAACGATACTTTGCGCCGCCTTACGCCCTCCGGGACCAATTGGATTTCCAGCACCATTGCCGGGCGGGTTCAAATCTCGGGCAGTGCCGATGGCATTGACACCAACGCGCTGTTCTACATTCCCGAAGGCATTGCGCCGGACAATGCCGGGAACCTTTATGTCGCGGACACTTACAACAATACGGTCCGGCTCGGACAGGTCATTTCCGGGCCTCCTTTGCAAATCAGCTTTGCGGGCGCCCAACTGCTGTTGTCCTGGCCGGACACCGGCAGCTACACCCTGCAGACCAACGGCAATCTTTCCGCGCCGGGCTGGAGCGATTGTGGCGGCGCGCTTACCACGGCCAATGGCACGAACGACGTTGCAATAACGCCCACCACCGCTCAACTCTTCTTCAGGCTGGCCGGTCAATAGCTGCCACCGTTTTTTCACGCACGGGCGCCCGCGGCTGTCTTCTCGATGTCTTAATCGAGATTAAGCAGGGTTCGGGTCACCGGCTTTTGGGCGCGAACATTTTGGAGGTCATTTTCATGGTAGCGATTTTTGCCGCCCGCTGCTTCGCCATGAATGGCCCGAACCCGGCCAGTTGTTTCGCCGGGCGTTTCCGGAAACGGCCCGTTTCCCCGGCATTTCGAAAAATCGAATTGGTGCCCGGTATCCGTTACATTGCAAAATACCCCAGTTCGCGCAGCGACGCGTAGTCCTTCGGGCGGTCCGGCGTGGCGTGGCCAATGATGACATGGTCCAACACTTCGATTTTCAGCAACTGCCCCGCCCGAATCAAATCGCGGGTCACCTTGATGTCCGCTTCGCTCGGCGAGGGATCGCCGCTGGGATGATTGTGCACCAACACCACCGCCGCGGCGTTGGCGGCAATGGCTTTTTGAAACACTTCGCGCGGATGCACCAGCAGCGTGTCAATCGTGCCGCTGATGGCGTCGTCCACCTGGATCAACCGATGCCGCGTGTTGAGCATCAGTACC
>DATJSQ010000010.1:0-18403 GCA_035503995.1 Verrucomicrobiia bacterium | reverse complement strand
TACGTCCACAAAGGCCCACCAATCCGCAGCGCCGTCGGCCAAGTTAATGTCAAAATCGCGCACAGGGATTCCACCGACGATGATCGTTACGCGCCGCGATGGCCCATTGTTGTTCACCGGCAGATTGAGCAGATTGTTGGTGATGAATATCTGACGGGTCAAGGGCGGGATTGAAGGGGGCGATGGCGGACTCAGGCGGACCAAACCCGTCGGAGCCGCCGGCACAGCGCCGTTGCCTTCAATAATGCCATTCGGGTTGACATGCATGGCGTAGGCAATCAACGTAGTAAAGCCGGAAGCTTTGTGGAGGGGAATGGAGGGAGGGGTGAACTGAAAGTAATCATTGCCATCTGCTCCATAGTTCATCACGTTGGCGGCGGATGTGTGCGGCTGGCTGGCTGCCACCAGGCACAGGGCAAGCGTGACACTCAACGGCAATATTAATTTGGGCGACATCATTATTTACTTCCTTCGAACAGGGCGTGGGTGATAATGCTAAGGGCTAAATGCTGAAGGCGGGCAAATGCTGAAGGGTTAATGCTCAATGCTAAAAGTTGGGAAGTGGGTTAAAAAAACGTTTTTGGGGAAGGCAGGCTGATTTTCCGGCCCGGAATAAAAAACACGCCTTCGCCCTCATGATGCAATGTGCGCGGCCGTTTCTGCCGTGGATCGGTCCACGCTTTGACCACTTCCAAAACAAAAAAATTATATTTCGTTACCAGCTTTCGGTCCACGACTTTGCATTCCAAATTCGCATAGCATTCGGCGATCAACGGCGCCTTGACCTCCGCGCCGGCGATTGGCGTGAGTTCAAATTTTTTGAACTTGTCCTCCGATCGGCCACAGGCGTTGCCACAGGCCACTATTTTCCTGGCCAGTTCCATCGTGGGAATATTGACGACGCATTCACCGGTCTTGCACAAAATCTCGAACGTGTAATTGGCACTGCTAACCACGCAGCCCACCAACGGCGGCACAAACTCCATCATCGTATGCCATGACATGGGCATGACGTTGAGTCTGCCGGCGCGGGCGGTGCTCAACAACACCACCGGGCCGGGTTCAAGCAGGCCATACACCTGGGACAGCGGGAATTCTTTCTTTCCAATCATAGTGCTCAAGGCGGACGATAATGCCAAAGGCAGAATGCCATTCATTCATCAGCAGAGGCAAATGAAATGAGCGACCAATGGGGTTTTATGACGCAGATCATTTCCCGTGTTCCTATTTAAACTTCGCGATCACCCGCTCAATTGCCCTCAAGCCAAGCTCAAGTTTTTCGATTTCCGGGCCGAAGCTGATGCGGCAATAGTTTTTGTAGCGCGCGGTAGCGCGGCGGTTGCCGGGATTAACGTCGAAAAACACCCCGGGCACAACGATGACTTTTTCCTTGAGTCCTTCCCGGAAGAAATTCATACCGTCGTCCAGCGGCGGCGGCAGTTTGGCCAGGTTCGCCCAGATATAGAAGGCCCCGGCGGGCGGAGCATCGGCGGTGATCCTTAATTTTTTCAGGCGCGAGAGCAACCAGTCGCGTTTTTTGCGAAAATGTTTCTGAATGGCTAGCGTTTCAGCCCCGGCATTCGCCGGGTCCAGCAACGGCAACGCGGCGTTTTGAAACGGATGATTCGCGCCGCCGTCCAGGAATGAGCCGGCGCTGGCGATGGCTTCAATGACAATCCGTGGCCCGAGCGTCCAACTGATGCGCCAGCCGGGATACCGCCAGTTTTTCGTCAGGCCGTCCACCACGATGACCGGGTCGCGCTCGACGTCCTCGACAAATTCAGCGGCGGAAACCATCTTCGGTTTCGCGGCTTTGGCGCCGGTATAAATGTAGTGGGAATAAAATTCATCAAAAATCATCGAACACTGGCATTCGCGGGCGAGGGCACACCAGGCGGCGAGTTCCCTGTCCTCAATCAATTGGGCGGTGGGGTTGGACGGGTTGCTGACGAGCAGCGCGCTGAGGCCGCGTCCAAGGATTTCCTCCTTCAAATCGCCCGGGGAAATTTTGTAGCCGTCTTCGGCGCGCAACAAAATGGGGATGGGGGTGAAGGCCTTGAAGACGCTGAGCAGTTCCTCGTAGGCGGTGTAGTCTGGAATAAAATGGCCCATGTTGATGTTGCCGAGAGCGCTGGCGAGGCGCGTGAGAGCGAGGCGCCCGCCGCTGGCGATGCTGACGTTTTCGGCGGTGTATTGCGATTTTTTACCGCGGCGATACGTGGCGTTGTAAAAATCGGCGACGGCCTGGCAAAGCAATCTGTTTCCGGCGACGGGACCGTATTGGCGGCTCGATTCTGAAACGGTGACTTGGGTGACGCGCGGCGGCGCGCCGGGGATTTCGCCGGTTTCGGGCGAGCCTTGCCCGAGGTTGGACCATTCGGGATGGGAATACGAGAAGCCGTGCCGGGTGGCTTCGTGCGTGACATAGATCACGCCGGTGCGGGGAACGGCGCGAAACCCGGGGATGCTGTGTTCCATGAATTTATGATTTACGATTCATGATTGATGAGTTATTGAAAAATCATAAATCAAAAGCCACCGTTAAAGAATCTTTTTTCACGTCAGCAATTTTTCGAATCGCGCGGCGGCGGCGTCCCACCGGTCGGTGTCCCGCGGGGTGATGATCCTGAGTTCAAACGAGTCGCGGACGACTTCGCGCGCAGCGGCGTGGGACGGCAAATGGCCCAGGGCAATGGCCTGGACGAGGATGTTTCCGGTGGAGGTGCATTCAGTGGGGCCGGCCAGCAGGGGGATTTTCATGGCGTTGGCGGAAAATTGGCTGAGGGTAACGTCTTTGCTGCCGCCGCCGACCATGTGAATCTTCTCAATTTTTCCGCCGACCAACCGCTCCAGCCGGCGCAGGACGACGCGATAGTAGAGTGCCAGGCTTTCGTAAATGCAACGCATGAAGGCGGCGTGATTGGCCGGGGCCGGTTGATTGGTATCCGCGCAGAATTCGGCGATCCGGCGCGGCATGTCGTCGGGACTTAAAAAACGCGGGTCGTCGGGGTTGATGAGGGAAACGAAAGGGGGCGCATCGGCAACGAGTTTTTCCAGGGCGGCGAAGTCATATTTATTCCCTTCCTTGGCCCACTGGCGGCGGCATTCCTGGACGATCCAGAGGCCGATAATGTTTTTCAGGAGGCGGATGGTCCCGCCAAATCCGATTTCGTTGGTGAAGCCGAGGGCGCGGCCCTGGTCGGTGATGACGGGTTGCGGCGATTCAACGCCCATCAGCGACCAGGTGCCGGAAATCAGGTAGGCCCAATGGCCGCTGCTGGCGGGAATGCCGGCGACGGCCGAGCCGGTGTCGTGCGAACAGGAGGCAATGACCTCGACAGGGGCCAGGCCGGTTTCGGCGGCGAGCGCTTTCTTCAGCGGCCCCAGGCGCGTGCCGCCGGGGCAAATCGGGGCGAACATCTCCTCGCGCAACTTGAGGGCGTGAAACAGTTTCTTCGACCATGTTTTCGCGAGCGGATTGTAAAGCTGGGTGGTGCTGGCGAGGGAAACTTCATTCCGGGCGACGCCGGAACAAAAATAATTAAAGGCGTCGCTGATGAGCAGGAGTTGTTTGGCCTGCGCCAGGCGCTCTTTTTTTTCGGCGGCGAGCTGATAAATCGTGTTCAGCGGCATGAATTGGATGCCGGTTTCCGAATAAATCGTCGGCCAATCCACGGCGGCTTTGACGTTTTCGACGCCGAGGGCGGTGCGCGAGTCGCGATAACACCAGACGGGTTTCATCATGGCGCCGCGTTCATCGTAGAGGACGTAATCCACGCCCCAGGAGTCGGTGCTGATGCTGGAGATGGGCAGGTTGCGCACGGCGGCCTTTTTCAAACCCGCCTTCAATTCGTCGAAGAGGGCGTCAATGTCCCAATGCAATGCGCCGGACACTTTGACCGGGCCGTTGGCGAAGCGGTGCAATTCTTCAAGGGCGATCCGGCCCTGGTCGAGGGTGCCAAGCATGAGCCGCCCACTGTCGGCGCCCAAGTCGAAGGCGAGATAATATGTCGGCATAATGAAACGAGGGGCAATTCTAGCGGGGAGCGGCGGCGTGTCAAAAAGTTCCTGACGGGGCAGCGGCTGACAAATCACCGGTTCTGGCCAGCGAGTTTCATTGCGGCCTCGGTACGGGAATGGACGTGCAGTTTTTCGTAAACCGCGGTGACGTGGGTGCGGACAGTGCTAAGGCTGACATTGAGGTGGTCGGCGATTTCCTTGTACAAATAGCCTTTGGCGAGCAATTTCAGGATTTCCGATTCGCGGGCAGTCAGTTGCCGCAATTCCTGGGACGGCTTTTTCGGATAATGGAAATAATTGATGACTTTGCGGGCGATCTGGAGGGACATGGGCGCGCCGCCGGCTTGGACCTGTTGCAGGGCCTGGACCAATTCCTCCCGGGACATATTTTTGAGCAAATAACCGTTGGCGCCCGCGCGCAACGAATCAAAGATCAAATCCCCGTCATCGTAGGTGGTCAACATCAGCACCTGCATGGTTGGCAGGCGTTCCTTGAGGCGGGAGACGCATTGAATGCCGCTCATGCCTGTCAGATTGATGTCCATGAGGACAACGTCGGGGTTTTCCTCGGGGATGCGACGCAGCGCTTCCTCGGCGGTGGCGTGCGCGCCGACGCAGCGCAAGCCCGGGGCGGCGCCGAGCCATTCCACCAGGCTTTCGCGCATCTCCGGCTGGTCTTCAACAATGGCAATGGCGATGCTCATGTTCGTGCAATTCTAACCCAAAGGCGGCGGCTTAGGCATCGGATAAAATGCCGACCCGGTGAGAGCCGTTGGCGGACAGGGCGAGATTGACGGTGATGGTTGTGCCGGCGCCGGGGCGGCTGTCAACCTGGCATTCTCCGCCGATTTCGGCGAGTCGCTGGCGCATATTGCGCAGGCCATCCGCCCAGGGATCACCGGAGGAACCGTTGAAACCGCACCCATTATCCTCGATGCTGATGCGCAAGCCGCGCGGATCGGAATTGACCCGGAGCCAGACCTCGGTGGCGCGCGCGTGTTTGACGATATTTTGCAGGCTCTCCTTGATGGCGAGGAAAACATTGTGCCGGACATTGGCCGGCACTTCGCGGGCGGGAAGGTTTTCCGGGACGTCGAGGAGACAACGAATGCCGGCGTCGCGCAGATAATCGGTGGCGAATTGGCCCGTATAATCCACCAAATGCGACAGCGTGTCGTTTCGGGGATTCACCGCCCAAACGATCTCATCGAGGGATTTGACGGCGTCGCGGGCGGTGCCGGACATTTTTTCAATGCGCTCAGCGGTCTTTTCTTTTTTGGCCAGATCGCCGAGTACAGCGATGAGGGTGAGGCTCGCGCCGAGGTCATCATGGATGTCTTTGGCGATGCGGGCGCGTTCACGGTCCACGGCCTTGAGGCGTTCCAACTGCTCCATTTTCAGCCGGAGCCGGCGCGTGGCCACGCGTCGGACGGTTCCGGCGACGGTCCCCAAAACCGCCAGCATCGCAAGCGTCTGGGCCCACCACGTCTGGTAAAAATGGGGAAGGATATTCAGGACCAACACACTGCCGGTGTTGTTCCAGACCCCATCGCTGTTGCAGGCCAGCACGCGAAAGCGATATTTTCCCGGAGGGAGGTAACTGTATTGGGCGAACCGCTGGGTGCCGGCCTGGGTCCAGGCGGCATCGTTGCCTTCGAGTTGATAGCGGAACCGCACGCGTTCGGGCGAAGCCAGGCTTAATCCGGTATAGTGAATTTCGATCTCGTGTTTACCCGGCGGAACGATGAGAACGGATTGGTTGGGTTCCTTTTGAAGGTTGGTCTGGATTTGGCCATCGACCAACACTTCCTCGATGACGACCGGCGGCGGCGTGGAGTCGAGTTGGACGTCCAGCGGCTGGATCCAGGCGGCGCCTTTGGTGGTGGCAAACCACAACCGGCCATCCTGGCCGTGCCAGGCCGATGGCTGGAAGCCACCTGAACATTCTAGCGAGGGCAATCCGTCTGAACGGCCATAAGCCACGCAGGTGACAAATTTGCTCTTGCCGGCCGCCACCGCATCCAAATCTGATTTGGCCACGCGAAAGACGCCTTGATGGGAACCGAGCCAAAGGTTGCCCCGGCCATCGTCGAGAATCTGGCAAATGACATTGTCGGGCAAGCCTTCCGCTTTGTCGTAACGGGTGAAATGGCCGTCACGAAAACGGAGCAATCCGCCACGGAAGGTGCCAATCCACACTGTGCCGTCATCTTCCGTCAACACGGACCAGATGGCGTCTGATTCCTGGCTGTCAGCCGGACGAAAGGAGGAGACTGTGTCATTGACGATATGGTAGAGGTCGCCGTTTCCAGACCCCGCCCACAAGGTTCCAGCCAGGTCTTCCGCCAACGCGCGGACGGAATGCCTGGCCATTCCCTTGAAGAGCCGGATGTCTTCCGGACCGCCGTCGGTAAAGTAAAGGCCACTGGTGGTGCCTATCCAAATTCGGCCGTTCCTGGCGGCGAGGATCGCCTTGACCCGGTTAATCAATGGCGTCACGCGGTCGAAGCGGTTGCCAAGACGGACGTATAGGTCCTCATCCTGGCCGCTGATCCACAACCTCCCGTTTGCGTCCGGACAGACGCAGAATACCGGGCCCATTGCATTTCCGTCAGGCGCAGTGATGCGGGTCAACGAATCGCCGGCCATCCGTGCGAGTCCGCCGCTCAACAAACCAATCCATACCGCTCCGTGCGCATCCCCGCATACGGTGTTTGCGGCTTTCTTTTCCACCGGGTCAACCGCATGGAATTGGGCTTCCCGCAGGCGGACGAGGCCTCCAGCGTCCAGTCCGGCCCAGAGGTTGCCTTCACGGTCCTCGAAGGCGCTATAAACATGTGTTCCGGGAAAACCGTCATTGTCGGTTAGTTGCCGGTTGTTGCCGGTGGCGCTGACATGGATCAGTCCCCGACCGTCATTATAGAACCACATGCCGCCATGAGGGTCTTCCTGCATTCCCACCGGGCCGAATTCGCCGGTAAAAATTTGCCGCGAGGAATCCGGCGCGAGAATCCACTGTTGGCCCGCGGCTTCGCAGACGCAGCCGTTGGCCACGGCCCAAACATGCCCGTCCGCCGTCACTGAAAGAGACGTGACGCGCGGTTGCAAAGTCAAATTCGTGGGAGTGGCATTCTGGAATTCATTTCCGTCCCAAACGGCAATTCCCGTGTCCGTTCCGACCCAAAGACGCCCGCTTGAGTCGGTCGTCATGCAATTCACATTTGTTCGGACGATGGATTGGGAATCCGGCAGCGGCGTGAATTTGCCGTCCGCGAGCCGCCAAAACGTCCGGTCACCGTCCCGATACCAAATGACGCCTTTACCGTCCTGGCAGGCGAGCGCGCCGAGGCCCCGATGGGGCGGCGACAATTCCCTCCAATTTTCAGCCGGCGACGTCAACGGTTCGCGAACCAGTTCGCCCCGGCTCATCAAGAACGTGATCTGGTTCGATGAGGACGAAACGGGCGTCAACTCGCCCTCCGATAACCGTGTATTGCGGCGTTCCAACACAAATTTTCCGTCGCGATAGGAGGTCAGCGAACCGTCGTAAGTGTTGATCCAGAGCGTGCCCCGGGTGTCAACGTAGAGGCGGCGCACGCGCGCATGAAGCAGGGCGGGGGTGTTGGCTGGATCGAAAGTGACAAAGCGCACGCCGTCAAAGCGGGCCAGGCCGTTGAAAGTGCCAATCCAGAGGTAGCCATCCGGCGTCTGGGCAATGGCCGTGACCGAATCGTCCGGTAAACCGTCTTCGGCGGTCCAGACCTCGCAAAGATAATCACCCGAGGGATAGGAATTTTCGGCGGATGCCCTTAGAGTTGGCGACAGAAAAAGCGACGCACAGAACAAGGCATACCTCATGGCAAGCCGGAGGACCGGAAGAGAGCTAGCGCATGAAGGCATAATTTCGAGCGTGGCATAAAGATGCCCTGTTATCCGGGAATTATCAATGCTGGAGTTAACTGCGCCAAAACAATAAAAATAACCGTGGATGATCCGCCTTCGCCTGGCCTATGGCGGACAGGCACCGAAGAAAATGCTGAATGCCGAATGCTGAAATGGGCGGGGACCGGGACGATTTTGGACAACAAGGCGTAGGAAAGGGGAAAGGGCGGACGCTAATTGACGCGAAGGGACCGCTCTTCGCTCGGATGCTACGACCAGGCACGCCGGTCTTCGCTCAGATGCTACGACCCGGCACGCACGAATTTGAAAAAACTTTAACCGCGGATATCGCTGATGAACGCGGATGAAAGGGAGCGGGGCCGGGATGGTTTTGAACAAGAAGGAAACGTCAACGAAGGATAAACGGACGTGGATGCGAAATACGCGGGCACAAAATTTTTAGCCGCAAAAATGCACAGAAGGCCAAAAGAAGAATGGGGTGCTTTCAAGGGAGTCGGCTTGCACCATCTGGCGAGACTTTCTTTCGGGAGTATGTATTTAACGCAAATTGGCACCAAAACTACAAAAACGTAAGACATTTGCTGGGCAAGCCCCGCACGAAGGACGAAATTTGCGTTAACTACATACTCCCGCTTTCTTTTGACCTTTTTTGAGTAAATCCTTTTTTCAACTGGATCGTTCCGGTTGAGAGCAGGTCTGGAGAATCCTCCATGCCATTTGGAGCATTGTCCATTGACTTAAGCAGCACACGTTTTGGAATATCGTCAACAGCAAAGGGTTGCGGTTTGCTGTATCGCCGAAACTAAAATCAAAACACGATAAGAAGCTGAAATCTGCCGAATGCTGCGCATTGATTGTAGCGCAGGTTTCCCAACCGGCGGCCGGTCCGAATACGAATGGCTGGCGGGCTTGGAAGCCCGCGATACAGCCGACTTGGAAGTCGGCGCTACCGTCCTTTGGGCGGGGATGATTTAATTTCATTATTCTTCTTTCGATGTTAGAGATAAGATACGGATTGCTGAAGATATGAGCGTGGAGTTGCACTTCAACGGACGGCGGACGAGCGTTTCGCCGGGTTCGTCCCTGTTCGATTACGCCGAGGGCCTCGGCATCCAGGTCCCGACGTCGTGCCGGAAGAACGGCAAATGCAAGGAATGCGTGGTGGAAATTGCCGAGGGCATGAGCTGTCTTTCCAAACCGGCGGCGGCGGAAAAGCACTTACGGGACAATTTCCGGCTGTCGTGTTGTTGCAACATCATTTCGGATGCCGGGGTGGTGCGCTGCCATACGATGCGGCGGGGGGAAATGCGAATTGAACGGCAGGCATTCCAATTGCCGGGCGGAAATCAAAGGGCGAAGCTGGACCCCGCGGTGACGCGGGACGGCGAACGGATTCTGCTCGATGGCGAGGAAATCGCGCGCTCAACGGCGCCCATCCACGGACTGGCGATGGATTTGGGGACGACGACGATTGTCCTTCGCCTCTTGAACCTGGAGACGGGCGAAGCCATCGCGGATTCGTCATTTGAAAATCCGCAGCGTTTTGGCGGCTCGGATGTGATGTCGCGGATCCAATACGACACGAGCGACGGGAGCAAGCTTCTGCAACGCACGCTGGCGGGGTATCTGACGCGGGCGATTGAGGAATTTCCGGTTGACCCGCAAACGATTTATGAATTGGTGGTGGCGGGGAATTCGACGATGCGGGACATTTTTTTCCGGCAGGACGTGTATTCCATCGGACAAAGCCCCTATCGTTCGATCACGGAATTGGAACTGGAGGCGGGCAAACGGACGACGACGAGTTTGAGCGAGGCGGCGAAGAAGCTTTTGCTGCCGATCCATCCGCGGGCGCGGGTTTATGGGTTGCCGATTATCAGCGGGCACGTTGGGGCCGACGCGGCGGCGTGCATGTTGAGCGCCAATCTCGGGCATGAAGACCGGTTGATCTGCCTGATGGACATTGGCACCAACACGGAATTGATTTTGGGCAATCGAAACAAAATTTTCGCGGCGTCGTGCCCGGCGGGTCCGGCGTTTGAAGGGGGGAAAATTTCCTGCGGGATGCCGGGGTTGCCGGGCGCCATTGAGCGCGTGAAGATCCGGGACGATGGCTCGATGGAGGCGACCGTCATCGGCGGCGTTGCCGCGGAGGGCATTTGCGGTTCGGGCCTGGTGGATTTGTTGAGCGAACTCTTGCGGAGGGGGCAAATCAATCCTCTCGGCCGTTTCGAGGATGGCGGCGATAAAATCGTTTTGGACGTGGACAGTGATTCGCCGATTTATTTGACGGAGAGCGACATCAACGAATTGGCGCAGGCGAAGGGGGCGAACGTGGCGGGACTGCAGGTCATCTTTCATGATTACGGATTGCGGTTTGAGGATTTGGACGTTTTCTATCTGGCGGGCGGTTTTGGCCGGCATTTGAACATCGAGGCCTCCAAGCGGATTGGATTGATTCCGAACATTGACGGCGCGAAAATTTTGCAGATTGGCAACGCTTCGGTTGAAGGCGCGTGCATTGCGCTGCTGTCGCGGACGAAGCGCGAGGAACTGGAACATCTGGTGAGAACGGCGACGCATTGCCGGCTGGAGGCGCATCCGAACTTTTTCAATTATTTCGTCGAAGGCTGCCAATTCAATCCGGTGGAATCGTCACCGGCGCTTGAACCCATTGTTTCTGAAAATGTTTGAATTGTTTGAAGCCAATCCGCGGGTGAGCGTGCTGGAAGCCGAATACCAGCGCCTGCTCGGGTATCCGAAGCAACACGTGCTGGAAGGACGGTCGCGCGACTTGGCGGAGGCGGCGCGGGAGTGGTACGCGCAAAACGGGCGGCCATGGATTTATGCGCGCGAGATTGGGCGGGGCAATTTGGAACTCGCGGATGAAAGGGTGCGCGTGGCCGGGACGGAATTTTCATCGAAACAACTCCGCGACCAATTCATGGAAGCGGAGGTGGAGAGCGCGGTGGTGGTGGCGGTGAGCGCCGGGCGGGAATGCGAGGAGGAGTCACGGCGGCTTTGGCAGGAATCGAAGCCGGACGAGTATTTTTTCATGGAGATTTTCGGCTCGGCGGTGGTGGAGCATCTGGTAACGATTGCCAGCGGCCGGATCTGCGGCTGGGCGGACGGGAACCAGATGATGGCTTTGCCGCATTATAGTCCCGGTTATACGGGATGGGACATTGGGGACCAAGGGCGGTTGTGGGCGCTGATCCAGGGGAATGGACGGGTACCCAATCAGTCGTCGGACCCTCACCTCGCGCTGACGGATGGTCGCTCAAACGCGATCAAGGATGAGGCAGCTTCAGGGGTGCAACGCGCGAATTTTTTGAGGAATTCGAATCTCGATGGACGGCTTGAGGTATTGGCGGCGGGGATGTTGCGGCCAAAAAAGTCGTTATTGGCGATTTTGGGCCTGACCCGCAACCTGGAAAAGGCGCGGAGACTGGCGAAGCTGATTCCCTGCGAGAGTTGTTCGCTGCCTGGTTGCATGTATCGGCGCGGGGCCTATCAACAGGCCCCACGGCAAATTGAAGATGTCCGCCAACTCAACAATGCCGCCTACAAAAATGGCGAGTTGCCAATCCGGGATGGCGCCCTGACGCCCAATGCGAAATACACGGTCAACTCAAAGGCGCTGCGCAAATGGTCGCACGAGCGGCTGCGGCTGGAATTCCTGCCGGATGGTGCGATTGAAGCGCGTTTTCGATACGACGGAACGACCTGCTCGAACATGGGGCGGGCGCTGGCATTTGATTATCGCATCAAATTAAGTTCGCCGGAGGACCAATACACCATCCTGGAAGCGGAGTGCGGGCCGTCGCCGGAAGATACTGGAAATGAATACCAGTGCGAGTCTCTGAACGATGCGGAGGCGCTCGCGCAGAGTATTGCGACGGAGAAACCGCTCCTTGGCAGGCCACTGGACGAAGTATTGACATGGCAGCGGGGATATGATCCTTCCGGTTGTTTTTGCGATACGACGCGGCGCCTCTACAAATGGGGATTGGCGTATGAAGTGATTCACTTTACCTTGGCGCAGAAGCTGGCGATGAAAACGAGGATGGAGGATTGAATGAAAATCAAGATCAGGACCAGGATCAGGAATAAATATGACAAAACTTTGTAATATCAACGGGGCGGCGAAGGAAAAGCTTCCGCCGGGATTTACGGAAAAGTCCGGCATTGGATCGCACTACGTGGACGCGTACGTCAAACCGATGAACACGAAGTTGCCGGATGGCACGCGGGTGGGCTGCAAACGGAAAGGATTGAAAATCACGCTGACGGTCGGCACGAAAAAGGGCGAAGGGCTGATGCGGCGGCTGGAGGTGAGCAAAGACCCGGTGGTGATGTTGCAGGCCGCGCTTCAGGAAGCGGCGAAGGCGGCGGGAGTGGAATTGCAGGTCACGGACACGGAGATTTTTGTGAAGTGAGAAGGTTGAAGGGCGAAGGGAAGGATCTGTCAGTCGAGAAGACAATGAACCCGATATGCAGGTTTGACATCCAGGTGACCGCGGAGATGGTGGACAGGAACGGACACGTGAACAACGTGGCCTATATCCAATGGATGCAGGATGCGGCCATCCACCATGCCCGGACCTCCGGCTGCACCCAGGCAACGCTGGCCGCGGGCGCCACATGGGTCGTCCGAACGCATCAGATCGAGTATCTTGCTCCGACGTTCGCCGGGGACGAAATCTGCGTGTTAACCTGGGTGGCGAATTTCAAGAAGGTCCGGTCGCTGCGAAAATACAAAATGATCCGGGCCGGGGACCAGACGGTGGTGGCGCGGGCGGAAACGAACTGGGTTTTTGTGAATGCGACGAGCGGGCGGCCGCAGGCGATCCCGGAGGTGGTGAAGGCGACATTGCCGGTGGTTGGGGATGAGAGGGAACCCTGACGGCGAAAGCTAACATCGTCGAAGCGGGATGGGGGCTTTTGGCCACGAAGGAATGCAAAGAACACAGGGCAGGAAAGCTGCAACACGAAAAAGCTTTGACGCGAATTGACACGAATTGGCGCTGATTTTTTGAACAACAAAGCGAACAAAGGCAACGATGCAACGAAGGCAGGAGAGTTTTAACCGGGGATATACGAGGACATACTTTATTGGTTTACGTCGCACAAAAGAGTCTTGCGTGAAAGTTTCGTTGTCCCATCTGTCACACGTTCACGGTTTGGGTCTGGTTGGGGCAATGCTTGTGGCGCGCAGACGGAAGTAACGCCCGGTCCGCCCCCTGTGCCAAAGAAAACGGGAGTGGACCGGAAAAAAGACTTGCAAACCTGTGGAGCAGGAAGAAAATCACGAAAAAGGCCCATCCGATCATGGGCAAGCGTCCAAATGGGAAATCCCAGTTTATATCTGGCTTTAATTACGATTGTTTGCGCGCTGCGCTTGCAGGCGCAAGGCAGCAGCACGCCGGATGCAGTCACGGTCAAAGACAATCAGGTCTATGCCATGTATGGCGACAGGATGGAGGTCCTCACCGAAAACATTGAATTTCCATCTGATGTTGTCGTGAATACGAATGGCTATTTTGCCGTCGGGGACGGAAAGGAACGCAAACTTCTGGAAGGCGAGGTGATTCGCAACGACGGCTGGTTGGTGGAGCCTGGCGGTTTGATTCAACCGGTATTTGATCATGTGGCCATGATAAAAACGCAGGTCTATGTAGTCCGCGACGGCGAGGCAACCGCGCTCAAGGACACCATGGTTTTCTCCAACAAAATGAGCATCAACCCGGACGGGACTGGCGTCAATCTTCCGGCCGGCAACTTGCATTTGGTGGACGGACAGTTGTTTCGGCTGGACGGCACGGTCATCCCTGCCATGGATTCCGTCAGCCTGATTAATGGTCGCGTCGTGGCGCAACGCTATGGGTCCGTGGTTCCTCCTCTTTTGCCGGGTCAGATGATGGCCATGGACGATGGAACCGAGGTGTTCAGTGATGGCACCATCCTGAAACCGAACGGCACCACCTTCAAACTTCACGAAGGGCAAACGATCCTTATCACCGGCCCGGTTTTCAGTCATTGACAGGACACCATCGGCAGGTCTTATCGAACCGCAGGGGATTTTTACCGCAGGTGTCGCTGATGAACGCAGATACCGCAAGGGTTTTTTACGCATAGGCGGACGATGACGCTACGGAGCTTGGGAATCTATTTTTGTTGGGTTCTACAAATATACCGCGCCGGCGCTGGGACAATGAGGGCAAGAACACGGAGTTTACGCGGGCAGGTTCGGGCCTCCAAACGGGAAAGGTCTCGCGTCCACTGCTACAGTTTTTCTTCAAACGCGTCAGCGTTCAGGGATTCTTCCAAGGCGGTCTCCCGTTCGAGCAACGTCGGATGTGAATAATAGAACCGGCTGTAGATGGGATGCGGCACGAGATTGCTCAAGTTGCCCTGGCTCAACTTGCGGAGGGCGCCAACCAGCGACCGGGTCTGCCCCATCACCTGCGCGGCGAAGGCGTCGGCCTGATATTCGAACCGGCGCGACCACCAATTGATCAGGGGCGAAGTCCAGAAACCGAAGGTGCCGGCCAGGAGGGCAAGCACCAGGAGCGCCGGCGCAATGTTTCCGGGAGCAAAACCGAACGCGCGGTAAAACCAATTCTGCCGGACGAGGACGGCAGCGAGATAAAAGCATGCCAACAAGCTGACTGAGGCAAAGACCAACATTTTCGGGATGTGTTTTCGTTGGTAATGGCCGATTTCATGCGCGACGACGGCTTCCAATTCCGATTCGGACAGTTGGGCGACCAAGGTATCGAAGAGGACGATTATCCGGAACCGACCGAACCCGGTGAAGAAGGCATTGGAATGGCGCGACCGTTTGCTGCCGTCCATCAATTGAATGGATTTGGCCTGGAACCGCGTTCGGCGGGTGAGATCGAGGAGGGTCTGGCGCAGGGGGCCGTCGGGCAAGGGCGTCAATTTGTTGAACAACGGCAGGATCAACACCGGGGCAAGGACGCTGGCCAAGAGCTGAAAGGCGACGACGGCACCCCAGTCCCACAACCACCACCACGGGCCGGTCCAGGCGACAATTTTCAAGATGAGCACCAGGAGTGGATAACCGAGAACCAAGGCCAGGAGGAGGACCTTGAAGCGGTCCAACCACCAAGTTCGTTGGGTTGTGGTGTTGAAGCCAAATTTCTGTTCCAGGCGGAATTGAGAAATCCAATCAAACGGCAACGACAGGAGGGACAAGACGATGCCGACGGCAAAGAGACAGGCAGCCATTGCCCAGGGCGACTGTCCCAGTTCCCGTGAGAAAAAATGGAACGTCCATGGCAAAACGCCGCTGAACAAGACCGCCGGCAGAACCATCGCATCGAAGACCGCCTCGACATTTCCGAATCGTTGCCTGGCGAGCGTATAGGCGATGGACCGTTGATAAGCGGCCTGGCCCATGAAGTCGCGGAACGCGGGCGGCAGGTTGCCGGCGTGCGCCCGGACGTGCCGGCAATTGAGCGACGACAACCACAATTCTGCGGCGAGCCGGGCGAAAATCATTCCCGCGACAACCGCGGCCACTATTGTTTCAAGATGCATGGATCGGTGCCCGGCGCCGAACAGGGTCCCGGCAGTTCAGTCCGACAAGATACCGAAAATTCGGGGCGCCGTCCCGGAAAACTTTTTTTGATGCGGTTGGTGGTAGAAAATGGGGCGGAAGGGACCGAAGGGACGGATAGGACGAAGGCGGATGCGAAATACGCGGGCACAAATTTTTTAGCCGCAAAAATGCACAAGAGGCTCAAAAGAAAAAACGGGAGCGGGACGATTTTGAACAATAAGGAAACGAAGCAAACGAAGGAAAGAGAAAAAAACGGACCGCAGATTTCGCTGATGGACGCAGATGATAGAGGGCGTGGAAGCTCACCAAAAACCCAGCGGACCCACACCTCACCCTGACCCTCTCCCCTCCCATCGGATGGGAGCGGAGAGGGGATCCGTCTTCGTTGCGCTTCGGCGCGACAGGTCCGCCTTCGCCTGGCTTCAGCGAGACAAGGGAGAGGGAAAAGATTCATCCCCGCCCATTCGGATTTTCAAGGGCGTACGGACGTCCGCTGCTACGGGGTTCGTGGGGAGGGGGACAAAATTAGAGACTCCTAACGTCGTCTCCTACGATTAATGCCGAACCGGTTCAGATCATCGAGTGGCGGGATTGCTTTCTCAAGCAGTAGAGAACCCGAACCGTTTTGCCGTCTTCAACAATCGGGACGGCTGCCGCGAGGTCCCAGCCGTCGTTTCCCATTCCATCGAGGAAACTTTGATCGTGTTGCAATCCTTTTTGGGTGCCTTGGTATTCGACCTGGCGGAGCTGGTATTGAAACTGGTTCGTAGTCATAAGGGGTCAATGTGTTTTGCGCGAATCGCGGAAAGGCTGGCAGGCGGGGAGGATTAGTCAATCCTCTATTGCGATTGGAGGACAAAAAATTGCCGCCAGCGACGGTCCAATGGAAAGGGGGTCACGCCGCAGGCGGCTGATGATGGCGGGTCTGGCAAATGGAGCGGTAAAATTCGCCGACACGGGTCATTTTGCGCGGAAGGTTTTGATCGGCGAAATCCACCGAGAGCAGGCCGAATTTTTTGGTATAACCGAATTGCCATTCAAAGTTGTCCAGCAGGGACCAGTAAAAGAATCCGCGCACGTCCACGCCGCCGCGGATGGCGCCGTTCAATTCCGCCAAATGCTCGGTCAAATCCCGGATGCGGAAGTCTTCGTTGTCGGAGGCGGCGCCGTGCTCGGTGATGTAAATTGGCAGGCGGAACCGGCGATGCAATTTCCGCAAGAGGCGGCCGAAACCCGTGGGATGGCGCTCGAACATGTCGTCGCAAATCACGCCGAGCTGTTTCAATTTTGCCTGGGGGACATTGTTGGTGGGGACGAGGGCCTGGAAGTGGTTGAGGCGGGCGCGTCCATAGTAATTGACGCCGAGATAGGTGGAGGCGGCGCGGCGATTGCCGCCGAGAAATTCATTCAGCACAAAACGGTTGAAGGCGTGGTGGGAAATTTCCGCGAGCACATGGTCCCAAAAGGCGAAGGATTGGAAGGCGGCGAAATAGGTCCAGTTTTTAGCGATGCCGATTTCGGGCGTTTGTCCGCCGTTGCCGGCGCGGCGGATGGCATCGGCGGCGCGGAGGTGGGCCTGGGCCATGTGCCTGATGACTTTGTAATAGGAAGCGAAGCGCCATTTGTGGAACGGCGGAAAGCCGCCGAGAAGATAGGTGAGGGACGCGTAAGTGTCCGGCTCGTTGAAGGTGTTCCAGAGATAGACGCGTTCTTTCAAGGCGGAAACGAGCCTGGCGGCATAATCCGCGAAAGCCGGGACGGTGGCGGGGTTGAGCCAGCCGCCGCCGTTGGTGATCCAAGGCGGATTGGAGAAATGATGCAAGACGACCATGGGGGTAATGTTGGCGGCCCTGAGGCAATCGAGGAGATGGATGTAACGCTCGAGTTCGGATTGATTGAGCGGGGCGAACGGCGCGGATTGCAAGCGAGACCATTCGATGCCCATGCGATAGGCATTGACGCCGAGGCCGGCCATCAGTTCGACGTCCTCCTCGTAACGGTGATAGTGATTGCAGGCGACGCGGCAATGCCCGCCGTCGGAGGCCACATAGTCTGTCCATTCGTTGAGGACGTGGCCCTCAACCTGGGTTGGGGAAGTGGCGGTTCCCCAAAGGAAATTTTCCGGAAATTTCAAGTCACTCGGCATGCGTTCGGTGCAAATGTTGGGGCGAGAATACCACGGATTCACACCGATGAACAGGGATTCATTGGCCGCGAAAATGCACAGGACCCACACAAAAGAAAAGAATGGGCCGGCCGTCGGGAAAAGGGGAAAGCGTTTACGCGAATTGACGGGAAGGAACCCGTCTTCGCTCAGATGCATGCAATTGCCGGTGTTGTCCTAATTTGACGTGTTACAATTCACTTGCCGTTTTTTGAGGGAGGTTTTCAGCAAATCAAGGAGAACGGCTTCGGCAATCTCCGCTAATTTGTTTTCAACCAGCGTAATCAAAGGAATACCATTAACGTTATGGTTTTTAAGCTTATCGCGTGAAATGCACATCGTCCGCTGTTGGGCAGTCCCGAATTGTGAATCATTGTATTGCTCCACGAAATAATTAGTGGGGTCTTCCATCACCAGTGTAAACCATATTGTCCCTTCCCGGTCTTTTACCGAATCAAGATGAAATCTTTCGACCACAATGCTTTATGACCTCAATGTACTCGATAAATTGAATTTAGATGTGGGGTGAACACCCCAGATCATGTTTTTGCGTCTTCTGCATCGTTACGATATACACGTGAACCGGCCGGGGTGTTTTGCAATGCCTATCATGCATGGCCGATGCGGCGCGGATTTCCAACCGGCGTCCGGTTGGCGGCGCCGCCCTTCTGAACGGGTGTGGGGCAAATTCCTTCAGCCCTTTGCTTTTGTTCGGTTTTTTACGGTGG
>DATJSQ010000009.1:0-7138 GCA_035503995.1 Verrucomicrobiia bacterium | reverse complement strand
CGCGCGTGCCATCGCCAGAACTGGCTATGTTCCACGCGAGGATTACAATTGTTCGTGATGGCCATTCAATTAGCTTTGGCAACAACCATCGTTTGCGCGTTCGAGCATGATAACATTTTTTCGAAAGTTTTTTGTCGCGGGATTCTCTTCGGGTCTTGTTGCCGCCGCATTTCAGGCGGCGGGGCAAACCAACGCCCCGGACGTTACCGCTCTGAGGCCCGGGCCGGTTCTGCAGGTGATGCAGCGCGTCGCCGACTGGCAACTGGCGCACCCCGTGACCCACCGTCCCACCGGCTGGATTTGCGCGGTGGGCGACATCGGCATGATGGCGATGGCCGGCGTTTCCAGTGATCCAAAATATCGCGACGCGATGCTGGCCCTCGGCGAAACCAACGACTGGCAGCTGCCGCAGTACCAGGGCCGAAAATATCATGCGGATGACCAATGCATTGGCCAGGTTTGGGCCGAACTCTATTTGCAGTATCGGGAAAAGGCCATGATCGGGCCGATGCGGCAGAAAATGGATTTCATCCTGGCCAATCCGCCGGCCGATCAAAGCCTGGACGAAGGAAATTCAGAGACTTGGTCGTGGTGCGACGCGCTCTTCATGGCGCCTCCGTCGTGGGTCCGGCTCTACGCGGCGACCGGCGATGAACGTTATTTGAATTTTGGCGTCACCAATTTCTGGCGCACCGTGGATTTTCTTTATGACAAGGACGAGCACCTGTTTTTTCGCGACAGCACTTTTTTCGACAAACGGGAAACGAATGGCGCGAAAATTTTCTGGAGCCGCGGCAACGGCTGGGTCTTCGGCGGCATCGTGAGAGTGCTCGAGTACTTGCCGGCAAACGGCCCGGGCCGTTCCCGCTTCGAAAAATTGTTCAAGGACATGGCGGGGAAAATTGTCGCCTGCCAGCAACCGGACGGCCTCTGGCACGCGAGTCTTGAGGACCCGGGGGATTATCCGATGGCGGAAGTCAGCGGGTCGGCGCTCTTCACCTACGGTCTGGCCTGGGGAATTAACCAGGGTCTGCTCGACCCAAAGATATTCGGTCCCGCTATCCGAAAGGCCTGGCCGGCGCTTGTCCAATGCGTGGATGCTGACGGTCGGGTGACGCATGTTCAGCCCACCGGCAGCGAGCCGAAACAATTTTCCGCCGATTCGACCGCCCCCTACGGCAGCGGCCTCTTTTTACTGGCGGGAAGCGAGGTGTATCGGATGGCCGTGGCGGAAGAGAAGCAGCAACGAGAATGGAACGACCATGGAAAAATTTGATCTGATAGAACGACGCGCTACACTTTTTGGCCGATGATCACCAGGTTATCCGCCAACAACATTTTACCCAGGACTTTTTCCGTCAGCCGATAACCGGCCCTGGCCGGCGCCATCCACCGAGATTTCTTGTAAGCCGTCGTTCGTTTCAGCAATTCATATCGTTTCTCACGTGACACGCCGCCTGCGCCGCGGCGGAAGTCCTGCCAGATCACCACGGGATTAAAATGCGACGATTTCAAATCCACCAACACAAATTCCCGCTCCATAAATTTTCTCAAGGTCGCGGGGGTGAAATAATTCAGGTGTTCGGGATAAATGTAGCGATAGTTCGCGCCCAGCAATCTCACGGCCATCGAGCGCATGTTGGGCACGAGGATGAAACAAAGCCCGCCGGGTTTGAGAATCGTCGAGGCTTTTTCAAGGAACAATTGCGGTTCGAACAAGTGCTCCATGACGGCCCAAAAGGCAACGGCATCGAATGATTGTGGGAACGAATGCGTGAGAAAATTTTCCCTGATGACCGGCACTTTCATTTTGGCGGCATAATCCAGCGGCGGGCCCGAAGCGTCCGTTCCCAAAATTTGATAATCCTCCGGATACCGCTTGTTTAATTGGAATAAGAATGCGCCGGAGGAACACCCCACGTCCAGGACCGCCCCCGATGAACAATGCGACCTGAACAGCCGCAATTCGCGTTCGAAGCGAACGTCCGAGTAATCGCTTTCGAGTTTATCCGGCGAGAGATATTCCGAACCCACCCGGTCATAAAAGGCGCCGCTGGCCATTTCCGCCGCGACTGGATTTGCGTAAATCATCGAACAACACCGGCAGCGCATAAGACAAAGGCCGTCTTTATTCAGAAAGGGGTCCGCCTGGGGCTCCTGACAAACCGGGCAGGGCCTATTGAGTAATTCAGTCATTTTGACCGCAGATGGCATCCATCATGGCGGCACATCAAGCATTGACCAGATCCTTCGCTTCCGGCTCGACCCACTTATTGTGTTCCTTGATGAGGTCCACCAGGCGTTCCACAGCCTCGGCTTCGGGAATGTTGAACTTGATGGCCTGTTTGCCCACGTAGAGATTGATTTTGCCGGGCGCGCCGCCCACATATCCAAAATCCGCATCCGCCATTTCGCCGGGACCGTTCACAATGCAGCCCATGATGGCGATCTTCACGCCCTTCAAATGTTCCGTCCGCGCCTTGATGCGCGCGGTCACGGTTTGAAGATTGAACAATGTCCGGCCGCAACTCGGACAGGCGACGTAATCCGTCTTGAAGCTGCGGCAGCCCGCCGCCTGGAGGATATTGTACGCCAGCCGCAACGATTGGCCGCCCCCCGCCTCGCCGCGAATCAGGACCGCGTCGCCAATCCCGTCCGCCAGCAGCGAGCCGACGACCACCGAGGCGCGGAGCAGGGCGATTTTCGGCTCCAATGGAACGGGTTCAAAAGCGATGCAGTCCTTGAGCAAAATTGGATTGTTCCGGCCCAGCCGTTTGAGTTTCGCCGCAAGCAATCGGAAGGCGGTAATGGCGGGAAGGTTCACGCCGTCCCTCACGGTCACAAGCTGGGTTTCGCAATTGATTTCGAAATCCCGGGTCGGGTCAATTTCGGCGACGTTCAGACTTTCATAAACCGCTTCGGGCTTTACGTCATCGTTGGGCCGGATTTTCCGCGCGACCTTGTCCCAGGTTGCCTGAGTGACCACGACGCGCATCAATTGTTCGCCGCCGCATTTAACGCCGTCGGCCAGTTCAATCTCCGGCGTTTCGCGCCGTTCAAAATGAAACGGATCAAACGGAAATTCGGAATCCGAAATCGCAACTTTTGAATTTGAAAGAATGGGGATCTGCGCCAGCAAATCGTTGCAAACCTCAATCTCGCGCGGCGAATCCTCGGTGAGCGAAACGCGAATCGTATCGCCCAGCCCGTCGCCGAGCAGCGAGCCGATCCCGATGGCGGATTTGATCCGCCCGTCCTCGCCTTCGCCGGCCTCCGTGACGCCCAGGTGAATCGGATAATTCCAATCGGGCCCCTCCTCTTCCAGCCGCGCCACGAGCAAGCGGTAGCATTCAATCATCACCTTGGGATTGGAGGATTTCATCGAGAATTTGAAGTTGTGGAAATCGTGCTTGCGACAGATGCGGGCAAATTCCAGGGCGCTCTCGACCATGCCCAGCGGCGTGTCGCCGTAACGGTTCATGATCCGGTCCGAAAGGGAGCCGTGATTGGTGCCGATTCGCAAGGCGCGCTTCAAGTTCCTGGATTCAATCACCAGCGGCGTGAACTTTTCCTCGATGCGCTTGAGTTCGGCGGAGTATTGCTCGTCCGTGTATTCCTTCACGGCAAATTTTTTGGAATCGGCGTAATTGCCGGGATTGACCCGGACGACTTCGACCCATTTGACGGCTTCCATCGCGGCTTCGGGTTTGAAATGGATGTCGGCGACGATGGGCACGCGGCATTTTTGTTCGCGCAATTCGGCCACAATGTTCCGCAAATTGGCGGCGTCCTTCACCGTGGGCGCCGTAATCCGAACGATCTGGCAGCCGACGGCCACCAACTCGAGCGTCTGTTTCACGCATTCGGCGGTGTCCATTGTGTCACACGTGAGCATGGACTGCTTCACGACGGGGTGGTTGCCGCCGATAATGACACCGCCATTCTGGGGATCGCCGATGACAACTTCGCGCGTCCTCCGCCGATGGTGGAAAAATGGAGATTCGCAATAGCGCACGGTCACAGTTTCAAGCCGAACGTTGAAAGTTGCAAGCCGTTTTGTGCGGAGCGCGACGGTCCCCGTCCTGGCACACGCTCCACCGGTTCTTATCCTAACGGCCTACTTTTGCGGGGCGGCGCTGGCGGGCGGCGCCGGAGCATTCGGCGGCTGGCTGGCCTGCTCGATTTGAGCATGGTCCTCAAACATTTCGCGATAGATGGAAAACCGCCTGACGTCGCCATAGAAAGTCACATACAGCATGAACCCGATCAGCAATGCGGCAAATCCCGTGGTCACCACTTCGATAAATTTCAGGCTCAATGGACGCCGGCGGATTTTTTCAATAATTGCAATCAGGATATGGCCGCCGTCGAGCACGGGAATGGGCAACAAATTGATGATGGCGAGGTTGATGTTGAGGAGGACGAGAAAACTCAAAGTGAGCCGGAAATCGGTTTTTGTTTCCACCGCCAGAATGCTCAGGATGCCGACCGGCCCGCTCAAATCCTGGACGCCTACGCCCGTTTCATGCGAATGAATCAGCGCGCCGATGGTTTCAAAGGTCTTGTTGACGACATCACGCACTTGCGCCCACGGCGAGGGCCCGGGCTTTTCGACGACATAGACTTCTGTTTCACCCGCGCCCAGCTCGACACCGATTCGCGCAATTTTGGTCGTCGGGTCAATCGCGGGTGTGATAGTGAATGTCAACCGTTTTCCATTGCGCTCGACCTGGATCTGGCTCGGTTGGCCGCCACGCTGGCGCACCAAATCAATGAGTTGTTCGCGGCTGACCACCGGCACGCTCCCAAAGGAGACGATGACGTCCTTCGGCTTAAGTCCCGCCTTTTCCGCCGGGCTGCCCGAAAGGACACTCTGGATGTCGGGATGATCACGCGGATCGAGATTCAGCATCTTCAGCGCCAGAGCATTATCGGTTGAAGTCTGGAGACTATAGGTATGATCGTGGCCATTGTGTTCAATGGTCACGAGCAAGACCGTCGTACGGGCCAGGATGGTATCCATTGTGATCTCCTGCCATGAGGTGACGGGTTTCCCATCCACAGAAACAATCCGGTCGCCCTCGTGAATGCCCATTTTTGCCTCGGGCGAATTGGGTTCGACATAGCCGATGATGGAAGGATTGACTGCCACGGGAAGGCCGGCGAAATAAACGACCGTGGCAATGGCAAAGGCAAAAACCACGTTCATAAACGGCCCGGCAAAGGCGACCAGGATTCTTTGCCATGGCGCCGCCGGCAGGACCGGCTCATTGGCATGGCCTTCGAGCGCTTCGGACGTGATCATCTGCGGCAATTTCACAAAACCGCCCGCCGGAATCCAACGCAGGGAATATTCAATGCCTTTGCGCTTGAACCCGTAAAGTTTCGGGCCGAAACCGACGGCGAATTCCTCAACCTTCATGCCGATTCGCCGCGCGACCCAGTAGTGTCCCAGTTCATGGAAGAAGATGGAGGCGCCGAAGGCCAACATCACGACGGCCGCCACATAAATGAAGATCAAAATAGTCATGCTAAATATGTCCGCACAGAATATACATCAGGGAATTCCAAATCCACAATGATCGGTCTTAAATGCCGGATATTGCAATAGGCCCGCTAGCAATTCAAAGCGTGCCGCCTTGCCCACGCATCCGCCCCCAGTATTTGGTCCAGCGTCGGATGCGCAATGACGCTATGCGCGTCCAGGGCGCGCCGGACCGTTTCGGTGATTTGCGGGAAGGTGATTTTTCGGTTCACGAAGGCTTCGACCGCGACTTCATTGGCGGCGTTCAAGACTGCGGGGAGCGTTCCGCCGATTTCCCCGGCCCGGCGGGCAAGTTCGATGGCCGGAAAACGCTCCGTGTCCGGCTCTTCAAAGGTCAATTGGCCCAATTTTGCGAAATTCGTCTGCACCCGGTCGCTCGGCGCGCGATCGGGATAGGTCAGCGCATATTGGATGGGCAGGCACATGTCCGGTTTCGAAAGCTGCGCCAGCATGGCGCCGTCCACAAATTCCACGATTGAATGAACGATGCTTTGCGGGTGGACGACGACGGCGACCCGCGCCATTTCAATATCAAAAAGCCAGCGCGCCTCAATCATTTCCAGCCCCTTGTTGAACAGCGTGGCCGAATCAATCGTGATTTTCCGGCCCATCACCCAGGACGGATGCTTGAGCGCGCGCTCGACGGTGATCTCCGAAAATTTCTCCTTCGGCCACAGGGTTTTGTCACGAAATGGGCCGCCGCTGGCGGTGAGCCAAAGCTTGCGAACCGAACCGGGAGGTTTTCCATCCAGGCATTGAAAGATCGCCGAGTGCTCGCTGTCCACCGCCAAAACGCGCACACCGTATTTGCGCGCTTCATTCATTACAATTTCGCCCGCCATCACGAGAATTTCCTTCGACGCAACGGCAATGTCCTTGCCGGCGCGGATTGCCGCCAACGCGGGCTTCAATCCGGCTGTCCCGACGATGGCAATCAAGACAATGTCCGCGTCCGGCAACGTCGCCAGCTTGACCAATCCTTCATCGCCTGAAAAAACGTGGGTGAACGTGCCGAGGGCGTTTTGAAGCTCCCTGGCCTTAGCGGGATCGCCGATGGAGATGGCGGCCGGCTTGTGCTTGCGGGTCTGTTTGAGCAGCAACTCGACATTGTTTCCCGCTCCGAGCGCGAGCAGCCGGATACGGTCCGGCAAATCCCCGGCCACCTTCACCGTGCTGGTGCCGATGGAACCGGTCGAGCCGAGTAAAACGACGTTTTTCATTGCTCAACCACAGATAGCCAGGTATGCAGGCGGATAAAATGGATGAGCGGCAGGGAGCTAATTATCGGCGCTTTGATCCAAACCATAAAAACCCTCCTTCCAATTGTTAATATTCATTCGATACACCGCATTCTCGAAAGCGGAATATGCTGGCAGCTGCCTCAAAGGCGAAAAATCGTCTAAAAAATCTACTATTCTCCAAAAAGCCTGTGTTGTATTGAATTTTTTAAGCCGCCGGCCCGTTAATTCACTCGCGATTCGGAGTGCCCTCTGAAGTTCCTTTTTAGGATCAGGACGACTTTCAAGTCTATTTAACTGGGGAAGATTCAACGCAACTTGTCCATGAGGGTTTCCTGCTGCCTTTCTGATAGCA
>DATJSQ010000008.1:0-6772 GCA_035503995.1 Verrucomicrobiia bacterium | reverse complement strand
AATCACGTGCATCACAAAATATTTGAAAATAAACCGTTGACACTTACGCCTTGCATGTGATATAAAGTATTACAGTTCGTTGATCGAAATATGCCAGACGTATGTGCCGACACTCATTCAGCCAGCAGCCAATGTCTTGGCGATCTACGATAGCCGTGTTCATCGGGAAACTCCGGTGTTTAATTGATTGGGCGGTTGGCGTGTTTCCAATGAGACAAACTTGGCAAACATTGACCATCGTTAACGATAACGGCTGTCGGAAGTGGAGAAATTTGGCCTGTGCGGGAAGTAAGGACGAAAATCCGGAAACAGTTGTGAACGCCCGGGACTTGGCTCATCGGACCGGATTTACCCTGATTGAATTGCTGGTGGTCATAGCCATCATCGCCATTCTGGCGGCCCTCCTGTTGCCTGTCCTCAGTGCCGCTCAGAACAGGGCCAAAGCAATCGGCTGTGCCGACAACAACAAGCAGATCGGATTGGCCATTTCAATGTACGTCAACGATAATAACGGCTTCTTTCCGCCCTTGAATCAGTATAATTTTGCCATGCATACCACCAATTGGTGGTTCAGATACCTTAATAAAGGCAATTATATCACCAGCAACACGTTCTCCAATAATGTCTGGCGCTGTCCTGCGGTTCAGAATGCCGACATCCTCGCCAGCACGGTCGCTTATTACGATTCTCCGTGCGAGGGTTATGGTCCGTTTGAAGACACGGTCAACCCGGCCAATTGCCTTATTCGTTATTATCTAAACCTCAGCGACGGTTTCCAAGGCAGCCAAAACATAAACGTGGTCAGACGCGTCAGCCAGATCTGGCTCGTCGGCGATGTCGGCGATCCCCAAACCATCGAAACCATCAATAAATTGCCCGCCAGCTATTATACGGACATCACGGTCGTTCAACCAGTCGTCGGGTCCGGCTGGCTGACGGTTCCGTCCCAAAAACAGGCTGCCTGCCGCCATTCCGGCCGCGCAGTCTTTTCGTTCTGCGATGGGCACGTTGAAAGTTGGAAATGGGCGGATTTGGACACGGATTTCAACGATGTCTTTGCGGAAAAATCCTATTGAGCGCCGTTTTAGAATTTAAATTATGAAAATGCTCCCTAAGTTATTCATTGCAGCCATTATCCTCGCCACAGCGGGTTTGGCATCCTATCAAACCTTTGGCGGTTGGAAACTCGTTTGGAGCGATGAATTCAATAATGATTCGATAGACACCAACCATTGGCAATTTGAGACCGGGAATCATAATGGCTGGGGAAATCAGGAACTCGAGTTTTATACCGACCGCCCCGACAACGCCTACGTCAGCAACGGCGTGCTGCATATTGTGGCCCGGCAGGAAAGCACCAACGGTTTTGCATACACTTCGGCCCGGATGAAAAGTGAAGGTTTGTTTGCGCAAAAATACGGACGTTTTGAATTTCGGGCGAAGTTTCCGCAGGGCAAGGGTTATTGGCCGGCGCTTTGGCTTATGCCGCAAGACTCTCCTTACGGCGGGTGGCCGTCATGCGGCGAAATTGACATCGTCGAAAACAAAGGGGACTATCCGGCTGTCGTCCAAGGGACTATTCATTACGCCGGTCCCGATGGCGGGCACCGTCAAGAGACTGCCCTTTATACGTTTCCGGTGGGCAATGGGGCGGGCAATTTTCACACGTATGATTTGGATTGGACCACCAATTCCATCAGTTGGTACGTGGACAACCAACTTTATGAGACGCAAACAAACTGGTCCACGGCCGATGCGCCCTACCCGGCCCCGTTCGACCAGCCGTTTTATATCATTATGAACCTCGCAATCGGAGGCCAATACGACGGCAATCCCGACACCAATACCGTTTTTCCAGGAGAAATGCAGGTGGACTACGTGCGGGTTTATGATAAGACTGATTGACAGGTCATTTGTATGTCAATATGGAGCACCATCCGCGGCGCCGCTTTGTTGTTTCTGGTTTTCTGCGGAGCTCTGGAAGCGGGGGGCCAGGAGAGACCAACCAATGAGTTGTTCACAGCGGACCAGGTCAGGCAATTGACCCAGGAACAAGCGGCGCTTCACTATGCCGTTCATTTGCGCGGCGTGGTAACGTTTTGCGATCCGAACAACTTTTACCTCTTCGTGCAGGACAAAACAGCCGGGATTTATTTCAGGCTCGATCCGGCCCTGGGCAATCCACCTCTGGCTGCCGGACAATTGATTGAAATCGAAGGCGAAACGGACCCGGGCGATTTCGCGCCCGTTGTCATGGCCGATAAGGTAAACATTCTCGGGGCCGGCACCCTTCCCGAAGCCGACCCGGTTTCATTTCAACAAATCGCCAGCGGCCAGGAAGACAGCCAATTTGTGGAAAGTCATGGCATTGTTCGAGCGGCCCGATTTGACGACCAGAGCGGGTATTTCCTGGTGGACATCGCCACGGGCGGAGGACGCCTGACAGCGTATGCCAGGAAATTGCCGCTCGCGCAAAGCGGCGATTTAGTGGACAGCACCATTGCTGTTCGCGGCGTGTGCGTGACTGAATTCAACCGCCGACGGCAGCTGTTCGACATCCGGCTTTTGGTGCCGCGCCCGACGGACCTGGTTATTGAAACCGCTGCTCCGCGGAATCCATTTGACGCTCCCACCCTGCCGATTGAGGAGCTTTTGCAATTTACGCCGCGAGGCCCATATGGTCATCGGGTCAAGGTCGAAGGCACAGTTATTTACCGGCAGGATGACGATGCCATGTATATTGAGGATGCGAGGGAAGGTTTGTACGTGGAAACGCGGCAGGCCGGTGGTTTGCTTCCCGGCGACCGGGTGGAAGTTTTGGGATTTCCGGCCAAAGGCGAATACACACCGATGTTGCAGGACGCAATCTTCCGAAAAATCGGTTCCGGCCCGCAACCCGTGCCGGACGCGATTGGCACGGACGAGGCCCTGCAAGGAACTCACGACTGCCGGCTGGTGCGTCTCGAAGCGAAGATCATTGACCGGGCGCCCATCGAACGGTTTCTCGTTCTCCAGACGGACACGGGATTCATATTTCACGCCTATCTCGAGACGAAGGACGGGGGAATGGATTTCGCAAATTTGGAAAATGGCGACACGGTTGCGGTGACGGGAGTTTGTTTGATTGAAACGGGGACATGGCAGGCGGGTCAAACCTGGCGCGCGAAATCGTTCCGTATTCTAATGCGCTCGAACGCGGATGTGGCGGTCCTTAAATCGCCGCCCTGGTGGAATCTGCAGAAACTGCTTTGGGCAGTGGGCATTCTTGGAGTCATTGTGCTGGCGGCCTTCGCGTGGGTCGCCAACCTGCGCCGAAGGGTTCAAAAGCAGACCCGAATCATCCGCGAAAAACTCCGGATGGAAGCGGCATTGAAAGGCCGTTATGAAAACCTGTTTGAAAATGCCAATGATATGGTTTTTACCTGTGATCTCACCGGCCGCATCACCTCCGTCAACCAAACCGGGGAACAATTGTTTCGACGGCCGCGGGACGAAATTATCGCGAAACGGCTGACGGAATTTATCCCGGAAGAACAGCGCGCCGCCGCGGAAAAATGGTTTGACCAAATGGTTCAAAACGCCGAATTGCCGCCGCAGGAATGGGATTTTATTGACGGCCAGGGACAACGAGTGCGGCTGGAGATCGGGGCGCGCGTGGTCCGGCAGGAGGGAATGACGGTGGAGGTGGAAGGCATCGCGCGTGACATCACCGAACGCAAACGGTTGGAGAAAGAAATTTTGGAAATCAGCAACCGCGAACAGCAACGCATCGGACATGATCTGCATGACGGTGTCTGCCAACAATTGGCCGGAATCGCTTATCGCATGGACATCCTGGCCGACCAGCTCCAAAAGAAGGATTTTCCGGAAGTTTCCGAAGCGGAGCGCATTGGCGGTCTTATTAACGAAGCGATTACCCAGGCCCGAAGTGTCGCGCGGGGATTATTTCCCGTGCACCTGGAAGAGACCGGTTTTCTGATGGCTCTTGAAGATCTTGCCGCCCATGCCACGAATTTATTCAAAACCAGATGCGAATTGTTTTGTGAGGGGCCTTCCCCGACATTGGAAAACGCGGTGGCAGTCCACTTATACTATATTGCCCAGGAAGCGGTGTTAAATGCCGTAAAACACGGAAAAGCCGCGCATGTGATCATTTCCCTCAGGCAGGCCGACAGTCATTTCGTGTTGAGGATAGAAGACGATGGGACTGGCTTTAAGGAGGCAAACGGGAGTGCCACGGGAATGGGGATACGGATCATGCAATATCGGGCCAAAACAATCGGAGCCACTTTGGACTTGAAAAGTTCCCCTGGTAATGGCACGCGTTTAGCATGTATATTTTATCAAACAGTCCGCACACCGCCGGACAAGAGACAAAAGGCTGAAAAATCCCCTTTGTGAACAAACCGCCAACAGAAAAGAGCCGAATATTTCTCGTGGACGATCATGCCATGTTTCGCGACGGGCTTCGGCAATTGATTGACCGGGAACCGGATTTAACCGTATGCGGAGACGCCGCGGAAGCGGAAAGCGCATTGGAGGGAATACGCCAGGTTAAACCCGATTTGGTCGTGGTGGACATCAGCCTGGGTGGCACGAGCGGCATTGACCTGATCAAAGCGATAAAAAATGAATCGGAAGATTTCCAGGTATTGGTTGTTTCCATGCATGATGAATCCCTGTATGCGGAGCGGGCCTTGCGGGCGGGGGCCATGGGTTACGTCATGAAACAAGAGCCGGCCAAAACCGTAAAATCAGCCATTCGCAAAGTTCTGGGGGGCGACATGCACCTGAGTGAAAAAATGGCCAGCTCCGTCATCACAAAATTCATGCGTGGATCCGAGGAAGTCCCTCTCAGCCCCCTGGAAAAACTGAGTGACCGCGAACTCGAGGTCTTTCAAATGCTCGGCGTCGGAAAAGGCGTCCGGCAAATTGCCGAGGAAATGAACGTGACGGTCCCCACAGTCAATTCATTCAGAAACCGCATCAAGGAAAAACTGCAACTCAAAAGCTCGACTGAAGTGATGCTGCATGCCATTCATTGGTCGCGCGAGGGCCAAGGCAACCCTTGATCGCGCCCCCGCCGGCGCGCGGCGTGTCCCTAAAAGGACGCAACGATTTTCCAAACACGCAATCGGGCATTGATTTGAACGTTATGCCGAAACCAGTTTGCCGGCGCGTCCAATTTATGGCCAATGAAACCGTAGAACCCGACGTAGGCGCAGGCGATGAGTGGGACGATAAAGGCGAATTGGAGATTGTGGGTAATATCGGCAATTCTTCCCATCAGCGGCGGCAGCGTATTTGCCTCATCGGGCATCGAGCTTTCGTAAGGCAAATGCATAAGCGCCAATTGCCACAGCTTCACTGGTCCCCAGTCGCGAAATTCCCACGCCAATACGCTGCAGGGCATCATATTTGATTTTACGGCGCCCGCCAGGAACGGTGATGGTTCGCGGTTTCCCTTGGAGAAATGTTTTTAACTGATCGGAATCTTCCAGGTTGAAGGCAACTTCGGGCAGGCGCCGAAATTTGTTGCCATTCGGGGCGGTGTAGGAGCTGTTCAACTCGTTCACGAGCGCCGGCAGAAACAGCCGCCAGCCTTTCGCAACACCGCCACCAATCACGGCCAAGCCGTCAATCAATGTCAGCGCGTTACCCAGTGCGTCGCCGACAACTTCTCCCAGCCGGCGATATGCTTCGACTGCGGCGGCACGGTTGCCGGACGCTTTACCAAGCGCAATTTCCTCAATGCCACGCGGGTCTGGAACTTGGTCAACTGCAATACCGGCGCCTTCGGCATAAACACGCCGAACGGCGCGGATGCTGGCGCCTTCCTCCGCATTCATCTGCGACTCGAGTTTGTTTCGTACCAGCCAGATTTGCGAGGCGTTCGAGTTGTCGCCGGCGAATAGTTCGCCGTTATGCACAATGCCGCCGCCAAAGCCGGTGCCGAGCGTGACGCCAAATAGATTATTGTAGCGTTTAACGCTGCCGGCCTTTTTTAACAAACCGTTGATATAAGGCAGAAAACCGGCGATGGCTTCGCCATAGACAAACAGTTCGCCGTCGTTATTGATAAAAACGGGGATGCGGAATTTTTCCTCCAGCATCGGTCCGAGCGCGACGCCGCCGCGGAATCCCGGCAGGTTGCCAAGATCACCAATGATTCCTGCCGGATAATCCGCCGGTCCCGGAAATGCGAAGCTCACGGCCACCGGCGGCCTCGGACATTGCTTTTTGATTTGCGTAAAGCCCTCAACGAGGTTGGCGACGCACTTTTTCAAGTCGTCGCCATTGGAGGGCATGGTTACTGTTCCGGTGATTGGTTGATTGCCGCGCATGGCGGAGAACCGGAAACTCGTTCCACCCGCGTCAAGGGTCATGACAATTCGTTTGTCCTGGTTGTAATTCATAATGCTTTGATTCTTATTGGGTTTTTGGATTTGGCGAAACATTGCGGCCATCCACGGATCATTCCAATGATCCTTAAATCCATTTTGACTCAGGCCTTCGCCGGTTCGGTAGCCATTGTCTTTTTGACGCCCCTGAATGACAGCAGTAGCAAATAAATGAAGCAGCCGAGCGGCACGACAAAAGCAAGCGCCTTCCAACCCGCATCCACAAGTCGGCCCATCAGCAATGGCACCAGCGCCCCGCCGGAAATGGCCATGCACATCAATCCGCTCAACTCATTGGCGCGCTCCGGCCGTTCCTCCACCGTGATGGAAAAGAGCATGGGCCAGATGTTGCCGAAACCCAACCCGCACAG
>DATJSQ010000007.1:0-14804 GCA_035503995.1 Verrucomicrobiia bacterium | reverse complement strand
CCAAGGCGGTGGTGTTATTCAACCGGCTGGGTCCCGCCACGAATATCACCTGTTATTGGACAAACCTTGGTTTGCAAGCGGGGACAGCGACCGTACGCGACTTGTGGGCACATACCAATCTGGGAACGTTCACAAATAGTTTTACGGCGAATGTGGGATCGAACTCCGCCATGATGCTAAAGATCGTTGGCACTCCGCCAGCATTGCCGGTGATGGGCACCAACTATCTCACCGGCCTTCAACCCGTCTATGCCTACACCGGTTGGGGAACGATCGTTATGAACAAAGACATCGCTGGCAACCCCATCAGCCTGGGAGGAGTGATCTACACCAATGGCATAGGCGTCAATTCATTTGCGGGTCTTGATTATGATCTGGGCGGAATTTGTTCACGTTTTCAAGCAACTATCGGTCTGGATGACGATGCGTTGAATCAAGGCGCCTCGCTGCAGTTCTACGTTTTTGCCGATGGAACGCAAATCTATTACAGCGGCGTCATTACGACCAATCCGCCACAGACGATCAATCTGGATGTGACCGGTGTGCACCGGTTGATTTTGGGGGTGGGAGATGGAGATAATAACATTAACTATGGCCATGCGGATTGGGCGAATGCGCTGGTGACGGTCACAAATACGATACCGGCGCCGCCGTATGCGCCGACAGGCTTGACCGCAACTCCCGGCAATCCAATCAGCTTGACCTGGAATCCAACAATTAGCGCAACCAATTATAACGTCCAACGAGCGACTCAGAATAACGGGCCTTACACAACGATTGGGACTGCGCCAATAGCCTCTTTCACCGACACCAATGTCGTCAATGGGACGACCTATTTTTATGTCGTTTCGGCTGTGGATCTTGCAGGCCAAAGCGCAAATTCATCTCAAGTTGCGGTGACCGCCTGCATGACGGCGTCCGTGCCAACGGGAGTCACAGCCACAGTCATGCCAGGCAGTTTGCCGGCGGTTTTTGTCCAATGGGACGCTTCCGCCGGTGCAATCAGTTATAATGTTTGGCGTTCAACCAGCGGCACGCCTTACAGCAGCATTGCGAGTGGGTTGACAAAAACGAATTTTATGGACACGAACGTGGTACCGGGAATGATATATTACTATGTTGTCTCTGCGGTGAGCGCGTGTGATGAGAGTGCTAATTCAGCTTCCGCCGCCAGCGGCCCCGTGCTCGTGTTCGCCGCGCCCACGGGACTGACTGAGGAGGCTGGGAACAACCAGGTTAATTTGAATTGGATGCCATCCTCTGCCACCACCGGTTGCAACGTGAAACGCTCGACGACGAATGGCGGTCCGTACACGACTATTGCAAGCAATGTTCCAGGCACGGGCTATTTGGATAAAGCTGTGACAAACGGCACGACCTATTACTATGTCGTGTCGGCAACGGACGCGCAAGGCGATGAAAGCTCGAATTCCGTGCAAATCAGCGCGACTCCGATTGCCTTGGCCGTGTCTCCTTATACCACACAAGTGCTGTCCAAAACCCCAATTGCCTTCTGGCCTTTGAACGAAACTACTGGAGATGTGGCGTATGAATCAATCGTCCCGTATAACGGGATATACTCCGGCGGGTTCACGATGGGGCTGGACGGCCCGCGTCCGCCTTATTTTCCTGAATTTGAAACCAACAACTATGCGGCCGGGTTCGACGGCGGCAGCGCCAGCATCCAGTTGCCCGCGATGAACGTGAACACGAATGTTCTGACAATCACCGCCTGGATTGATCCCAGTGGATCGGAGTCATCTTGGGCTGGCATCTTCTTCTGCCGGACCAACAGCACTGTTTGCGGACTGAACTTTGGCACGGCCAATGAATTGCGCTACAATTGGAACAATGATCCCAATACTTATAATTGGAATTCCGGGCTGGTTCCCCCGGAGAATCGGTGGACATTTGTGGCCCTGGAGATTACGCCGACACAAGGGGTGATATGCATGGTCACTAATGGCGTTGTTTCCTTGGCAACAAATGTCTATCCCAATCCTCTGCAGGCGTTTAATGGAGGATCCTTTATCGGTCAGGATCCATATGGTGGACGGTTCTTCAACGGCGCGCTGGCTGCGGTCGCCCTCTATGGTCAGGCGCTCCCTACGACAGCCATAAGCAACCTGGCGGCAATTGCACCGCTTGTCCCGGTTACCCAAAATCGCATCGGGATTCACTTTGCCGGCCGTCAGTGGTCCTTGGGGGGAAATACACCGGAAGCGCTGACCTACTCGGATACCGCCGGCGTCGTCCCGCAGCAAAACTGGAATAATGTGAACCCTTCGGGTTTCAATTCCGGCGGGATGGCGCAAATCATCGGTCCCAATGCCGGCGTGATCTCTGACAGTAGCGGCGCGGCAACCGGTGTGACGTTTTCGTATGCTGCGCAAAGCATGTGGTCGGTCAATCAGTCAACGTGGACGGGCAACGAGCAGTTGATGAACGGATATTCGGATGTGGAAAGTTCCGCCAATGGCCAGTATGACCTTGACAACCTTCCTTACAGTCCGTACGACGTGTATGTTTATGTCAGTTCGGATACCGACGGTCGAACTGCCGGGGTTGACATCAATGGCGGTCCCCAAGTGTATCTTCTCACCGACGCGAATGGTTATAATTATTCAAATCCGTTGATTCAGGCCACGGCAACTGCGCAAAATTCGGCGAGCGGAGCGCAATATGTTCTCTTTCAAGACGTGACGGGGCCGGGTCTTCAAGTGGATTTGAATTGGTACGGCCAGAACTTTGGTTTGGCGGCTGTCCAGATTGTACCCAGCGCCGTATGGCTGACCAACAGTTGGAATGGGACCAGCCTTACCTTGAGTTGGCCGGGCAACGGCCTGCTTCTGGAAGCCACCAATGTGGCTGGACCGTGGACAACCAACCTGGGCGCGGCCTCGCCATTGATAATAATGCCCGCCGAAACGTCAAAATTCTATCGGATCCAAATACAGCGGTAGAAAATTTAAAGAACAACCACCAAATAATTCAAAAAATCGTGGACGGGCGAGGCATCGCCCGAAAATGAATGCGGCAGAGGCGAAATCGGGCTGCAAAAACATGCGAAAAAACTTGCAAAACTCCGGAAAATGGAGACAGTTGAAAGAGACTCAAACGCGTGATTGGGAACAGCCCATATGCGAAATCTTAAATTGAAGCGGCGTTCGGACAGGGCGTTGGTGACGATATGCCCAAGCGGCGCCTTTACCCTGATTGAACTGCTGGTGGTTATTGCCATCATCGCCATTCTGGCGGCGCTGCTGCTGCCGGTGCTGGCGGAGGCCAAACGCAAGGCGATGGACCTCCAGTGCGAGAACAACCTCAAACAAATGGCCGTGACGGGCATCATGTATGCAACGGACTGCGGGCCGATGGATTATAGCGGCGGCAACTCACTCTGGCTGGCCTCACTGATAAACTATCAATCCCGGGTGCTTGCCATTCGCTATTGTCCTGTCGCCCTTTCCAATAATATGCCGCCCGCCCTTTTCCGGGAAGGAGCCGCAGGGGCGGCGGTGGCTGGAACGGCCAACTATACCTGGATGTTCGACGTGTACACCAACACCTCAAGCTACAGCCTCAACGGCTGGCTGTATCAGAACCAGGGTGCTAACGATACCGGCACGGCTGCTTACTATGCCGCGAACCAAACGACCGTTGGCCCAAACGGATTGTTTGGGAAATTGGATTTTGTCCGTCATACGTCCCAAACCCCGATGTTCACGGACGGCGTCTGGCCGGATGGCTGGCCCAATAGCGGCACTGCAAATGGGATAGGGGACACATTGCCGACTCCGTATAGTTTTTACACCGGCACCACCCCCGGCGGCGCACAACCTGATAATACTCAAGGCCAGATGATGTCCCGGTATTGCATTTCCCGGCACGCCTTCGCATCTCCCCTCAACGCGCCAACCTATAACATCATCAACGCCCAAACGCGTTTGCCCGGGGCAGTCAACGTGGCGTGCTGTGACGGGCACGTGGAGCTTTGCAAACTCAACAATCTCTGGTCGTATTACTGGCACGCGCTTTCCGTGCCCAAGCCCATGCCCTGAAGGCGGCTAGGACGCCACCAGGCATTCACCAGCATTTATACACAGTCTTATACACAGCTTGAAGTCGCAAAAAGGATCGTGTTTGCCCAGGCAATCCGCACAACAAAGAAAATGGTTCGTCCGCCCGGCTTGTGGAAGCTGGCACGACGCCAGAGGTTGTCAGTGAAGCGTGTTGAATGAATTCTCTTCGATTCATTTTATATATTTCGTTACGCAGAAATCCGGGACTATGGCTCGGCAGCATCAAGGGACGGTGGCGGCTGGTCATCGCCCCAATCAGACGGTTTGTCTCCAAGACTGAAACTTAAAGTGGCTCCCTCCGACAAAGCCGACCAGGGAATCCAACTGCTGGTATAATTATTGCCGTTCAATTTCAGTTTCTGAACATAAGGATTTCCAGGCAACGCTCCATCTCCGACAATTTGAATCGTTGAACCGTTTTCCAAATGGATGGTCGCTTTGGGAAACAGTGGGCTGCCGACCGCAAAACCCGCCACGCCGGGAATTTCAGGATAAAGGCCGAGCGCAGAAAAAACATACCATGAGGACAGCGCGCCGGCGTCGTCATTACCGGGAAATCCATTGGGCTTGTCAGTAAACAATTCGGTTTGAATCCGGCGGACCACCGCCTGCGTGCGCGCCGGTGCGCCTGCGAAATCATAAACCCACGGCGTTTCTTCGCACGGTTCGTTGCCCATGTAAGCCTTGTCCCCTTTGAACGGGTCCGTGTTTAACTTCGTAAACAAATAATCCAGACGTTGAACGGCTTTATCATCGCCGCCCATTCTATTAATTAATTCGTGCAAATTGAAATTCACCATCCAGACATATTGCGCCGCCGTGCCTTCAACAAAACCTTTGCTGGAACTTACTGAAAAATTTGTCATCCAGGTTCCATCGACGTTTCGCGGACGGATATATCCGGTGGAATCGTCAAAAAGATTTGTCCAACTTTGCGCGCGGCCCAAATACCCGGCGTATTTTTCCCTTTCGCCCAACGCCTGGGCGAATTGCGCGATCGCAAAATCGTTGTTGCAGTATTCCAAAGTCACCGCGGCCTCATTCGGCACGTAACCCAACGTCAGATAATCCTTCAAACCCTCACGCACGCTGGCGCCATCGGAAGTCGTCTTCGGCACGGACGCGCCTTTGTCCATTGCAGCCAAAGCGGCTTTTGTGTCAAATTGCCGTGCACCAAAAGCGTAATCGGTGGAAATGATTGCGTCGTCGCCGTCGCCGACCATGCCGCCGGAATTGCGGTTGACCTGTTCCCATCGCGGCAAACCGCCGCCGTTGCTCCGGACGCTCGCATCCTGCTCCGCGTAATTGACCAGCGATTGCGCGATGTCGCTGCTCTGGTCAGGCGCCAGAATCGCGATGAGTGCCGCGTAGGAACGCCATTGGTCCCACGCCGGAATGTTTTGGTATTGATGATGGCCAGCTTTGACAGTGTGGATTTTCAAATCCATGCCCGGATATTCCCCGTCGCAATCTTCGAGCAAATTAGGGTGCATGAAACAATGATACAACGCGGTGTAGAAAGCCTGCCGCTCTTCCCGCGTTCCGCCTTCGACCTGGATGCGATTCAACTCGGTGTTCCAGGCAGCTTTCGCCTTTTGACGGACTGCGGCAAAATCCCATCCCGGATTTTCCGCTTCCAGATTAGCTCTGGCGTTTTCGATACTCACATAAGATATTCCCACGCGCGCTTGCACGACTGGATTTGTTGCCGTGTCAAATGTTAAAATCGCTCCGCACGAATTATTTTCCGCGTTTGTTGAATCGTTGACGGCATCGGCCGCCCAGGTTTTCGCGCTTTGAAACGGACGGTCAAATTGCGCGGCGAAATAAATTGTGTAACTGAGCCGGTGAACCCCCCCTGGTACCCGGCCAACATGGTACCCGGTCACTTCGTCTCCGGCGATGGAAACTGAACTGTCCACGCGAATAAGCAACGTCGCCGATGATTTTTCCGGGAAAGCAAATCGCGCCATGCCGGAGCGCGGCGTCGCTGTCAATTCCGTCTCAATATGATTGTCGAATTTGACACGATAAAAGCCGGGCGCGGCGCTTTCGTTGGCGTGCGAAAAACGCGCGGCGAACTGGCCCCAATTTGTTCCCGGCGAACTGCTGATTACTTTGATCACCGGCATGAACGGAATGTCTTTCAAACAACACACGCCCCGGCCGCTGAAATGTGTCAAACTGAAATCATAAATTTTGTCATCTGGATACCAATAGCCGCCGGCAATTTTGTCCTGATGCGTCGTATCGGGACTCCATGCAAGCATGCCACGCGGGCAAACCGCGCCTGGAAATACGTTTCCGGTATCGAACGCGATACCCGCCTTGCTGAAGGAATTCGGATCTGTCCCGATGAATGGATTGACGAATGGCGTTAAAGAAAGTTCCTGCGCCGGAATTAGCCCGCTTGACGCCAGCGCGACGACCGAAAAGACGAAAACCATGCGGAATCTTTTTCTCATAATTTTTATTCTACAACAAAGCCCTTGATCCACACAAGAGGTCGCCTGACACTCAAAGTGCCAACGAATTGAAGCGAAGGCGAGCCTATGCGGCTCTCCAGGCGTCCTCAACGCCGATGACACCGAGATGATGGGTTCATGGACACAAAACGGAAAATCCATCCCGGTGGATTGCTGGATGCGCCTGAGACCGATAACGCCGTCGAGTGTTTCAAGTTGGACGTCCCCTAATCAGCCCCTCAACTTTCGCTTCTGAAAAATCCCCTTTCCGCCATTATATTTTCAAATCTGTTCTCAGCCAAACGGTTGGCCGTTGACTCAGTTTTTATTTGCCGCTCTTTTACCCGTATGTCGGATGTCCTGTCCTTCAAACAGGCAAACCGCATCTTCGGCGATTTTCCGCGCGATTTATTCCGACCACCAAGCCATGGAATCGTATCGAAAGGTCATGTCGTTGGTACTGTAGCCTTTGTACCAACGGACATGGCCGTCCTCGAAAAGGATGTTTTGCCCATTATCGTGTATTTGCCACACCTCGGTCGCATCATTGTCAGATGCGGCGCCGCCGACGCAGCATTGCGAGTAATCGTCCTTGTCCGCATCAATCGAAGCGTCCGGATCGGCATCGGTGGGGGGCCAAACGGTGTCGCCGGACAAAACGGATGCGGATGGGAATTGATACCGTTGGCTGTTGGCCGAGGCAAAGGCATCGCCAGCCGCAACAAACGCCGCGCGCACACCGTTGAAATAGTTGAACGGCGATTGTTCATCCACGGAGAAATTCCTGTTGGCCGGGCAATGATAAACATTCGTGTTGGCAGTATAAGAGACAATTTGCTGCATCCAACTGGGTTTTCCAGAGCCGCCCTCGGCAACGGGGATGTCAATGGTGCCCCAGGGAATGGTCGTGCCGGATTCAGGATAAAGCTCGTGGTTATCGCTTGCATACATTTTCATTCCCAAACCGATTTGGCGCGCGTTTGAAAGGCATTGAGTCGCCCATGCTCTTTGTTTGGCCGCCGCCAGCACCGGCAACAGCAGGGCGGCCAGAATGGCGATGATGGCGATGACCACCAACAGCTCGATGAGCGTAAATGCTTGTCTGCAATACATGATATGCCGTCCGATTCGTAGAATTTATTTCCAAATAGACTTGTAATAATAAATGCCAATGTTAACCCACACTATCCCCGAAAGTGGGGATGACATTAAACGATGAGTATCTGGACTTTTGCGGTATAGCGACAACCGGTAACCGGGTTTGCTTTTCCGCGCCAGTCCATGAGTTAGTCCCGGGCCTGGGTCGAGTTTATGTTGGTCGAAAAACGTTTCTCAAAGCTCCCCGGACGGATTGTTTGTGTTCAAGATCACCGCCGATGACAGCCCGGTTATTTCATCGTGATTTCAATCTGATGGTCGCCTGAATTTGAAGCGGCAAAGAAAGGATTCGTTTGGATTTTGCCGTCGAGTTTGAACGTGTCAATCGTAGTTCCGTGCCCCCTGATCACGATGTTCAGGCGGTCGTTGCGATACTTGACGTTCTTGAGCGAGAGCGGCCCGAATTCAAACTGGGGCGGCACGACGGGGGCGAAGCGGATGCCGTTCGTCTCGAAGTCCATGCCAAACAGCCCGTGATAAATCATGGATAAAAAGCCGGAGGCGCTCCACAACTGCCGGGGCGAGCCGTCCGGCTTGCCATCTTCGGGGTGATAGAACTCCATGAACGTGTCGTTCTTTTCGGACAACCGGATCAGCGCGTCCAATTCGCGTCCGAACACCTCCTGGTTTTTCATCCGGGACGCGGCCCAAGCCCAGTAGCCCTCGACAAACGGCCAAATCATCCCGTTGTGATAGTAAAAGGCGTCGTTCCGCTGGTAATCGCGCCACTCCGCAAACTGCGGCCAGAGGCACGGGAAGCCCCAGAGAGAAGTGGGCGTGGAACGGAGCAATTGGTCGGCGCGTTTGGGGCTGGCCACGCCGGTCAGCACGGCCAAGGCCTCACCCAGTCCTTCCATGCGTGGGTTCAAGTCCCCGTTCTCATCCATGAAATAGCCGTAGTAACCCTCCTCTGGCAGCCACAGGCGGGTGTTGATCGCGTCCTTCAAGCGCGCGGCTTTTTCTCGGAGCGGCCGCACCGGTTCGCCTAGGAGCTGCCCGGCGTCCGCCGCCACGACATAGCCCTGGTAATAAAGCAGGCACGTGCTCAAGTCATAGGTATTATCCAGCGCCGCCCCGTTATTCGCATACTTTTGCGGGTAGGCGCTGTCGGATTCCATGAAGCTGGCGCAGCCGCTGAACAGCCCGATTTTCGGGTTGAACGCGTCGCGCTCGGCCCGTTGCAGGCTCCGCACCGTGCGGTCATAAAGCGGACGCAGCAGGGTGCGGTCGCCGGTCACCTGATACAAGGACCACATTCCGCCCGCGCCCACGATGGCATCGGTGAGGTGAGGCCAGCCCCCAAAGTGCCCGCACACGTCCTGATACCAGCATTCGCCAATGCCATCCACCGATTGTGTCAGGCCAAGCAACGTCGTTTTGGCCACGTCAGGATGCAGCAGCGCACAGGCCAGTTCGGTGGAATAGGAAGTGTCGCGCGTCCAGACTTGAGGCCAGTTTTGTCCGGCCAGAAACTTTCCATTTTGAACATCGGCCGTGAGCACGCCCTGGGCTTTTTCGTAGGCTTGGTCGCAGGCGGGCACGCAGGAGGAAAATGCAAAACTATCGTCCTGCGCGCCGGCAATTTGGGGTCGGACGAGACAGGCCGCAAACAGCAATAAAAACCGCACATTGTTCCAATTCATAATTTTAGTTTCACAATTCTCTTCCCTCTCCGCAGGTTTGCAACTCCTTTTTCCGGTCCGACCCCGGTCTTTCTCCGGCGCAGGTTGTACCGCTCATCTTTTGCCGCCCTGCACGGACTTGGAGCGGAAAACGTGCTCAAAAGGCGTTTCCCGGCGTAATCCGGCGTCGAGGTTGGGCGTGCATGCCATCGGATTGCGTCCATTCCCGCAGATGAAATCCCAGCGATATAGGCCGGAGATGACCAGCAGGATATTTGGCCTGAAAGGTCCGCAATGCTGCTGGTCCTTTTGACGGCTTGGGCCGGATCTGTTTGCGCTGGTTGTGGCTTCGTGACGGCGAAGCCGCTCTGCCGAGTCTTTTCAAAAGCGCACGGAGTCGCTCCAAACACGTGGCTGGCACAAGCCAAAGCGGTTCGCTGATGCCCGATGCTCCCGCAGTTGATTCGGGAAACACGGGCATTTCTTCGCAAACGAGCAATGCAAAAAACCTTGTCTCGCGAACTTGCAAATGGTGGAATTGGGCATGGTGACCGACGTAATGCTGGACGACCCCCAATAAGCAGCCCGGCCAATTCTGACAGCATGACAATTAATCCGACCAACGATGCAACGTTTTATCGAATTTATGGTCAATAATCTGGAATGCCAAACTTTGTGCCCGTGTAAATGAAGGCCCTCGTCAAAAGCAAATCCACGCGCGGCCTTTGGCTCGAAGATGTGCCCAATCCCTCCATCGGCATCAATGACGTCTTGATTCGCGTGGATCGTACCGGCATCTGCGGAACCGATCTGCACATTTTCAAATGGGATGACTGGGCGCAAAGAACGATTCCGGTGCCAATGATCGTCGGCCATGAATTCGTCGGTGAAATTGTCGAGGTCGGCTCGAATGTGAAGGATTTCTTTGCCGGCCAAATCGTCAGCGGTGAGGGGCACGTGGTTTGCGGGCATTGTCGCAATTGTCTGGCCGGCCGCCGTCACTTGTGCGCGGATACCAAAGGCATTGGCGTCAATCGTCCGGGCGCATTTGCTGAATATCTGGCACTGCCCATGACCAACGTGTGGGTCCACAACGGAATTGACCCGGATGTCGCGGCGATTTTTGATCCATTCGGCAACGCGGTCCATACCGCCCTTTCATTCGAAGTGTTGGGCGAGGACGTTCTCATCACCGGCGCGGGGCCGATTGGCATCATGGCGGCGGCCATTGTGCGGCACGCCGGCGCGCGCTTCGTGGTCATCACAGACTTGAACGAACATCGGCTTGAACTCGCCCGGAAAATGAACGTGACGCTCGCGGTCAATCCGAGGAAACAAAATCTCAAAGACGTTCAGAAACAACTTGGAATGAAAGAAGGTTTCGATGTGGGCCTGGAAATGTCCGGGAACGCCTCGGCGTTTCGCGACCTCATTGATAACATGTGCCACGGCGGAAAAATTGCCTTGCTCGGCATTCCATCGGAGGCAATCGCGATTGATTGGAACAAGGTTGTCTTCAATATGCTGACAATTAAAGGCATTTACGGACGCGAAATGTATGAGACCTGGTACAAAATGACCGTGATGCTCCAAAGCGGGCTGGACATCAAGCCGGTCATCACACATCGTCTGCATTACACTGATTTCGAAAAGGGTTTTGCGGCCATGGAGAGCGGCGAATCCGGCAAAGTGATTTTGAACTGGCAGGACAAAGCTTGAACGGCCGAAGAATTTTGATCATGAATCAACCAGCGATTCCGGGAGTCCGTTCCGAGGTGGTGTTGTCCCTCATCGGCGACACGCCGCTGGTGCCGTTGCGCTTTGACCCGGAGGAGGTGACGATTTGGGCCAAGTGCGAGTTTCTCAATCCGAGCGGCAGCATCAAGGACCGCCTGGCCAAAACAATTTTGCTCGACGCCCGGAAACGCGGGCTGCTGCGGCCGGATTCCATCATCCTCGAATGTTCCAGCGGCAACACCGGCATCGCGCTGGCAATGATCGGCGCGGCGTTCGGACAGCGCGTGACTATTTTAATGTCCTCCGGGGCAAGCGAGGAACGGCGACGCTTGATCCGCCAGCTCGGCGCCGAGTTGATTTTGTTCAACAGCGCAGGCGCTTACCAAACCGGCATTCAGATCTCCCGCGAAATGGCTGCAAAGGATTCGCGCTACTTTCTCCCGCGCCAATTTGAGAATCCGCTCAACGTCGAGGACCACGAATCGGGCACCGGCCGGGAAATTTTGCGGCAGGCCCGGGGTCCTATTGACGCTTTTGTCAGCGGCTTCGGCACGGGGGGTACGCTGGCCGGCTGCGGCAAGGCGATCAAAAAATGCTGGCCGGGAGCGCGCATTGTCGCCATGGAACCGGCCGAACAGGCATTGCTCTCCGGCGAAAGTCCGTGCTGCCATTTCATCGAAGGCGTGGCGGACGGCTTTATTCCTCCGCTGCTCAAGGATGCCCCCATTGACCACGCAGTCAAAATCCGCAGTGCCGATGCGCAGGCGATGACCGTGCGTCTGCACCGGGAATTCGGCCTGTTGGTCGGCACCAGTTCGGGCGCAAATGTCGCCGCGGCGCTTTCCGTCGCAAGCGACCTCGGCCCGCAATCTCGCGTGGTCACGATGCTCTGTGACCGCGCGGAGCGTTATTTCAGTACGCGTCTGTTCAGCAGCGCGACTTCGTCCGGCCAACCAGACCCGTTGGAAGCGTGCATAAGATGAAAGACTTCCAAAAGCACCTTTCAACGCAGCTTGCCGAAATCCGCGCTGCGGGTACGTACAAAAACGAACGCGTCATTGCCACCCCCCAGGGCATGACCATCCGCGTTGCCGACGGCAAGCCGGTGCTGAATCTTTGTGCTAACAATTACCTTGGCCTTGCCCACCACCCCGTCGTCGTCGCGGCCGCCAAGGAGGCAATTGACAAATGGGGATACGGCATGGCCAGCGTGCGCTTCATCTGCGGCACGCAAACCATTCATAAACAGCTCGAGCAAAAAATCAGCGAGTTCCTTGGCACGGAAGATACCATTCTCTATTCGTCGTGCTTCGATGCCAACGGCGGTTTGTTCGAGACGCTTCTCGGTCCAGAGGATGCCATTATTTCCGACGAATTGAACCATGCCAGCATCATTGACGGCATCCGGTTATGCAAAGCACAGCGCTTTCGTTACCTCAACAACAACATGGCGGACCTGGAGGCCAGGCTGAAAGAAACCGCGGGTTGCCGGTTCAAAATGGTCGCAACCGACGGTGTGTTTTCGATGGACGGCTACATCGCGAATCTGCGTGCCATCTGCGACTTGGCGGACAAGCACGGCGCGGTGGTGATGGTGGATGATTCGCATGCCGTTGGATTCATGGGCAAAACCGGACGCGGCACGCACGAGTACAACGGCGTGATGTCCCGGGTGGACATTATCACGGGCACCTTGGGCAAGGCCCTCGGAGGCGCCAGCGGCGGCTACTCCAGCGGCCGAAAGGAAATCATTGAATTGCTTCGGCAGCGGTCGCGGCCTTATCTTTTCTCCAACACGCTGGCCCCGGCGATTGCCGGGGCGTCTTTGAAAGTTTTGGAATTGCTGACTGAATCCACCGCCTTGCGGGACGGGCTGGAGGCAAACACGAAAGCTTTTCGCACGGAAATGACCAGGGCCGGCTTTGACATTCTGCCCGGCACACACCCGATTTGCCCGGTGATGCTCGGCGACGCGGCGCTGGCGACGAAATTCGCCGATGCGATGCTCGCGAAAGGCGTTTACGTCATCGGCTTTTCGCATCCGGTCGTGCCGAAAGGCAAGGCACGGATTCGTGCGCAGATCTCGGCGGCGCATTCACGGGCGGATTTGGAATTTGCCGTTAATGCATTTGCCGGGGTCAAACGGGAATTAGGCGTCTAAAAACACAACTATGAAAATAAATTGCAGAGTTATTTTGCCCCTGATGGCGTTCGTCGCGACCGCTCAAATAACCAGGGGGCAGGAGACGGGCGGCCGGCTGTCCGATGACATCCGTCCGCTTGTCGGCACCGCCGGCGAGGAGGGCAATACCTATCCGGGACCATCCGCGCCGTTCGGCATGATTCAACTAAGTCCCGATACCGACAGTTGTGTCACCAACTGGAACACCTGTTCGGGTTATTCTTACGATGACCCGACGATCCTCGGATTCAGCCTGACCCATCTGACGGGCACGGGATGTCCGGACCTGGGTGATTTTTTATTCATCCCGCAGGTCGGCAAGCCGGCATTTGTCAGCGGCGACCCGGATCATCCCGACACGGGGTATCAATCCCCCTATTCCCACGCCGCCGAGTCCGCCTCCGCGGGTTATTACCGGGTGATGCTTCAAAAATCCGGTGTGACCGCCGAACTGACGGCGGGCGAACGCGCCGGAATTTTACGGTTTACGTTTCCCGCGAGCGACGAGGCCTCTATATTGACCGACTTGGGCCACGTGATTGGCGGTTGGAAGGTCGCGGAATCGCATGTGCGGATTGAAGACGATTCAACGGTCACGGGGTTTCATTTGATTAACGGCTGGGCCAAGGAGCGGTATCTGTATTTTGCCGCGCGATATTCGCGGCCATTCGACAAGACAGAAATCATCAGCGCCGGCAAGCCGGTCATTTACAATACCTATCGCTTTCGCAGCCACAAGGAGGCGGCCGGCACGAACTTGCAATTTATCGCCGAATATCATACACGCGCCGGCGAAGTGATTGAAGTGAAAGTGGGGATTTCCGCCGTCAGCGCGGCGGATGCGCTGCAAAATCTGGACGCGGAAATTCCGGATTGGGATTTTGAAAAAGTGCGGGAAGCAACGTGCCGGAAATGGGATTCGCAGTTGGGCAAAATTCGCATTGAAGGCTCGCAGCAACAAAAGGAAACATTTTATACCTCGTTGTATCACGCTTCGCTCGCGCCGAATCTTTACGAGGACGTGAACGGCGAGTATCACGGCTTCGACCAGAACATTCATCAAGCCAAAGGATTCACCGAATACTCGGTGTTTTCATTGTGGGATATTTTCCGCGCCGAGCAACCGTTGACGGCGCTGATCAACGCCAGACGCGACTCCGACATGGTTAATACCATGCTGGCGCATTACGACCAGAGCGTGGACCATTTGCTGCCGATGTGGGAACTGGACGGCAACGAAACCTGGTGCATGATTGGTTATCATGCCGTGCCCGTGATTGTGGACGGCTATTTCAAAGGGGTGAAGGGCTTCGATGTGCAGCATGCCTACCAGGCCTGCAAAACCACCGCGATGAATCCCGATTACGACAACGTGGCGGCTTACGCCAAACTCGGCTGGGTTCCCTGCGACAAGGAAGACGAGTCGCTTTCGAAAACGCTCGAATACGCCTACGACGACTGGTGCATTGCGCAGATGGCCAAGTCCCTGGGCAAAACCGATGATTATAATTATTTCATGAAGCGCTCGACTTATTTCAAAAACATTTACGATCCGGAA
>DATJSQ010000006.1:0-29416 GCA_035503995.1 Verrucomicrobiia bacterium | reverse complement strand
CGGCCAGTGACCTCATTTGGGAATTCAGGGACGCGGGCAGGGTTTTGTCTCAAGGGCGGGCAGAAGTGCCGGCGATTGATTATTATACGAATTATTGGCTGAACGTGGAGATCAAAACGCCACGGAATCTCCCAACGCCGCGAGTGGACGGGCAGCTTGTCCTACGGCTCGAATCCGACGGGCATGTCATTTCGAGAAACAGCTACGACGTGGTCATCGCCACGCCCGAATGGGCGGACGCGGGCTTTGGCAAAACCGCCGCGTTGTTCATGTGGAACCCGGAAAATCGTTCCAGGCCAGGTTTGTCAGGCATTCCCGTCAACGAAATCAATGCTATTGACACGCTAAATCCGACGAATGTTTTGATGGTTGGCGATCTGGACGGCGCCGCCTTGACTTCAACGCAAGCGAATCAGTTGAAATCCTTTGTCTCGCAAGGCGGGCGCGTGTTGATGCTTCATCCAGGGCAGGCGCTGGTTGATCTTTTTCCGAATCAGGTTGCAGGATACAAGTCAAAGGAAGGAGAGATTGTCACGATGCACATTCCCGAATCTCCGGTCTTTTCAGGAATCCAGCCTTTGGACATGGCGTGGTTTGACCGGGGGGACAGGCGATTGCCCATTGCTTGTTCGGGGGTTTATCAGATAGTTGGCCGACGCGACGACACGACGGCATTGGCTGACCAATGCGATTTCCACGGATATTTGCAGGATCCGTCTGAGATCATAAAGTATAGCGGGACTCCATTGTTGGAAATTCAAATCGGCAGGGGATGTCTAATTGCGAGTGAAATGAACTTTGCATCAGATGGAAATGATCCTATTTCGAGACGGATATTTATCAATATCATCAAATATTTGACCGCACACGGGCCGAACGAGAATGTCTTACAGTCGGCAAATCAAGCAAGTAATCGTCTGGTCCATTTGTAAAAAGTATATGAAACGACGCAACTTCATTAAAACCTCCCTGGGCGCTGGCGCTGCTTTGGCGGTTCCCAACTTTTTATCCGATTTGATGGCCGGGACCTCGCCGTCCGCCAATGCATCAGCCGCTACTCCGTCTCCGACTTTACCCTGGCAACGGGAAATATCCTTGCGAGAAGCGGCAAAATCAGTGTTCTTTGACAACACCCTTGATCCCAAAAATCCACTGCCGGATTCCGGCGAGTATTTCACCGGTCCTTCGATGAGTATCAACAGTTTGAAAATGCGAACCACCCTCTGGGGCACGCCGGATCGCATTACGATCAGCCTTAACAAAAATAATGTGTGGGATCGGCGGCTCAATATTCGTTCGCTTTCAGCGCCAACTTTGAAAGAAATCACCGAGGGTGCTTTCGCGCCGGTCAACAAGGATTTGGTTGGAATAGACACACGACCGGGCGCAGACACGTTGCGTCCCTACCATTACGGTTATTTGCGCAAGGAAGGCGGGTATTACGATCCTTATCGCCAGCCTATTGAGTATCCGTTTCCCTGCATGAAGCCCGTCGGCCAGATTATTTTGGGCATGGCCCCACTGGCCGGAGCGGATGCGCCGCCAGTCAAACAGAGCAGTGCCAACGGCGTCGTCAAATTGCAGGTATCGAGGGGCGATGCAAAGGCGGACTTGGAATATGTGCTTGGAATGAAAAGCAACCTCTACGCGATTCGCGGGAGCATTGTGGGAATGAACGCTCCGATTTGGTTGCGGCTATATCGGCATCGGGATACGGCCCACATGGATTACATGAACGCCGAGGGCACGGTTTACACGAGACCTGAAGCCGAACCGGACAAGGCGTTCAATGGGCCAATAGAGCCGCCGACGAGCGGAACGGACGGGCGTTTCTTTTGGATTCGCCAGAAATTCCCGGCGGAAAAAACTTTTCCCGACGGCTTCGAGTATGTGCTCATGGGCATCATCACGACGCCGGGAAAAGTCAATCTGGATTCGGTGGAAGACCAAACCGGACTCGGCACACCGCCGCCGGACGCCAGAATCGCCGCGGCACCCGGAGCCGCCGCGACAGCGACGTTCACACCAAACGCCGACGGAAAACTGGAGGCGTTCGTAACCATCGTCACAACGATGGACGGCGCAGACCTTTTGGCTTTGGCCAAGGCGCGATTGGTGGACGCCGGGGCAGATGGTTTTGACGGCGTGGTTTGGGAAAACACGCAATGGTGGAGTCATTTTTATGATCAGCGGGAGAACGGGCGCGTGTTCCTCGGCACAAAGGGTTTCGATTGCACCGATGATATTCGCGCCATTTACCGGAGTTACGCCGACAGTCATGGCGGCGGCACCAAGACCGATATGCGCCAACTGGAATGCAGTGCTTCTTACGCATTTCCCGAACGTGACATCCAGCTTTGGACCAGCGCTCCCTGTTACAACGAAATTTTCACCACCTCGCGCTTTGTCCGCAATTGGGGTGACAGCGAAGACATGTGGAAGCAGGTCGTCTGGCATTGGAAACCCGGCGCGGAAGAAAACGCGCGGGACGAATTCGACCTGCCGGGCATGTTGATCACTCACGGCTATCTGCCGCCGGTCAAACCGGACAAATATGTTCACACGACGATGACTCTCGAATATTGCCTGGGCACAATGGCGCAAATCATACGTCCCTCGTGGGACGAATGGGATTATGGCGGTGACATCAACGTTCTGCGCAACGAGTGCTATCCGTTAATGCGGGAGATGGCGATGTTTTACGCGGCTTACGCAAAGAAGGGCGAAGATGGCTTTTATCACATCATCCCGTCCATGGAGGAGGAGCGCTGGGGATTTTACCCGAGATTTGGGCGGAATAAGGACGTGACCAGTTCGTTATGCATGTTCCGCTGGGCTTTGAGACGCGCGGTGGAAGCGGCGGAATTACTCGAACTGGACGCCGACTTGCGCGATCACTGGCGGGAAGTGGCGGAGGAAGTTTTGCCGACGCCAACCTGGCAAACGCCTGAAGGACCCGCCTACACCAGTCAGCCGGGTTTGGAACCATGTCGTCTTCCCGGCGACCATTTCGCCGAGCCGGCGATGTATCCGGCGCTGTTGGCCGATGAAATCAATCTGGATTCCCCGCGGGAACAGAAAGACATGATGCTACGCACGGTACAGGCGTTGCGAACGGCCGAAACCAGCGGGCCGACGTTGCTACTGTTGGGAGCGCCGCCGGATCAAGATGACCATCAGCGCCGACGAAACAATTTTGACCCTGAAATGCTCCTGAACAGCCGGAGTGGGCGAATTCATTTGTTCCCGGTGGTTTCGGCAACAGACGAAATCGCCTTCCGCAATCTTCAGGCGCGCGGCGGATTTTTGGTTTCCTCCTGCAAGAATGCGGCGGGTGTATATCACGTTGAAATTGTAGCGCGGCGCGACCATCAATGTCAGTTGATGAATCCGTGGCCGGGGAGGTCCGTGGTTATCAGTGAAGTTGGGAAAACGGATTCCGTTCCGTTTCAGCTCGACACGAGCAACGGCGAATGCCTGGTCTTTTCCACAACGGCGGGGCATCGCTACTTTGTCGAACGCCAAAGTTAGCCCCGATCTTCTAGCCGGCGGGGAGCACGATTACGTCTTTCGTCCGGGCGCGGGGCGTCACTTTCAAGTTGATGATTTTGCCGCTCTGGACCTGGGCTTCCACGGTTGTGTTGTAAGGCGCGTGCAATTTGAAGTCCGCCGTCCAATCAGCAGGCCACGCGGGTAAAAGTTGAATGCGTTTACCATCGCATTGCATCAGCATGTTTTGCAGTGTAATCATTCCGGAGCCGCCATTGTCGAGGTCGGGAATCCAATCATGTCCCGGCTTCCAGAACCAGCGAAAGCGCTGGTTGCCGTAATCGGTAAATTCCGCAATGGCCGCTCTTTTGGCCACGGCAGTCAAACCCAAAATTGAGGATTCCGTTCCATCCTGTCCCCAGCAGGTGTCCTGCGGGAATCGGCGGGCGGCGAACGTGTCCCGCGCCAATTTCAAATCCGGTTTGCCGACACCGTAAAGCCGATAGGGAAACGCGACATACAATTCCGGATTTTCGCTGTTGCGGGGCGGGCCGTATTTTGCCGCGGGAAGAATAATGGTCAGGCCGTCAGGGTCGCCTTCGCCAAAGGCCCCCAGTTTTCCACCGACGGTTTTGCCCAGCGGCAACGGCGGCAAATCCGCAAGCGTTTTGGCCCAACGATCCCGTTGTTCAATCGAAGTCAATTGTTTGGGAAGCGCCAGGAGACGAGGTAGAATGCTTTTCAGGCCGGCTATGTCCGGTGTCGGATTCACCGCATCCAATTGGTAGGTTTCAAGCGACTGGGACGGTGACATTCGAATTTTTCCGTCCGCGTCGCGCGGCCAATGTTCGGCGTAATAAGTTTCAATCGCGTCGGCAAACGGAACGATGTTCGTGCGCGCAAAACCCGCGTTCCGGGTGATGGCATATTCGTCCAACATTTGCGAGATGACTTCAAGCGTGCCTTGAATATGGTAGCGCTGCCAACGGCTTTGAATTTCATCGGTTGGATTGTCCCAGACGAAATCATTCAAGTTCGGCAATCCCCAGAACAACATTGTTTCAGGCAATGACGCCCCGCTGTGATGAAAATAAATCCACGTTCGGTCCTTGGCCAGCGGCAGGTCACGGACATACATGTCAAACCACGGTTTAAGCAAATCGAAATCACCCATTTCGATCAGCGGCCAATAAAGGAGACGGTTGTTTTGGTTCCAATAGGAATTTCCCCAGGCGCGGTAATCGGGATCGTGATTCCGATCGTCGGATTGAGCGCCGACTGGCAGGTCGTGCCCCACGGTGAACAAGCCTCCGTTGAATTTTACTGGAAACGCCCCGCGTGAGGAACAAGCCATCATGTAACGTTGCATCATGTAACCCTGCGAAACCAGGCTGGCATCGTCATCGCCCGTCAGATGAATCCAGCTTCGATTCCAGAAGTCAATCCACCAAGCCTGATGCGCCCGCCAGTCGCGTTTCAAGCTCATCCACTCCATTTTTTTGATCAAGGAATTGAGGTTCGTCTCCCAGGTTTGTGGGGAAGCCGCTGGTGTTTCTGTGAGGGCGATCAAATCGAGCCGGAAATTGCGTTTCGCCGCCGATATCAGAGTGCGATCGTCCGCATGGGTCAATCCTGGCCCGGTCAATGCCGCGCCGAAGCAACGGTGCAGCAGCGGATCGGGATAATTTGGCAGGAGCGAACCCAAATGTTCCTGCTCCAGCACAACCGGATAAATGCTGGACGGGTTGAAATGACACCAGGTGATTTGGTTTGCTCCTGCGGGCAAGACTGTATCCACCGCGCATTCAATTGGAACGGGACGGCCGCCCAGTTCGAACATGCCGCCAGTGTCGGGCTTCGCCGTCCGCCAGAGTTCCAGCTTCGCCACCAGCGACGCGGGATGCTCCAGATTCGCCTCGATATGAATCGCCGGATGGTTCGCATCCGCCCAGATTCGCACGAGGTTTGCGCCGCTTTTGATTTCGATGCTGGCGTTTTCCGGATTTAAAACCTGCGTGAAATTTGTCGAGTCGGCAAAGGGATTAGGCGTCAGTTGGATGCGCACGCGCCCGAGTTTTACGAGCTTGCCCAATTCGGTCCACGCATCTGACTTGGCCACGAGCAGCACCAGATCGCCATTTTGCTCGGTCCAGACGTTCGCGGCCAAGTCGCCGTTGCCAATGGGCATGGAATCATTTTCGTTGGTCCCCAAAGTTGTCCAAGTCACGTCGTTGTCAACGGCAAATTGGGCGCCGTCGCCGGGCGCGCCGCGCGCCGGCAGAATGTTCAGAATCAGGACAAGGAAGAACCAGAATGTCTTGGACAGGGCTTTAAAATATTTACCCGTTAAAACATTTTGATTGTCCTGAAGCATTTAAGTCCGGTTGCGGTTATGGCGCTAAAGGATTTGAGATTCGACGGCAACGCTGTTGAGGCTCCGGGATTCGGCGGGAAGATCGGCCGCGGCCGTCAACGTCAATTCGCCCGTCAGGGGAAAGTTGGCGGACGAATTGCCGATTTGGATCCTGGCGATTCCGGGTTGGATCACGAAATGCCGGGTTCCTTCGTTCCAATACCAGAACGCCTGCTCAAAAAAGGGCAGTTTAAAAACCACTGTTCTTTGCTCGCCTGGCTGTAATTCCACGCGCTGAAATCCTGCCAGTTGTTTGATGGGCCGTTTCACCGGCGAGGGGGGCGGCGTGATGTAGAGCTGAACCACTTCGGCGCCGGCGCGTTGTCCGGTGTTTCTGACCACGACTGAAATGTTCACGGTTTCATCCGGCCCAAGCGTGGGTGCGCTCATTTGAAGCTGCTCCAATTGGAAGGTAGTGTAACTCAAACCGTAACCAAACGGATAGAGTGGCGAACCTTCGAAGTAAAGGTAAGTGCGTCCCTTGAGGATATCGTAATCGTGCTTCGGCGGCAGTTGGTCAAGGGAACGATACCAGGTGCAGGGCAGTTTGCCGCAGGGATTGCAATCGCCAAAGAGAACGTCGGCGATGGCAGTTCCCTGCGCCTGTCCCGCGCACACGGCGCATAAAATCGCCGGAACATGCTCCTGTTCCCATTCGATGGCGACCGAGTTATTCGTCGAAAGCACGAGGACGGCTTTCGGATTTGCGGCATAAACAGCTTGGATCAATTCCGGTTGCGCGCCGGTCAGCCCGAGAGTATTGCGGTCAACGCCTTCGCGGTCCACCTCTTCATTGACGCCACAAACCAGCACCACAACGTCGGCGTCGCGCGCGGCATCCACCGCCTCTTGCAGCAGTTTGTCATCCTTTTCTCCCGCGACGGTGCATCCGGGTTTGAGAACCACTTCCGGACTTCCCGGTTGAGACGGTGGCGGCGAGACTGGGTTCAGTTGAAATTGTTCAACATTTAACAGGTCTCCACCGCCGCCGCGGAACTGAAGAAAGATGGAATGTTCACCGGAAATTCCCGTCAGCGGCGCGGAGACGTTGATCCAATGCTGCCAGTCGCCGGTTGGCGGTACGGTCAACGCGCAAGCCAGCGGGCCGTCCAATTGATCCAAATGCACTTCGATGCGCCCGCCGTCGGCCGCGCTGGATACGCGCGCCTGAAATTCCGTTTTACCGGTGAAATCTGTTTTGGGATATTCCGCCCACGAGCCGTCGGTGATATAGGCCAAATTCATTCCACCTTCCGAGCAGGTTTGCAATCGCACGCCGCCACCGCTGGCGACTTGTTCTGCCGCCGCGATATATGGACGGTAGATCGGGACGCCAAGGCTCGCGGCAATTCCCTCGTAAGGGGAAACTTGCACCATTGGCGAGCCGCTGTAGCCGCCCAGAAGACAGCCGCCGGCCATCGGACCGATGACGGCGATTTTTTTGACGGCATTTTTTTCCAGGGGCAGGAATTGGGAATCGTTCTTCAACAAAACCAATGTTTGCCGCGCCGCCTCCAGCGCGAGAGCACGATGCGCGGGAGAGTCAACGACCTCAAACGGAATTCCTGTGTAGGGAACGTCGGCCTGCGGATCAAACAAGCCCAGCAAATAACGCACCGTCATCAAGCGTGTGACCGCCAGCGAGATGTCGTCCTCGCCGATTAATTCCTGGTCCACCGCCGCCTTGAGGTTTGCCTGCAAGGTCCCGCCGCAATTCAGATCGCATCCAGCCGTGACCGCCATGGCCGCGGCAATGGGCAAGTTGGCCGCGTAATGATGCGGATCGTAAATGTTGTCGATCGCGTCGCAATCCGAAGTCACGTAGCCGCGAAACCCCCAGCGGCTGCGCAATAAATCCGTCATCAAAAAGCGGCTGGCACAACAAGGAATGCCATTAAGGGCGCTGTAAGCACCCATCACCGTGAAAACGTCGCCTTGGAGAATCGTGGCGCGGTAGGCGCGGGTGTAATATTCCCAGAAACTGCGCGCGTCCACCGGCGCGGAAACCCAGGTCCGGTCGTCATCGGTGTTGTTGCAAATGAAGTGTTTTGAGCAGGCGGTCGTCTTGAGGTAATTTTCATTTTGGCCTTGCATCCCGCGTACCGCTTCCACGGCGATGGTGGCGGCCAGGCATGGGTCTTCGCCCGGCACTTCCTCGCACCGGCCCCAGCGCGGATCACGATGCAGATTGAGGGTGACGGGCGAATAATAGCTTAAGCCAATTTTATCCCGGTTGTCATAGGCGCGGGCCTCGTCGGAAACCGCCGTGTAGATACGCAAGGCCAGATCGGGATTCCACGATGCCGCCAATGCAAGGGGCACCGGAAACGACGTGACGGGCGGTTCGTGGAGCAAACCGTGCAGCGCCTCGCCGGTATAATAATTATACATCGGGACATTTAATCGCTCGATTTCAAGCGCTTGGGCGCCAAGTTGACCGATTTTTTCATCCAACGTCATCTGCTTGACGAGTGCTTCCGCCCGGATCCAAGCGCGGCGATAAGCTGCATCCGATATTCCCACGCGGCCGCCCAGGGCGCGGCTGGACGCAGAAGGCGGCTCAACGCCAAAAGCGCCGGGACCAACGCCAAGCGCCAAAATGCCCGCGGCCAGGGCGGTGGTTGAGATGAATTCTCTGCGGGTGAGTTCGTTTCGTTCAAATTTTTGCGGCTTCATGTGGTGTGTATTTTCAGTTAAATTTTTCCACGCTTCAAGAATTTACGTCCATAGCGGAAAGAATCAGGATGACGCAAAGCATTCTCGCTTTCCATCCTCGAAAACGGGGATAAGCCAGGCGCGGAAAAACTCATATCGCCCCCAATCCATGCGAGAATTCGAACAAAAATCGAAATATCCAAAGGATGGCGTTTTCGATTCTATTAATTGCCGGAGAGATGTCATTGACCGTCGGAGTAGGATGGGGGCGCCTCTGACGGGCTGCTGCCCCAATTTGTGTTCGCTGTGGCGCTTAGGTCATACACCAGCGTCCCGCCGTTGGCGAGGTCAGTGTAGCGAATCCACGGTTTACTCCACACTTGTCCTTTTATGGTGAGATGTTGCACATAGGGCGCGTCTTTCCCCTCGCCGTGGGCCGTGATGGTCACCTTGCCGCCGGACAGATGCAGCACCGCTTTCGGAAATAATGGGCTGCCCAAAACGAGAATGTCTGAACCCGGCAGTTCCGGATACATTCCCAATGCGCTGAGGATGTACCACGAGGACATTTCTCCAACATCATCGTTGCCTGGATAGGCGGCGTCTCCAGAGGAGTACAGTTCAGTCATCGCCCGTCGCACGATTTTTTGAGTGTTCCACGGCTGGCCCAGAAAATCATAAATCCACGGAGTCTCTAAACAGGGTTCGTTGCCCATCCAGGCCATCCAACCGTCTGTCCCTTGACTTCCAACATTTAGCCTTGTAAAAAAGGAGTCCAAACGTTTGGCGGCAACGTCCGGTCCACCCATCAATTGCGCCAGGCCCATTTCATCAAACGGCACCATCCACACGTACTGGCCTGCCGTCCCTTCCACATAAGCGTCATCATGGTCATATCTCTCCACGTTGTTCGCGAAGCCGGGCGCCCATTGGCCGTCGCGCCGGCGCATCTGAATGTAACCGGTTTCGGAATTGAAAAGGTTTCGCCAGTTTTGGGCGTGTTCCAGCAGCAAGGCGGCATCACTTTCATCGTTGAGAGCCTTGGCGAATTGCGCCAGTGCAAAATCCGCCGAGGCATATTCCAGCGTCATCGAAACATTACCGTAGCCGCCTTTCTGATCTTCCGGCACATATCCAAGTTTTAGATAGTCCGCCAGCGCGTCCCGCTCGTTTGTCTCCGTCCGCGGGGCACGTACGGACTGGTCGGTTGCCGCCCGGACCAAACTCTTCAACGCCGACGCGGCATCAAAGTTGGTCGCGCCAAAGGCGTGGAAATCCGCAATTATCGGCGCCGCCGGATCGCCCATCATCACGCCGCTGTCTTCGGTAATCACGCCCCAGCGGGGAAAAGCGCCGCCTTGTTCGTAATCCATGAGGAGGGACTGGGCCATATCTCCCGCTTCCCTTGGGGCAAGCATCGCCAGCAACTGGCAATCGCTGCGGTAAATGTCCCAGCCTGAAAAGACGCCGTATTGTACGCGACCATCATCAGTCGTATGAACCTGGCCGTCGTAGCCAACGTATTCTCCATTCGCGTCCGACACTGTCACCGGCCCCAGCAGCGCGTGATAAAGCATTGAATAAAAGGTTTCCAGTTCGTCCTGGGTCCCTCCGTTGACCTGAATTTTGTTCAACCAATTGTTCCAGACGTCGCTCGCTGACTGCACTGCCCGGTTAAAATCGTTTGAGGAAAAAGCCGAAACGGGACATTCCGCCTCGACATTGGCCTTGGCGTTGGCCGCGCTCACGTAAGAAATCCCCACTTTAGCCATCACGGCGTGATCTTTGGACGTTCTGAAGGTGAGGTACGCACCCGAAGCGGTGCCCGTCCCGCTGGTCGCGCCCGGAGTCAGCACATGGTTGCTCCAAGTGCTCCATGACTCGAACGGACAATCAAATACTGCATAGAAATAGACGGCCCGTACCTCGTCCTTGCCGCAGAAATGCCCGCCAAAGGACCACGCGCTAAGTTCGCGGGTTGCCGGGTTGATGCTGATGCCCGACGCCTCGGAGCCATTGATGTCGCTGGCGGCGTTGATCATCAGCGTCTCCGGCTTTCCGGCCGGATAAATGAAACGCCCGAAGCCGCTGCGTACGGTGGTGGTCACTTCGACTTTCAGACCATTGTCAAACGTCACGCCATAATAGCCGGGTTTGGCAGTCTCGTTGGCATGGGAAAAGGGCTGGGCGTAAGCGCTGCGCCGGGCCGGAGGGGAAGTTGGTTCGCCGCCAAGAATCGGCATCATGGCGAAGTCTCCGCCATAGGGACAGCCGGCTCCGCTGATGTGGTCCACGCTGAAATCAGAGATACGTTTGCCCTCGTCTCCATATCCCGCAACATGCCGCCCATCGCCGGTGTCAGGACTCCACTGGATCATGCCGAACGCCGCCACTGCGCCAGGAAAGGTGTTGTTGTCACCCCACTGGACACCCTGGGCCGTGCCCGTTCCGCACATGGGCTTGGCATATTGCACCAAGTCTTCAGCGGTATTGGATGCTTGGAAATCATGGCTGCGATCGGCCGAATGCTGCTGTGTTCTGCATGAGACGACGGCGAGGCATGCGGATGCGAATATTGCGACAATGGTTCGTTTTATCTTCATGGGTGATTTCGGTTGATGGAGTTACAAGTTTGCGACAGGAAAGGATCGCCCCGTTTGCAATTGTCGGGTTCGATTCCAAAAAATTTTCCGGAAATGACCACCGTGTCAAACCCGAAAAGAAAGCCCGCCGGTGCGGACGTGGCAGGCCCAAGAAACAGACGGCTCTTCATTTTCTTCGCGATGTTATGGATTGGGCTTCACTGTGGCTTCATCAAGGCATCCAACGTTTTATTTAAGCGAGTCGCGGCCGAAATTGCCATCCTCGTTTTAGGGGATGTTTTGATGCCACGCGGAAAACCTGGGAAATGAATTGCATTTTGCGGGAAACGTAAGAGACTGGGAAATTCAAAAGCTATGAAAAAAACAGTCGTGGTGGTTGAGGACGACCGAGGCCTGAGGGAACAATTGGTGCAAATTCTGGATACGGCGCCAGACATCAAGTGTGTTGGTGCCTTCAATTCGGGAGAAAGTGCCTTGCCGGAGGTTTTAAAGAGACGGCCGGACGTCGTCCTCATGGACATCAAATTGCCCGGCATGTCTGGTATCCAATGCGTGGCAGAAATTAAAAAAGTCATTCCCGCCATTCAAATAATCATGGTGACGATTTATGAGGACAGCGAACGAATTTTTCGCGCGTTAAAGGCGGGTGCCGACGGTTACCTTGTCAAATCCGGACCGCCGGAGCAGCTTCTCAATGCGATTCGCGATGCCTATCAAGGAGGCGCTCCCATCTCCAGCCACATTGCGCGCAAGGTGGTGAAGCATTTTCATTTGCTTGGGCCTTCACGTCAGGAATCAGAAAACCTGTCCCCACGCGAACATCAGGTGCTCGACCTGCTGGCAATGGGGTTTATCTATAAAGAAATCGGATGCAAATTGAATATCGATCCCGAAACCGTCCGGTCGCACGTGAAGAATATATGCCAAAAGATGCACGTGCGCAGCCGCGTGGAAGCGGTCGCCAAGCATCGAACGGATGCTTATTAGAATGCGTTCCCGGATTTTCGGTTGCTGAATTTCCCCATTCGGTATTGCCGGACGGCTGTAACCCAATTTTCGGGTATTGCGCGATCATGGAAGCCGGTCCAAAGATTAAGACTTGTAGTTTATTAGATCGTGGGAATCAATGTCGCCATTGTCGAAAACAACCGCGGTTACCGCGGCATGTTGGTTGAGTACCTGAATGAAACTCCGGGCTGCCATGGCGCGGGTGTCTGCGATATTGCCCGCCGACCGCGAGCAAGTCGCATGGGCACCAGCCGCCGTTTGAAACAGTTCAGTGGCGGCTTTACCCTGCTTGAATTGCTGGTGGTCATCGCCGTCATTGCCATTTTGGCGGCGCTTTTGTTGCCCGCGCTGTCCGCTGCCAAGCAGCGCGCCTGGACCACCCAATGTTTGTCCAACCTCCACCAAATCGGCATCGGAATGAAGATATTCGCCGATGACAACACGGAATTCTTTCCGGAGTCCGGCACGACGATTTATTGGGACGCCACCGATGTGGCGCCCCCGGACGGGTCAGGAAAGCCAAGTTGGATGCAGCAAATTTTTACGTATGTCGGGAACACAAATGTTTACAATTGCCCCGCCAACGTGGCGTTGCCTCCGGATATGCGAGGTCCATTCAACTATTTCAACGGTGTGCGGGCGGCCTATATCGCCAACAATGACCAATTCGCCGCGGTCGAGAGCAGCAGAATTTTATTCCCCACCGCGTACGTGCTGTCGGGCGACACGTGCGGCAACCCCAACGATTCCGACAGCGACAGTTTCGATCCGCTGGACGCGGATAAAGATGATTACAGTCAAAATTGTGTGGGGGGACCTGACAACGGCAGTCCTTCCATGTATTGGCAGATTCATTCGTTGGGGCAGAACATCCTTTTCGCGGACGGACATTCCAAATGGTATAAGGGCTATAGCACAAACGACATGACATTCCGTTATGACTCGATTGAAGGCTGGCAGTAACTCAAGGCCGACACTATGTGAAGCAGTGGCATGGGGAATATGTTCAAAACAAGCGTGCCTAACCGTTTAACTTGTTCAATACATCCGAGGGTAATGTTCCCGCCTGGATGCGAGGACAGGCCAGCATCAAAAGCCCGATCGCAACGGCCAGTTTCATGGATAAACCAATCTGAAGAAGGCGGTTGGGTTGGCCGGATTGATGGGCAGAAGGATTTGGTTGGTGAGCGTCGAGCCGGGCACCGTGACCCAGTTGGTTCCCATCCCCGTGTCCAGTCCATTGGTCTGCTCCTGCAAACTCCAGCCCGTATGGTCCTGTGGCCAGACCAGCGCGAGCTGCCCCCCGCTCATCCCGACGCGGAACAACGGCGGAGCCAACGACACTGGTTGAGCGCTCACCGGCGCCGAGTTGGTGCTCTCCCCGGCGGCATTCATCCCGGAAACCTCATAGTAATACGTCACCCCGTCCGTCAACCCCGTGTTGGTATATCCCAGTGTGCTCACATTGGTTGCTATCTCGCTGTAGATTCCGTTGAGGCTGCCCGAACGTTTCACATTGTAGCTGGCCGCATTGCCCGAAGCATCCCAACTCAACACCACCTGCCCGTCCCCGCTCACCGCCACCAGGCCACCGGGCGTAATCGCCCCCGCCGTCCCCAAGGGCCCCATGGCGTAGTTCGCCTCAATGTCCTGTGCCGTCAACACGCCGCTCTCCACCCGCGCCGCCGCAATGTAGCCTTGAAACGCATCGGCACCCAGGTTGGGGCCGCTGTTGGCTATCCCGGCACCCACTCCCATGACCGTCAATGGCGTCTCCAGCGGAGAACCGGGCGCATTGTCGGCATTCAATTGGCCGTCCAAATACAGCCGCACCACGCTGCCGTCATAGGTCCAGGCCAAATAATGCCACGCCCCGGGCGCGGGGGGCGTTCCCCACGGCGTATCATAACTGCCAAAATCCCCCGATACCCCGCCGCCACAGCATGGATCACTGTAGTTGAACTCCCGGTCCTCCTCCGGATACGAGGGCCCGCCCTGAAGCCCGTATCCTATGACGCAACTGTTTTGTTGATTGACCGCGGTCGCGTAAATCCAGGCCTCGGCCGAAACCGGATTATTGCTGATGATCTCGGCAGGCGCCTTGAGAGCCGATTGCACGGCATTGCCCAACTGGTCGTTGACCGCCAGGACATTAATTGTCTGTGAATTCCACGCCAGATTGGTCCCGTTGAGCGCGTCGCCATTGACGGTGGCAAAATTGCCCACGCTATTGGTATCGCTGGTCCGATTGGTCCAGACGCCGCCGCCCCCGCTTAAATCGCTCGATTGCAGATTCATAATCAAATCCCCCTCCCAGTGAACGGCGGCGAATTCCTGTGAGGGAATGGTAACATTGCCCATCATGGAGGAGCATAACATGCTGTTGGTATGGCTGGTGACTGTCAGGCCAACTAATGCGTTTGGATTCATGGGAACACTCATGGTTGTCCCAAAGTTTGTCCAATTTACTCCATTAGGGGAGAAATATGCCGCGAAGCTGTTTCCGGTTCGCGTCAATTCTATCCAGCGGGGTGTTGCGACATTCGTAACGAACATGTTTGATGTCGCACCTCCATAGACACCGCGCCACTGGAAGAAAATACCGTCGCCGGGTGTAACGAGCACCGATGCCTCCAGGTCGGCAGGATCCAATGAATTGCGAATCATGAGTCCTGCCTTGGTCGCGGGGTTGACAATCTCCTCAGTATCCACCTCCGCCAGGATGGAGTAATTCCCGTTGGCGGTTTGATAGACGTAATGAAAGGCATCGTTTGTGCCCCCGATATCTCCGTCTGAACCGACGAGAGTAAATACGCCATTATCGTAACTGGCGCCTCCTGCGATGGGTATCGTTCCGATATCCTGGCTGATCCAGGGATTGGGCACCAGGCCTGGAACAGTGAATCCGGAATTGCCAATCCCGCCGGTAAAGTAGTCGCCCGTGTCATTTACAAAGCCGGAATAGCCGGCATTGAGGCCGGTCAGTGTGTTGTAATTGAGAGCGGCAAATCCCTCGACGCCGGAGCCAAGATCCGGGGGACCGGCGACAATCCCATTCATTCCCGGCGCAATGATTGTGTTGTATTCAAGCACAATGTTGGTGCTGGTGGAAAAGCCCACCGCGTCGTACAGGGCGTCAACGATAGTATTGGAGACGATGTAGGCGTTTTCCACTGTGCCCACTCCCTGGCTGTCCCCGCCGTTGCCAATCATCATCCCTTGTTGTTGCTCGTTATAACCATTGCCGCCGCACCTCAAAATCACGTTGCCGGCGACCGTTGCCGAATAAAGGTCCGACCCATTGACTCCGAACCTCATCACCCCAAGTCCCAAATACCGCGCCGAGTCCTGAAGCATATTATTCTCGACCACATCGTTTATCCCGCCATAAATCCCGATGCACTTTCCACCCCAAGGTTCGATCGCCGTATTATTGACATAGGTGATATTGCTCATCGTCGTGTAATAGTTCGTCGTTGAGCCATAAACATTATAGTTAACCGAGTTGATGGCCATGGCATCGTCGCCCGTGCCCCTGACAAAATTGTTGGAGTAAATTAGATTATCGCCAATTCCGTTGTCACTTTGCACGTTGTTGAAATTGCCCCCATCGGCCCAGGTGCTCAATGTCCGGCAATTCTCCGCAATGCCGTTGACCCCGGCACACCAGAAGGATGAGGTGGTGTGCTGAATCCAGACATTGTTGACGACCCAATTCGTGCCGCTAAAATCCACCGCGCCATTGTTATTCGCCCCGTCCCGGCTCCACGAATTGCAATCCAGTAACACATTCGAGAGTGTGCATGAAACTGCATTGATAATGTTGGCCACGCCTTGGGTGTTATTGGCGGGCGTTAGCCGGTAAATTGTGCTGTACCATGGTCCGGCGCCGGCAATGGTTATCCCGGTTGCACTGAGTCCGCCTCTGATGGCGCTGATGTACCATGTGCCGGAGGGAATCCAGGCAATTTTTCCCTGCGACCGGGCCGCGCTGAAGCAATTGTTCATGGCCGAAGTGTTGTCAAAATTGGGATCGTTTGAGATCGCCCCGTAGCTGGTGATTGAAAGCGAGTTGGCCGGCGGTGTCAGGGGTGCCGGAGGGTCCTCCAAATCCACGACATCAATATAATAAAATGATGCCGTGTTGGATGAATCCATCTGAAACCGAAGGGTGCTTCCTGGAGCAATGGCCGAGCCGGTGACGAAGGCGTGCGTATCGTTCCAGAAATCCCGCGGATCGCCATCGGCGGGATTTTTGTCGGTTTGCCCGTCATAATTGGTGCCCTCATAACAGTAGTTTTGCATTGAATTGACGCTGAATGCCTGCCGAAACACACCATTGACATACAAATCAATGGAATTGCTGATGCCTCCTCCGGTGGGCGCGTCCGGAATGCAGGACCTTAGATTGACGGCGGTAATGTTCTGGCCGGTGTTATTGGTCCACTGGACATATTGACCGGTACTGGTCAGCGCCACAAAAGCATGTCCCGATGCCTCAAGTTCAGGACTCGAAAATTCGGTGGTTGGCGCATTCGTCAGATAATAGATCGTCGCGCCTCCTCCCAAAAATCCCTCTTCGCCCTCGTAACTGACAAAGGGAGTTGTGGCGCCAATGGAAGCGCGGGCAGAATTCGAGAGCACCATCAGTAAAATGGCAAGAAGTGAAAGGCACGAATAGAAATACGCTTTTAAGAGTTTTAATTGTTTGTGTTTGCGCCGCGAATGACAATACTGGAGTTCATGCAGGTTAGGTTTTAGAAATGCTCCATCCATAATCGTTCTTTCCATTCGCTTTGGGATTATTTTTCAGCGCTAATGCGCCATGGGTGATCCCGCGAAGTGGATTTGTTTCTATTTCATGTTATGATGGAGGAAATATAGCACATCCTGTGTTTTAGGAGTGTATCCCCGAAAGCGGGGATGAAACCAGGGCAATGTGGACAGCTTGCCAGGAACCGCAAAGCGCCTAATACCGGAAATAGTGACAGACGGTCTTCCAAGGACCAAACCGCGACACGGGCCGTCCCAAACCATCTGGCCACAATAAAGCGGAAACCTTGCCGATGTGGCGCAAATCCGTCACCGGGCCACCACGTCTTGCCGGTTGTTTGGCCGATGGCGGTCAACGGCGTAAGGGCCTGGGTTTTTTTCAGTCACGCGTGCCACCGGCAACGACATTTACCCCAGGACTGCCATCGGCCGGTGCCGGGCGATTCAAGGACAAGGGCGGGTTGGCTTGGCCTGGGGCTTGCGCCGTCCCTTCATCTGCCATGCGAAGTTGTCCCAAACCCATCATAATGGTCGTGCTTACGCTGGCGTGTAATTGAATGGTCCTGGCAATTTCCCCAAGCGGTGAATCGCCAACAGTCGCGCTGTCCGAGCCATGCGACCAATTCCGGAGATTCTTTAACCGAGTGGATTGTGTCTTCACCCTGAAGCTTTCAATTCCGTCTCTTTCAATCACAGTAATTTTCCGGTCGATATCCGACTTCAGAATACAATTCACCGAATGCTTCTCCAAATCCCAGCTTAAGTTTCCCACCGTGACACGGTTTCGGCCTTTCACGCCGGAAATCGAGCCTTGCGTCAGAGACGGCGGCAAAGCTGGTAAAAATTCCAACAGGCCTGGGCTGGAGCAAATCAGCATTTCGATCATTACCGCCGGTACGGTATTGCAGGTGTCGGTGCAGAACACTCCATGGTTGTTGTAATGGGACGAGCACAAACTGTCATAGTAAAATCCTTCCCGCGTTAATCTCAACAGTTTAGCCAACCCAACAATCAACTGCCCCAATCTAATTTTAAGACGCAATTTTTTGAAGAGTGGTTGACACATTTTGGTTTTTTGTGTTTGACGGATCGTATTTAGTCCCTGGCGCCGGAGTCAGGATCCGATCGTGACCCGCGACAGGTTTGCGGAATGGGGCATGTCCATCCGTCGTTTTTTTGAGCATCGCTCCGATTCGTTGAAGAAGCAACGCGAATATAGTTTTCCCCGGCTCCGGCTCCAACTCAGGCGCAAGGCCTCGTCGTGAAAGACGGCGCAGGCAGCGCCGCATTTAAGGCAACGACGCGGATAATGATTGAGCCACGAACTGTCGCTTCCGCGCGTTGCAAACCGAAAATCGCGCCCTGCGCGAGCCGGTCGCTGCCCTGCGGCGAAAAAACACTTTGCTGCGCCAGGAGTTCGACCCTCTGGCGCGGCGCCTCTTCCGCAAAAAGAGCGGGCATCTGGACGCGGCGCAATCGGAGCGGCTGCTGATCGGTCTGGCTGATCGCGGCGTGGAACTTTCCGAAACCGAGAATGACGAACCTCCGGTGCCGGCCCGACCGCGACGGTCCCGCTCGGCCTCCCGTTGATTGGGCACGCCGACGGACGTGGAATTGGTGAGGTAAGTGATTCGAGCCGGAGAGCATCGGCCAAAACGAGTAAATCAAGGTTGCTAATCAACATCCCCGCTTTCGGGGATGGTATTCAAGACGGCGGCGAGCTAATCTTAATGACGAAACAGCCAATAATGCTTAAAAAACCCATGAAAAAAATGTATTTATTCAGTTCCAACATGAAATCTTTGGCGTCAGCGGCGGGCGTGATGGCCGCGCTGATGTTCTCGAACCACGGCGTGATGGCTCAACCCGCTATTGCGAACGTGTTTCCAAATGGTTCATATCAATTCCAGTACGCCAACGCGCTCACCTTTTCGGCCACGTCTTCGGCCGGAATTGCAAGTGTTGAAGTGACGCTGACGGCGACAACGTTGTTTGGCACGCAAGGTTTTCCTCTGACCTTGACAAGTTCAAGCGGGTTGACCATCAGCGGCACGGCCAACAGTGAAAATGTGAGCGCGATGCTGATTTCCAACGTGCTCTATACGGCGAAGATCGTGGTCACCGACGTAAACGCGGCTTCGGTCACCAACAGCTTGTCTTTTGACACGATTTCTCCGGCTTATACGTGGGAGGCAAGGGATTGGGATTATACCAGCAACGGCGTTAGCGGGCTGTTCATAGACAATCCACAAACCAACGCGTATGCGGGACTGAATTCCACAGCCGGGGCGGATTTCAACAATCCGGATTATGACAACGGAACCGGTGGGGTCCCGAGCGATGGCAGTTCAAGCTATCGTCCGCAGGGCCTTGAAACCGAAGGCTGCGGCGACGCTCCCCGGTTGGCGTATTCGCCATACACGACAAACCAGGACTACGACGTCGGGTATTGCAATGGAGGCAACTGGGGCAACTACACCCGGCATTATCCGCCCGGGCAGTATAATGTTTTTGTTCGCGCTTCGGATGGCAATGGCGCCCAAAGCGATGCGGGGGACATCTCGGTATTGGCCGGAACGGCCTCGTTTGCCGGCACGGGTCCGTATTACTTCTCAGTCAAATCAACAGGGTGGCAGACATACGGTTGGTACCCTCTGACCGACAGCAGCAACGAACCGGCCGTGATCACAATTCCGGATGATGGCACCGCTTCGACCTTGCGCCTGACAATTGATGGCGGCAATTGCAATGCACACTTCTTTATGCTGCTGCCGATAAATACCAATGTGCCTCCTGTCGGCGTGGGCTATGTCACCAACTTCTTTCCCAACGGCGCGTACCAATTCCAGCAAACCAATACCTTTAACTGCACGGTCATCTCGACAAACGGGATAGAATCGGTTGTTGCTGATGTCGCCGGAAGCTATCTCTCCGGAGGCACTTTCGATCAAGCGTTGACGGCATCGAGCGGATTGACGATCACGGGAAATGCGACCAATGAAAGTGTCAGTTTTCTATTGACGACAGATGCCCTGTATTCGGTGACCTTTCTCATTACGGACGGCAATGGCAATGGCAGCACCACCAACATCACCTTTGACACGATTAACCCCAACTATTACACTTGGGAGGCCGAAGATTGGGACTATAGCGGCGGCATGTTTTTCGATAATCCTCAAACCAATGCTTATTATGATCTCCATGGAGAGGCAGACATTGACGCTTTTTGTTCCGGCGGCGCGGTTGGCGAGAATGATTATCTGAGAGGAAGCGTCCCCATAACCAGTGACGAGGGCGACCTGAATACTGTGGGTCCGAACGGCGACACGCCGCGCCTGGCATATCTCAACACAAACGCCGTCAGTTCAAGTACTGGTCTTCCGTACGTTGACTATTCCATCGGCTTTACGTCCGGCGGTCAGTGGGGGGATTATACACGGCATTATCCTTCAGGCACCTTCAATGTCTATGTGCGCGTTGCAGACGGTGGTAATGCCACCAGCGATGCCGGCAGTCTTAGCCTTGTAACCAGCGGTTATGATAACACGAATCAGACGTTGTCGCAGATCGGCACCTTTAACGTGCCGGCAACCGGTGGTTGGAACACGTATGCATGGACTCCTGTGCTCAATGCCGCGGGTTATCCGGCCCGATTTGTTGGCAACGGCTCGCAACAAACGATAAGGATGTCATTGGTCAATGCAAATTGTAATTTGAATTTTTACATGCTTGTGCCGGCAAACCTGAACAACAATCCGCCGCCGTTTGTCAGCAACTTCACTCCGGATGGTTCGGAGATGTTCCAGCCGTCAAATCAGGTGACTTTTACCGTGACATCCTCCGTGGGAATCAGCACCAATAACGTGATATTGTACTTAAACGGGATCGAGCAATCAAACCTGACGTTTAGCGGCAGCTCTTATGTTTACAACGTCGCGTGCCCGATCCAGAACAACCAGTTCTACACGGCCGTTATTGATTTGTCAGACTCCGCCGGGAATACCGCTTATACGAATGGCTTTGGGACTTATAGCCCGTCGAATTATCAATTGGCGGCCGCAGACTATGATTACACAACCAATGGGACCAGCGGCCAGTTTTTTGATAATCAGATTGATGCCTATACCAATCTGGGCGGCGCGGGGAGCATTGACATTCTCGAATCGGATCTGAATGCGTTTAGCAGGGGTTACGTCTATCGTGCTGAAAACGGCACCGATTTTCCGGACACGTCTGCAAACGATTTGCCGCGGCAGCAATTCGCCGGGCTTGGGGATTACAGCATTGGCTCATTCGGTCCTGGTTCCTGGGCCAATTATACGCGCCATTATCCGGCGGGCACTTACAATGTGGTGGGCCGGTTTGCCGAGGGGGCATCGCTGTCTCATGCCCGGTTGTCAATTTTGACCGGCGGTTACGGCACCTCTGACCAGACGACAAATTCCTTGGGGACCTTTAACGTCGCGCTGGGCGGCTGGTCGAGTTGGGAATGGGCGCCCCTCGAGGACGGCAATGGAAACCTTGTAAAAGTTACATTGGACGGCAACCTGCACACGCTGCAGCTTGACGGCTCAACCAACGGCGCGGAGCCGGAAGTCAATGTGCATTTCTTGATGCTGGTGCCGACGGCGCCATCGCCGGTCATCACTCCGAAGCTGAGCGCCGGCCAGATTGTGCTCTCGTTTACCATTCAAAGCGGATATACCTATGAAATGCAATATGCGAATAGCTTAGCCAATCCAACTTGGACGCAGGTGTCTGGGTCGGCTTTGATCACGGGGACTGGTGCAACCAATGTTGTTGACACCATAGGAAGCAACGGCAGCCGGTTCTACCGTCTTCTCATACAACCGGCTCCATAAGCTTGGATCGGCAATTATCCCTCCGGCGGCCAGCTCCGGCTGCCGGAGGGGTCAACGTAAAATATATGTAAGAATAGAAAGTTTATATTTATGAGATTGGGCAGTAGCAGGTTTGGTGAATGCCGTCGGTTTGGCGCGTTTACGTTGATTGAGTTATTGGTTGTCATTGCCATCATCGCCATACTTGCGGCGCTTCTTTTGCCTGTGTTGAGGCAAGCCGAGATCCGGGCAAAAGGAATAGAATGTTTGAGCAACATGAGGCAGTTGCAAACAGGGAGCATCGTTTACGGAGGGGACAACAACGACGAGTTGCCCGCAAATGAAGGGCATACCGGCACCTCGGACGCGATCGGACTGGGCAACAGTGGTCCGGACTGGGTCGCGGGTTCCTTTGAAACCTTGGACAGTCCCGGAACCGCTGATAATCCCAGCGGTTGTTCAACAAACTATTATCTTCTTGGTTGTTCGGGGTCCATTGACCCCAGCACAGGCCTGACCATAAATGGTTCAATCGGACGATACTTAAAATCCGTCGGCGTTTACAAGTGTCCGGCGGATGTCCTCGGCATAGACCCCCATACTCATTTGCCCCGGGTTCGATCCTGCTCGGAAAATGGTTTTTGCGGCACAACCGCTTATGAAGCGGCGGCCAAGGCATCGGAAGTTGGTGACGACGAGTTTGCCTTTTTCAGGAAGTTTAGTGATTTCAGGGGGGCGTTAAGCGCCTCTGATTGTTTCACGTTCTTGGATGAGAATCCATTGAGTCTTAATGATGGTTTCTTACTAGTGGAGGAAGTCCCCGGCGCAGAAATTCAAGATTCAATAGGCGATAGGCCCGCGGCGAATCATGGCAATTCGACCTCTTTTGCGTTTGCGGATGGACACGCGGAGCTTCATTTGTGGCATAATTCCTTTCTGACGATAACCGGAACTGTTGGATCCGATAGCGCCTGGCTTGATTCCCATGCTACGTATTATGATCCACAACAATGATCCGGGGGAGATAGTTCTCAAGCCGGGTCCATGCGGCGGGAACTGATTTCCGAGTTGGTTTCTGTACAGTGAAGGCCGGGCGATTTTCCACTGCATTCCGGCCTTGTCCGCAAACGTCAGGTGATTTCCAGGTTGCGAGAAACGACTGGCATTCCGGTTTTCAAAATGAGGATAATTTGCCCGGCCTTTTCCCCCCTCGTTCTTCCTTTACATGACGACGGAAGGGGAATAAGCTCGTGGCCAGCAAGCTTGTTTAATGACGAAATGGGCCGAGAGTTCAGTTTTAGCATTGATGTTGGCCGGGACTGGGTTGTCCGCCACGGCTGGCAATCTTTCCGCTGCATCGCAAACAAACTTAATCAGCATTCAGGTCTCTGTTGATGGCAAGGCGATTCAGGCCAATTCCGATGAAAAGATAAGCTTGGGGACGCTTCCCCGCAATATAGACTTTTATTTTGGACCCGCCCCGAACTCAAAATATGTTCCGATCCGTTTAAGAGACAGACTGGATGGATACGACAAGACGTGGAACCAGGTAACCGCAGAAATGAACCTGACAGTTCGCTTCTACAACGATGCAGGCGATCAAGTTGATCAGCGCATCTTCACGGTTACGGGCGACAGCGGCGGCTGGGATGGGAGTTTGAAAACTTCGCCGCTGACGCACCGCCGTGAAGCAATAATCGTTCCCAAGCAGGCGTCCCGGTTATGGATAGTGATTTCGTCGGCAGGAGCGCCCGCGGCGGTTGGCATCTATGTTGTGGACAATTTACAGGTATCTCTCGTTGTCTCCAATGGAGCGCCCAAGATTCTCATGCAACCACCCCTGGATTCAGCTTTGGGCAATTTTTCAGATGCCCGTCCGCCGGATGGATGGATTCGCGACGGACTTCATCCCAGCATGGCGAAAATTGTTGAAGTCGGACAGGATCCGGCAACAAAGGCATTTGCCATTTTGGATGACGATCCGTTCAGCCACGCCGAGTGGCATAACATTATGGCAATCGCTCCCGCCGTGAAACCTGGCCAGCATCTCATTGTCGAATGGAACGAGATGTACAGCATCGGTTCAGGAGACACAGGCGCTGCTTACTACAATTCCTTGCCTCCGGGAAACTACCATTTTCAGGTTCAAGAAACGACAATCATGGGGTCGCCGACGGGCGTTGCCGAATCGCTCGGGGTGCTGGTGCCGGAGCCGTTCTGGAAGAACCCCTGGTTTTTGGGGTCGGGTTTTCTTGCGGCGATTTTAATCTCCACGGCCGGGGCGCGATATGTGATTTGGCGACGGATGCGACAGGAAGTGTTGCGGTTGGAAAATCAGCATGCCCTGGAACAGGAGCGGTTGCGGATTGCACATGACATTCACGATGACCTGGGAGCGCGAGTAACGCAGATTTCCTTGTTGAGCGCGATGGCTCGCGGATACCAAAGTCTGCCGGAGAAGGCGCGCGTGGATTTTGATCAGATTTCCAGCATGTCCCGCGAGTTGATTTCAGCGTTGTATGAAACCGTTTGGGCTGTAAATCCCGAAAACGACAATCTGGATGCCTTGGGAAATTATTTGTGCCAGATGGCCAATCAAATGTGCGAACAAGCGCAACTGGGCTGCCGGCTGCAATTTCAAGATTTGCCAAAGGACGTTCAACTGCCGAGCCAAATGCGCCATAACATTACCATGGCGGTCAAGGAATCCTTGCATAACGTCATTAAGCACGCCGGGGCCACGGAAGTGGTTCTTCGCGCAACTTTTGACAGCGAGTTGCTGGAGATCTCGATTCATGATAATGGCCGTGGATTTCAATCCGACCGTCAATTTCCAGGTCACGGTCTGAAAAATATAAAACGACGGCTCGAAGATATTGGGGGAAGCTGCCTGATTGAAAGCCGTCCAGACCAGGGAACAACCGTGCATTTGCGCTTGTTCATCCATCCATCTGTCTAACGCAAACAAGAATTGCCGGCTTCGTCAAGGCAGTTTTGTCGGCGGGAGATTTGATCGCATTGCATTTTCATTTGTTGCGCTCTGAGAAAAACTGCGAATTCACAGGCACTCTTGTCGCATCCCCGCTTTCGGGGATTTTTTAGCCGCGGTCAAGAGGTAAAATCCAGCGATGAACTCGAGTTTGCCGCGTTGCGCCACCGTTGTCATTTGGCTTGGGAGATCAAGTGGTCGTGGCACTACGTTGGCGCTGGACAATGCTCTGACGTTGATTGACGGACGTTCGCGAACGGGTTGATAATGACACGTGGCGCAAAAATATATTTTTTGGCGGGGTTTGGTTTGTCTGCGGCGCTTCTTTTGGGATGCCGTTCTCTATTAATGCAGGCGCACAACAAGCACAGTCCAACGTCCCGATATCCCTCTTACGACGGTTTGGTGATGTGCGGATATCAAGGTTGGTTTCGCGCGCCTGGCGATGGCTCCGGCGATGGGTGGAGCCATTATAGCGAACGCCGTTCATTGACCGCCGCCACGATTCACCCGGATTTTTGGCCCGATGTTTCAGAATATGAAAGGACCTACCCAACGGCCCTGACGAATCACGACGGAACGACGGCGCGAGTTTTCAGTTCCTGGGATCAAAGCACGACCGACCTGCATTTTAAATGGATGCAAGAGTATGGAATTGATGGTGTTTTTGTACAGCGCTTTTACGGCGGCTTGCGCACGCGCCAGGAGCGACTTCATAGCCGGGTGGTCCTGGAACACGCCATAAAATCCTCGCAGAAATATGGCCGGGCAATCGCCGTCATGTATGACCTTTCGGGCCTTCACGACCAAGGTGAAGATTGCACAGCCATCATCCAGGATTGGAAGGAACTGGTGGATGAGTTGAAAATCACTTCACAGCCGACGAACAACTATCTTTATCACCACGGCAAACCGGTGGTGGCCATCTGGGGCCTGGGTTTTCCCGACCGTGGCTACAACATCAGGGACATTGGTATCGAGAAGGTGATTGATTTTCTCAAGCACGACCCGCAATATGGTGGATGCGCCGTGATGCTGGGTGTGCCGACCTATTTCCGCGACCTGGATGTTGACTGCCGGCCCGATCCATATTTGCATCAGCTGATTGAATCGGCGGACATCGTCATGCCATGGACGGTGCAACGCTTCACGCCGCTGCTGCATTTGTTCGACACAACGCGCTACGAGGCGGAGGTCAGGGCCGACATCGCCTGGTGCGACGCGCATCACGTGGGTTATGCGCCTTGCGTTTATCCCGGATTTAGCTGGTATAACATGCACAATCACGGCGGCGGCGATAATAACATGATTTATCCGTTGAACCAAATTCCGCGCGAGCAGGGGAGATTCTACTGGAGCCTGATCAGCGGAGCAATTGACGCCAAAGCCACGATGCTTTACGTGGCCATGTTCGACGAAATGGACGAAGGCACGGCCATTTTCAAATGTTCCAACCACCCGCCGGCCGGTATCAAGTTGTGCGACTATGAAGGGATGCCGACGGATGATTATCTGTGGCTGACGGGTGAGGCGGGGAAAATGCTGCGCGGCGAAATTCCCTTCACCCGACAAATCCCCGCCCGCGAATCTACCAACCAATTATGAAAGCATCGTTATTGTCCTTCATCCTGGTCGTCGTGTTTCTTCCGACGGGAGTCGCGCGCGCGCAAGTTGAATTCGTTGATCCCTCAATGGGCGGTCAGGGAATTCTGCTCGAACCAACACGGCCAACGGTTTCCCTTCCAAACAGCATGGTCCGTGTCTATCCCGTGCGGCATGACCAGTTGGACGACCAGATTCATTCGTTTCCGCTGACGATCATTTCGCATCGTTTGGGCGAGTTGTTTTGGCTGATGCCATTCAACGGCACGCCAAACGATGATACCTGGGACGATCCGCAGGCTTATGATCAGGAAGTGGAGACGCCTTATTACTATTCGGTCAGGTTCGATGATTCGCTGATCCAAACCGAGTTTACCCCGACCGCGCACTGCGGCTATTTCCGCTTCAGTTTTCCATCCGGCAAACCGGTCGTGTTGCTGGCAAATCGGCAGGGTGGCGAGATGTCCCGTGCAGACGACGATGCCATTTCCGGCATTGAGAATATCGTCAGCCAGAGCGACGTGACGCCCGGCACCATGCACGCCTATGTTTATGGCGAATTCAGCGCGCCGGTCAAGATCGAGGCCAGCGACATTGACGATGGGAAGCGACTCACCATTAGCGAGCAGGACGGCCAAAGGGTTTTGGAATTCCGTTACGGCATTTCGTTTATCAGTGTCGCCCAGGCAAAGAAAAATTTGGAGGAGGAAATTCCCGCGTGGAATTTCGACGAGGTCAAGCGTGCTGCCCGGGATCGCTGGAACGAAGTGCTTGGGCAGATTCAAGTCAAAGGCGGAACGTTGGAACAGAAGAAGGTTTTCTATACTTCGCTTTATCGCTGTTACGAACGCATGGTCTGCATTACGGAAGACGGCCAATACTACAGTGCCTTTGACCATCAGGTGCATCAGGACGTGCGTCCCTTTTACGTGGACAACTGGCTGTGGGACACCTACCGCGCCTTGGAACCGTTGCAAACCTTGTTGAATCCCGAAATGGAGGCTGACAAGGTTCAATCCTACGTCCGCATGTATCAACAGTCGGGCTGGATGCCGGAATTTGCCGTGCTGTGGGGGAATCACGAGTGCATGACCGGGAACCCTGCCGCGGCCTGGATCGCCGACGTTTGGGCGAGAGGAATCACGAATTTCGACCTGGCTTCCGCTTACGCGGGCCTGAAGAAAAACTCCCTGGAAGGCACCTGGCTACCGTGGCGCCGGGGGCCAAAATGCTCGCTGGATGACTTTCTCGATGAACACGGCTATATGCCTGCGTTGCGTCCGGGTGAAGAGGAAACGGTTGCCCGGGTTCATCCACGCGAGCGGCGGCAGGCGGTCTCAGTTACGCTCGCGCAGAGTTATGAGGACTGGTGCACGGCCCAACTGGCGCGCGATTTGGGCAAGGACGAGGACTATCAGCTTTTCCTGAAGCGTGCCGGCGACTACAAGAATGTATTTCGCGCGGACAAGGGCCATGTGTGGCCGAAGGACGCCAACGGCGAGTGGATTGAACCTTACGACCCGGGTTGGTCCGGGGGGCAAGGCGGACGCGATTATACGACGGAAAACAACGGCTACACTTACGATTGGGACGTGCAGCACGATCTGCAAGGGCTGTTTCAATTGATGGGAGGACGCGCTGAAGCGGAAGCCAAACTCGATCAATTGTACCGTGAAGGATTGGGACGCAGCAAATACGAGTATTTTGCCAAGTTCCCTGATTCCACGGGAATGGTTGGCCAATTTTCGATGGGAAATGAACCGAGCCTGCACATTCCGTTCATTTACGATTATCTCGGTGCGCCCTGGAAAACGCAAAAACGCGTACGTATGCTGCTCGATACCTGGTTTACTGACACGAGTTTGGGAATGCCGGGTGATGAAGACGGCGGCGCGATGAGCGCGTTTGTCGTTTATTCGATGATGGGATTTTATCCGGTGACTCCGGGCGTTCCCATTTATGCAATGTGCAGCCCGGTTTTTGAACGCATTACCATTCATCTGCACAACGGCAAAACCTTTTCCATCGTTTGCAAAAATAATTCGACGGACAACAAATACATTCAAAGCATCAAGCTGAACGGCAAGGCGCTGAACCAGGTCTGGGTCACGCACGCCGACCTGATTTCTGGCGGCACGCTGGAACTTCAAATGGGCAATGTTCCCAACAAAATCCTGGGCGCAGATCCAGATACCTTTCCACCATCTGCCATGTCCGTCAATCCGTCCATGTTTGAAACGGCGGGCGACAAGGAAATCAAGCCGCCGCGCTTGACGGCATATAATTGATTCATACTAAGTCATCGCAACGTGAAAAATGGTCTCCTGAGAATTGTTTCGCTCCTTTTGCTGGTGGTATCAACCGCTGCAGCGGGTGAAAACAGCGGCCCTCCGTTCTCCGCCTACCGCGGCGAACTCAACATTCCTTATTGCACGGTGGACGATGAGACGTTGACGCTCAATGCATTTCTACCGGCAAAGACGGTCAAACCCGTCCCCGCGATGGTGGACATCCATGGCGGATGGTGGTTTGGCGGCGAAGCGGCCACCCAACCCGAAGGCGTGGGCGGCTGGCAGGTTTTTATGCGACATGGGCTGGCGATATTTTCCGTGAAATATCGCCTGGGGGTGGACGGTGGTTTTCCACAAAACATTCGCGATTGCCGCAACGCGATCCGTTTCATCCGCAAAAACGCGGCGCGTTTCAACATTGATCCTGGTCGGATTGACGTTTGCGGCGGGTCGGCCGGCGGCCATTTGAGCCTGATGGTGGCAATGGCGCCGGAAAGCTTTGAAGACGGCGGCCCCACGCCCGGCTTGGAAGGCGTCAGCGCCAAGGTCAGTGGCAGCTTCAGCTACATTCCGCCGACGGATTTTCTCCGGTTTTGGAATCAAGGACCCGATGATGTCATCACCAATGCCGATGGCAAAGTGACGTTTCGCGCGCCGGACGATAAAATCTTGAACGATTCCCGCCCTCGCTTTCGAATCCTTTTTCACGGTGTGGTCCCCGACACCGGGGCGCACCGGGCGCTCTATAACGG
>DATJSQ010000005.1:0-13419 GCA_035503995.1 Verrucomicrobiia bacterium | reverse complement strand
AATTGCCGATGAACGCGCCGGTGTCCGCCGCCTTCAGCCTGGCGGCCCGCCGCCTGGCGGAACAGCCGCTGGTCTTCGATTTTCTGCCGCCGAAGCTGACGATGCTGCAGCAATTTGCCGCGAAGTATTCGTCTGGAAAATTGCGGACTGTTGGCGCGGCCGCCGCGGCGATTATCGCGATTATCCTCGGATTATTTGTTTTCCAGGAGGCGGAGTTAATCCATCTGCGCTCGCAATGGGCATTGATGCAAACCAAAGTGCGGGACCTGACGGCGCTGCAAAACAAGATCATGGAATACCAACCCTGGTATGACACCTCGTTCCGCATTCTGGCCATCTTGAAACAATTGACGCTGGCGTTTCCGGAAGACGGCTCGGTTACCGTCAAAACGATTGAAATTCACAACGGCAACGCGGTGACCTGCTCCGGCACGGCGAGCGACAATACGGCCTGGTTGCGGACGCTGGCGAAGTTGCAGACGGCCGAGGGTCTGCACAACGTCACCGTGGAGCAGATTCGGGGAAAATCGCCGATGGAAATCACCTTTGACTTCCAATGGGGAAATGGAAATGGAGGCGCGCAATGAACGTCAAAAATCGCCAGCAATTTTTAATCGTGCTCACGGCGATCGTGGTGGCGCTTTATCTTGGAAACCTCCTGCTGTTTGGGCCGTTGCAAAAATTATGGAAATCGCGCCAGGCGGCCATTGTGCAGTTGCGGCAACAGGTCAGCAGCGGGAGGATCCTGATCCGGCGTGAGGACTATATTCGCAGTATGTGGGGCCATATACACGCCAATGCCCTGCCGCCCGAAGCATCGTCGGCGGAGCAGGAAATGCTCCTTGGCTTTGACCGCTGGTCGCAGGCCAGCGGTGTCAATATCGAGAGCATCACCCCGCAGTGGGAAAATGATGAGCCGGATTATTCCACTCTCGACTGCCGCGTGGACGCCTCCGGCAATCTCTTTACCCTGACACGGTTTCTTTACCAGATCGAAAGCGACCCGATGCCCATCCAAATTGAATCCGTCCAATTGACGTCCCGCGACGACCAGGGCCAGGAGTTGAGCCTGGGCCTGGATTTGAGCGGTCTGGCACTTCTTTCCAACACCCAATGAACCGCAAATTTAAAAATTTAATTTTTCATGCGCTGGCGGCTGGATTCGCGCTGGCAACTGCCGTTCCCGTTCTGGCGCAACCGACGAACGGTCCCGTCGGCACGGACTTCAGCTCGTTTCAAGTCATCGCGCAACGGAACATATTTGATCCCAACCGCTACCCGCAGCGTTCGGAGAATTATCGTTCCCGCAACTCGCGTTCTGCTCCCGCCTTCTCACTGGTCGGCGCGATGAGTTATCGGAAGGGGATGTTCGCGTTTTTTGATGGCACGGATCCGGACTATCAAAAAGCGGTGGAGAATGGCGGGAAGATCGCCGATTACACGGTGACTAACATCACCATGCAGGGCGTCCAATTGCTGGCCAAAGGGAAGACGATTCATTTGACTGTAGGCTCGGCGATGCGGCTGGAGGGCGACGAGTGGGTAATGGGCCAGCCGGATGAAGGAATGGGAATGGACTACTCTTCAACGCCCGCCGAGAGCAATTCCCCCGAAGAGACGCCCGCCTCCAACCCCGGTTCGGGCGGTGGCGAAGTGAGCGACGTCTTGAAACATTTGATGCAATTACGACAACAGGAAGAAAAATGAAAAAACTAATCCTCAAAATCACGGCCTTATGCGCGATCTGCGCGTCGGGAGCTTTTGTTCCGGCCCTCGCCCAAAACATCCCGGACCAACCGTCGGACACCAATGCCAGTCCGCCGATGGAGCAACCGGACCAGGCCCCGCCCCCGGAAATGGCGCCCGGCCAGCCGGCCGGAGGTGCGTCTCCTGACCAGGGAGTGTCCGCCGACCAACCGCCGGTGGTTTTTCAAGGCCAAAACCAGTCCTCCGAGCCGGACGAGGTCATTACGCCGAAGGCAAGCGCCGGGAACCAGCCGGCGATGACGGCGCCCACGTCATTTATGCCGCCGGCGCAAGCGACGGGTTCCAACCCGGATGAATTGCGGCTGAATTTTCAAAATGTGCCTCTGCAGGAGGTCCTGAATTATTTGAGCGACGCCGCCGGTTTCGTGATCATCCTGCAAACGCAGGTTCACGGCACAGTGAGCGTCATCAGCGACCACCCGATGACGCGCGACCAGGCGGTGGATTTGCTGAATTCAGTTTTGAACCAAAACGGGTACGCGGCGATTCGCGGCGGAACGGACAACCGCACCCTCACGATTGTGGACAAGAACGACGCCAAAACCCGCGACATTCCCGTCAAGATCGGCAACGATCCGTCGGCCGTCCCGAACAACGATGAAATTGTAACCCAGATCATCCCCATCCGGTATGTGGATGCCAGCCAGTTGGTGTCTGATTTGTCATCGTTTGTTTCGCCGCAGGCCACCGTGGTGGCCAATCAGGCAGGCAACTCGATTGTCATTACCGATACGCAGGAAAATATCCGGCACTTGATGGAGATCATCGAGGCCATTGATTCCAGCGCCGCCGGGGAAAATGTCATCCAGGTATTCAACTTGAAATATGCCAACCCCAGCGATGTGGCGACCGAGTTGGGCAATATCTTCCCATCGGGCAGCACGGGCAGCGGGCCGCAATTGCCGCTTGCGTTTGGTGGCCGGGGCGGGTTTGGCGGGGGTGGTGGGCCGGGCGGGTTCTTTGCCCGGCTGGCGGCGGCCAATGCGGCGAACAATAGCAATGGAAACCGCGCTCAAAAACAATCGCAAGTCACCGCCGTGGCCGATGCGCGCACGCAATCGGTCATCGTGATGGCGTCCAAGGATTTGATGCCTGAAATCGCCGGAATGATTGAGGGATTGGACATCCCCTCACCACGCGACCAGCAGGTTTACACCTATCACATGGACCATGGCGACGTGCTCGAGGACGAGCAGATACTGAACACTATGTTTGGCGGCAACAATAGCCGCAACAACACATCGTCGCAGCAACAGGAAACCAGCCCCTTGATCCAGCGCAATATCCAAAACGCCACCACCGTTGGAAACACCTCCTCGACCATCAGTTCGGGCATTGGCCAAACCGGCGCGGGGAACACCCGCGGCGGCGGCGGCGGAAACTTTTAATCCATTAACCCAAAATAAAATTATGAAAACACAATCAAAAATGATCGCTGGCATCGTAGCGCTGCTCCTTTGCGCCGCTATTGGACTTGAAGCGCAAAATCGGGGCGGTGGTGGCGGCTTCGGCGGCTTCGGCGGCTTCGGCGGCGGCTTCGGCCGCGGAGGCTTTGGCGGCTTTGGCGGTTTCGGCGCCAACAATAACAACAGCAGCTCCACGGAATACAACAACAACGGCACCGTCGGCACGGCCACTTTCTCAGTGGACCCGGACACCCATACGATCACGTTCATCGCCGATTCGGAAACCGCCGAGCAAATCAGCAATGTCCTTGCCAGCCTGGACCATCCCAAGCCGCAGGTGCTCATCAAAGTCGTGTTTCTCGAAGTGCAGCTCAATAACTCGCTGAACATCGGGGTTGAAGGCGGCTGGACCGGCAACGGGGCAAATCAGCAGTTCAGCGCGGCCAACATCTTTGGATTGACGGGCCTTAATTCCGTGGCCACAAATTTTAACGCATTGGGCCAGGCATTGCCTGCCGGATTCCCCACTCCCGGCAGTTCAACTTTAAGCTCTGGCGGAGTTTATCAGGTCCTCGGCTCCGATTTTCAAGCCACGTTGCGCGCGATTGCCCAGGCGGGAAACGCGGAAATTCTTTCACGTCCCTCGATTCTGGCGCGAGATGGCCAGCCGGCGACAATTCTAGTGGGACAAGAAGTGCCGCTGATTACCGGCGTTACTTTTGAGGCCGTGGGCAACAGCACCATTCCCATCAACAACGTCCAATACACGCCGGTTGGGATACAATTGAATCTCACGCCTTACATATCGCAAAATTATGTGGAAATGATCGTAACGCCGCAGGATTCGGAGGTGGACCCGACGCAAACGGAGCCGATTGGTGACGGCGTGAACGCCCCGGTGATTGACACCCGGGCCGCCGACACCGTGGTGGTGACGCCCGATGCGCAAACCGTGGTCATCGGGGGCCTCATGGAAAATGACAAATCGGCCAGCGTCAGCAAAATCCCGTTGTTGGGCGATATTCCCCTTCTCGGCGTATTGTTCCGTTCCAAATCCACCGCCGATACCAAATCGGAGTTGATGATTTTTATGACGCCGCACATTGTGCATACGGCGATGCAATTGGCGGGCATGAATATCCCGTCCCAAGCCGATTACATCACCAATTCCGTTTCCGAACAGGAACTGGATCAATTCCTGGACCGCGTTCCGACGAAGAAGAATTAAGAGCAATCCATGGAACTGAAACGCGGCAACACCTGGGTCTATGGTTTACTGCTTGGCGTCTGGCTGCTGGTGGTGGCCTGGCAGGTGGAGGAGCACGCGCGAATCGAGGCGGCGGCCAAAAACGATTTGCGCAACCGTTCCTGGGAAATCGCCGATACCCTCAGCGCCGAAGTCCGGGCATTGAGCATTCGTGAAGTGGTTTTTCAAAACCGGCTCCAGCCGGTCCTCAACGAACTGGTCAGCCGCACCAATCAATACGTTCCTTCCACCGGCGTTCTATCCATTGCCTTGTTGAATACCGCCGGCGAGCCGCTTGTTACCGCCGGCAATCCCAACCTCATTCCGGCGGACGTCCTCTCCGAAGGCGAACATTGGACGTCCCAGGACGTCACGTTCGTCAATCCGGTTTGGGGCGCCAGCATCAATACGGAAAATACGTCCAATGCTCCGGTGGTCCTCCCGTTTTTCCCGGAAATGACCAACGGCATGCGGCGAGGTGAGGCGGACAACGACCGGCATTTTCCGCCACCGGAGGACATGAACTTGTCGAATCGTCCCGCCATGTCGGCCAATGCGCAGATTGGCCCGCCGCCTCCGCCGGATGACAACCGTCCGCATGGCAACGGCCCGCGCCGCCCGCCATGGATGCGTTGGATGGACGAAGACCAGTTTAAGGCGCTGGCGGCGCGGCGCGAATTGCATGGCCTGGTCCTGGCCATGTCCACCGAAAATCTCCGCGCCGTTTCCACGGATGATTTATACCTGCGCGCCGTGATTATTTTCTTTGCGGGCATATCCGCGCTGGGGGTCGGGCTGGCCTGGCGCAATCTTTCCAAAACGTCCGAACTGCAAATTCGCCTGGTGCGGGCCAGTGAATTGAATACGCATTTGAAGGAAATGAACCTTGCCGCCGCCGGCCTGGCGCATGAAACGCGCAATCCGTTGAATATCATTCGCGGCATGGCGCAAATGATGTCCAAATCCGACGCGCCCTCCGGGGTCCGTGAAAAGGCGCGGGCGATTGTGGATGAAACCGACAAGGTCACGGCGCAGTTGAACGAGTTCATCAACTACTCGCGTCCGCGCGAAGTGCGCCGGACGAAAATCGCCTTGAATTCCGCCGTGGCCGAAGTCGTCCACGCGCTGGATTACGACATTGCCGAGAAGAAAATCCGCGTCGAGAGCAGGGTTGAGAAGGTATTCATCGAAGCGGACGAGCAATTGTTGCGGCAGGCGCTCTTCAACTTGCTGCTCAACGCCGTCCAGGCCGTCGGCGAGAATGGGCAGATTCAATTCACGGCGCAACGAAACGGCGCCGAGGCGGCGCTGGAAATCCGCGACGACGGTCCGGGCGTCCGGCCCGAACAGCGCGATGAAATATTCAAGCCGTACTTCACCACCCATCAAAAAGGCACGGGGCTGGGACTGGCAGTGGTGCAGCAAATTGTTCAGGCGCACGGTTGGGAAATCCAATGCATGGGCAACGAGCCGAAAGGGGCCGTATTCCGCATCAGCCATTTGAAGTTGGCGGGGAATTGACGGGCCTACGGATCGGGGGTCGTGACGGAAGCGTGGCGGTAATTAATACCCAACTCATCGAGACGGCGCGCGTGAATCTGCAACCGCCGCATGAAATTCTCCCAGTTGCGCGAGGATTCAGATGACCACGAGATTTCAGCGATGGCGCACTCGCGCGGGAAAATCATGTATTCCGCATGTTTCAGATTCGGAACATGCTCGGTCCATAGATTGCCCTGGGTGCCCAAGATGTGCGACTGGAATTGCTCCGGCAGATTCGTCGGCATCGGGTCGTAGGAATAGACCTTGCGCAATGTCAAGGTGCCGCCCCAGGTGGCGCCCATCGGCTCGGCGGCCCGATTGGTGGATTGGTAAAAATCGAGGTAACAGTAAGCGGTGGGTGACATGACGACGTCGTGGCCCGAGGCGGCGGCTTCCGCCGCGCCGCCAATCCAATCCATGACCACGGCGTTGGTGGCCAGGCCGCCATGCATAATCTCGCTCCAGCCAACCATCGTGCGTCCCCGGGAACTGATGAACTTTTCCATCCGGCGCGTGAACCAGCCTTGCAATTCATCCTCGTTTGTCAACCCCTCCCGTTTCATGAGCGCCTGACAGTCCGCGCTTTTTTGCCAGGTCTCCGGGGGCACTTCGTCGCCGCCGATGTGGACATATTGGCCGGGAAACATGCGAAACACCTCCGCCAAAATATTATCCAGAAACGTGAAAGTTTCTTCCTTGGCCGGATCGTAGATGCCATTGAACACTCCGCCCGTGAGCGGAATGGCAAATGGCCCGCCGGTGCAACTGTATTGCGGATACGCCGCGAGCGCGGCCGTTGCGTGACCGGGCATTTCAATTTCCGGAACGACGGTGATATGCCGCGCCGCCGCATAGGCGAGCACCTCCCGGATGTCTTTCGGCGTGTAAAATCCGCCATAACGGCCGTCCGGGCCGTACGCGGTCGTGGATTTTGGGTCCAAACCGAATCCAACCCCTGGCCGCCAGGCCCCGATTTGGGTAAGGAGCGGATATTTTTTGATTTCGATGCGCCAGCCCTGGTCATCGGTCAAATGCCAATGAAACACGTTTAACTTGTGGAGGGCCATCGCGTCGAGGACGGTTTCAACTTCAGATGTGTTGAAAAAATGGCGGCTGACGTCGAGCATCAGGCCGCGCCATTTGAACCGCGGCCAGTCTTCAATTTGGAGGCAGGGCATTTGCCAATTGATGTTGGCGACACGGTTCGTGGAAAAAATTTCCGGCGGCAACAATTGGAGCAGGGTTTGCACGCCATAGAATAATCCCGCCTGGGTGGGCGCGCGGATGACGACCGAATCCGGCGAGACGGTAAGTTCATAGCCTTCCGGGCCGAGTTTTGGGTCGGCGTTTTTGGTCGTCAACAGGATCCCGTTCGGGATGGCCGCGCTTGAAAAGAATTTCGTGCGGGTTGCCAGGGGATAGCCGGTGGAACGGCGAAGCGGCTCCGTCAAAAATCTTGTCGTTTGGCGCGAAGCAAAGTCGGTATAGACGCGCGTGTCCGGCTCCAGCTTGAACTCGCCGTCGTGAAGGGCGACCTCTTGCGGCCAGGGAATAATGGCCGGGCTGTCGGCGTCCGCGGCGAAGGCGAAAGCGGTTGCGGACCACAGGCAGAAAGAGAATCCGGCGATTTTAAGTTTTGCTTTGACGCTTGATTTCATAGTTTGTCGTTGGCCATCAATTTTTTGCCTTCAAAATGCTCCTCGATTTCTTCGAGGGTTTTGCCCTTGGTTTCGGGCAGGAAAGACACGGCGGTAACGAAATAAACCACGGTGCATGCGGCAAAGAAGAAGAACATCATTGAGTAGCCGTATTTGCCGACGGTGGGCAGAAAGATGGCGGCGATGGTTGTGGAGACGCCTTGGTTGAGGGTGAGCGCGATGCTCATGCCGTTGGAACGAATGCGCGTGGGCATCAACTCGGACAACGCCAGCCAGACGCACACACCGGGTCCGACCGCGTAAAATGCCATGTAAATGAAAAGGAGAATGGCAGTCAGCCACCCATTGCGCGCATCCGGAATTGGCGTAATCAATGCGGCATCAATTTTCAACGGAGCGTTGATCGCTGCGTTGTAGTTGGCAAAAGGATGGGGGACGACCGCTTCAAGTTTTTTCGCCGGCACAACATCGTGACGGTCAATTTCAATCGGCCGGACCGATGCGTCGTCGGAACGCTCCGCCGGAGTCGCCGCGCTGAAATCGCCATAGGAATAAATGACGACAAATGAAGACGGCGCTGAAGCGTTAATCTTCGAGCCGTCCGGCACAGCAGACAGAAGCTGCCTCGCCATTTGCTGGTTAAACGCCAGTGTCAGCGTTTGATTCGTCGCCACCATCGCTTGCACCGCGTCCTTCACATCAATGCGCATTTTCTCTGTTTTATGAAACAACAACCCGACGCAAACCATGGAAACGATAATCCCAGCGGTGCCAATCGAGAGCAAAAATTTCCGCCCCTTTCGGTCCACCAGAAGCACGGCAATCGCCGTGGCGCAAAAATTGATTAAATTGAAAACCACCGACGCAAAGTGCGCCGGGCGATCGCCTAGTCCTGCCTGGATGAGAGTGGTCGTGTTGTAGCTGATGACGGAGTTGATGCCTGTGGCCTGATTAAAGGCAAGAATGATGCAGGCCAATAGGAACGGAATCACGTATTTGCGGTGCAAAAGTGATTCGCGGATTTTCTCGCCGGTGCCCGCCACTTTGTTCCTTTCCTCCGCTGCCGTCTCTTCCATCTCCTTCAGTTCTTTTTCGGCCTGTTTGCTATTGTGCGAGCGCAGGAGCGCGGCACGGGCCCTGTCAACTTTGCCGTGACGGAACAGCCAGCGCGGCGACTCTTCGACCATGAAACTGCCAATGACAAATAAAACGCCCGGTGGCAGTGTTGCCCAGAAAATGTCGCGCCAGGCGCTTTCTTTGGCGGCAAATAATTTTTGCGCATCCCCTAGTTTGGCCACGTCATCCACCACATGGCTGTAATAAAGGCTTACCAGTGACCCGGCGACGATGCCGGTCACCAGCAGCCATTGAAAAATGCCCGTGCCTTTGCCACGGTTCGTCGCACCCAGGCATTCCGCCAGATATAACGGAATGGCCACACCGATCAACCCGCCGCTGATACCCTGTAAAAGCCGCCCGAAAATCAGCGGCCAATAATTGTGGGCCAGCGCAATCAGCGGAATACTGACGACAAACAAAATGCCGCTGAGGCTCATAATCGCCCGGCGTCCCAACAAATCCGATAGCAGCCCGGCAAACAGCGTCGAAATGACTGTACCCAGCATAACCGCCGCAACAACAAGCGAAATTTGCTGCGCACTGAGTTGACTTCCGTCCGGCAAAGTGAAGGTCGTCTGCAAATAAGGCAATGCGCCGGCAATGATGACGACGTCCACGCCATAAAGGAGCCCGCCGAGGCCCGCAATAAAGAGAAGAAAACGATTATAACCGGCCTTATCTTTCTCGGCGGTCAGAGCGGGGATTTCGTTCATGTTTTTGACAGGGTTGATATCAAACAAGCAGATTAAGGAGGCTGTCAGGATTGTCTGCCGCGGTGATTTGTTTTCCTCCCTGGTAAAGATCCTGAAGGCCGCCGTTTTTCCATTGCCTGAGCCGATAGAGGGTGGCAAAGGCGAAATCTGGCGCCGCGGCGCCTTGTCCCCCGACAAGTTCCGCCCCCCGCCGGACATTGTCTTGCAGCCACGCCGGCATTCGCAGGTGAAATGGATTGCGTTGGACTTCGCCCACGTGAAAGGACAATGCGGCCAGCAAATCCGCGACGTCGTCCACGCTGGATTCGACCATCAGGTTGGGCGATGACATGGCCCCCCAATACTCGGTTTCAACCGTCAGGCACCGGAAGGTTTTCGGCAAGAGATTCAACGCATCCATGACCAGAAAATGCGTGCCAATGTGGGTGCTGTTCCAGTCGGCTTGATGCGGGAAGAAAATGGCGCGCGGGCGATGTTTGGTGAGAAGGTCGGCGACAATTTTGACCGAATCGGACCAGCGTGACGGATCTTCAGCGCGGGTTTGAAGATTAATCTTTTCCAATCCATCGGGCGCGGTCCGTTCAAGTTCAAATCCCAGCCAATCGCAGGCATTTTTCAGTTCCCGCCAGCGGGGTTGTTGCCTGGCTTTCAAACGGCCGTGGGTGACCGCGACGTTGATAATTCGCATGCCGGCTTCGCGCATCAGACGCAAGGCGAAGCCGCCAATGAGGCATTCGTCGTCCGGGTGGGGGGAAAAAATAATCACGGCGGGGGCATTCGGCGGGGATTTGGGCTTGGGGTTTGGAGGGATTCCACCCAGGGGCAATGATTTTCCCGCCGCAACGAGCCGGGCAAAAGAGGAGGCAAACTCGTGATAGGGATTCATTGTAAGTCCGACGCAATGGAACACCATTCGCATCGCACGCGCAAGTTTTCCACGGGAACGCTGTTGTATTCAATCCCCAATTCAGGGGGGTTGTTACAAAGACCGCATGAGATAGAATGCAGTCCAGAACACAGACTTGGACTGGCGCGGAGTGCCGGAGGCACAAGTTTAAAGAGACCAATTGTTATGGAGATCGTCATTCAACCGAATGCAGAAGCCGCCACCGATTTGGTGGCGCGGGTGATTGCCAGGCAACTGCGCGAAAACCCCCGCCTGGTCATTGGCCTGGCTACGGGAAGAACGATGGAATCGGTCTATGCGCGGCTCGTGCGGATGCACCACGAGGAGGGTCTGGATTTCTCGGGCTGCCGCACGTTTAACCTGGATGAATATGTTGGATTGGGGGGCAGCCATCGCAATTCCTACCGGCATTACATGAACCATAATTTGTTCCTAAATGTGAACGTGGATTTAAAAAACACGCATTTACCGAACGGCGTCGCCGATGATATTGAAGCCGAATGCAGGGATTATGAGAGGTTGGTTGCCCAATGCGGCGGGATTGATCTGCAACTGCTCGGCGTTGGACTGGCGGGACATCTGGGCTTCAACGAACCGGTTTCCTCGCTGCGGTCGCGGACGCGAGTGAAGGTGCTTTCACCGGTGACGCGCGCCCAAAACGCTCCGTTGTTCGTGCCGCCCGACGAGATGCCGCGCCGCGCCATCACGATGGGAGTAGGCACCATTCTCGACGCGCGCCGCTGTCTGCTGCTTGCCACAGGTGAAGATAAGGCCGAGATCGTGGCCCGGACGATTGAAGGTCCGGTTACCAGCATGCTCTCGGCGACCGCGTTGCAATTTCATCCCTCGTGCGTGGTTGTGCTGGATGAAGCCGCTGCCGCCCGCCTTCAGGAAACCGATTATTATCGCTGGATTTTTGAAAACGAACCGCAATGGCAGTCGTACCGCGATGGAATGAACGCTCCCAATGGCCATCCGTGCAAATACGACGGCCAAACGGCAAAAATTCGATCCGTTTAGGACGGTGAATCATCGAAATGAAAATTCCCAGGGCTGAAACCCTTTGACACGCGCGGCGAATATGGTTTCTTTTCAGGGGTCACCGGCGATGAAACCCGCGTCCATACAACGTCGAAGCAAATTTACCCGCGAGTTCGGGCGGGCCAAATCCACTGACGAAATTTCCGCCGCCGGGCCGGCTGGGGATTCGAAAACAGAGCAGGCGGACAAGAATTTTCCCACCATGGGCGTTGATTACTGGCGGCAACGATTGCTATTGCGTCGCTATCGGTTTCCACCCTCCGGAGAATCAGAGCAGGATTTAGCCGCCTATATTGATTATGAGGGCAAGGGCAATTTTTTTCCGCTTGGCACTGCGGATGTGCAAGCGGCTGCCGCCAAAGCAGGCCGGATCCATCAGATGGCCACGAAGCATGGTTGGAATTCCGTCTGCCGGGAGGCCCCGCGGGAATTAATTGTCAATTTCGAGTGGTGCATGAACCCGGTGTTGTGGACTTATACCACCATTCATACCCTGGTTGGAAAACGGGCGGGGCCGTCCTCCGGACCCTCGCGCGCCAATCCGGATCATCACCGCGTGTTGTTGCTCGAACCGGATGAAGGCATTCGCCGCGCCCTGTGCTGGTGTATTGACCAGCAAGCGGGATTTGTCGGTGTTCCTTGCATCTCGGTGGACTCCTTCGCCCAAACCCTGGCGGTCCACAAGCCCCGCATGGTGCTATTGAATCGCAATCTGGCCGGCGCCATCGGGCTCAAATCAGCCGGCACGGTCGCCACCATTGAGGCGGGGGTGCCGTCCATCACCTATTCGATTCACGCGGACGGCGACAGCATGTTTGTCTCCACGCCCGGCGGGGCTGCGGGCTATTTGGTGAAAAGGGTGCCGCCGGACCGGTTGCTGGAGCCGGTCCTCAAAGGCATTCATCGCTCGGATGTGACGACTGAAGATTTTCTGCTGCGCGTGAAATACTATTTTCAGGAGCTTCTTCAATTGCCATCCACCCACGATAACTCCGGACTGGCCAGGTTGACGCCGCGCGAACGGGAAGTCCTTGAACTTTTGAGCAAAGGCCACGTGGACAAGGAAATCGCGCAGGCCATGGGGATCAGCATCTGGACGGTGCATGATCATATAAAAAACATCTTCGAGCGGCTCCACGTGCGCACGCGGACGGAAGCCGCCATCCGGTATTTGGAGAAGTAACCGGGTCTGTTTATTTGTTGCCAACCTGCTTATAAGAAGGCAGGGCATGGGCGTCATTTTCCTCGAATTCTCCCCCCCAATACAGGGGATGGACGCCATCCAAAAATTATACAAAAATGTGCCGCAGTGAAGGTCAATGACAAAGTTAGGCGGAGTATTTTTAACCAAAAAACAAAGCGATATATGAAAAAAACAATGTCCGTTACCTGGAGGCTCGCGGGGCTGTCATTTGCGGCGACGATTGCGTTCTCGTCCGCGGCAGTGGCCAAGGCAGACTATCATGCAACCATCTTGTCCAATAATCCCGCTGCATTTTACGAGATGCAGGAAGCGCCGGGCGCGAGCACGGCTGTTGACTCTTCCGGCAATGGATTTGACGGGACGATTGATTACGATGTCAATCTTAACGGCACGAATGACTATCCCGTGCTTGGGTTGCCCGGGGTGGATACGAATGCTTACCTGTTTCACAGCTATACCGATACCAATTACGAGACGCATGTTTCGACCATTGACGTGCCGTATAGCGCGACCCTGAATCCCCAAGGCCCATTCTCCGTCGAATTTTGGGTGCGCCCGACCAGCGACGCCAATAACTATCTCGTGCCAGTCGGCAGCTTGAGCGGTTCCTATCCCCAGCCCGGTTGGGATTTCTACCAGACACCGGGGGCGCCGGGATACTGGGTGTTTAACGTCCCCACGGCCGGAGCCTTTATCGAAACGAGCCAGGTGGTAAAGAACCAGTGGACGCAGCTCGTTGGCGTTTATGACGGCACCAGCTTGATTTTTTACGTGAATGGCGCGGCGACTGCGAGTGTTACTGGAGCGGGCTATAAA
>DATJSQ010000004.1:0-13125 GCA_035503995.1 Verrucomicrobiia bacterium | reverse complement strand
CTCTACGGCGACGGTCTGTTTGAAACCATCCGTATTGTCAACGGCCAGCCGTTCCGCTGGCGCGAGCATTGGGAACGCTTCGAGAGCGGAGCCGGATTTTTGAAGATTCGATTGCCCTTGGGCCGGGAAAAACTGCGGGGGATGGCCGGGCAACTGGTTGCGAAGAATAGAAGGCCTGATTCGGTGCTGCGCCTGACGCTTTCACGCGGCCCCGGCGGACGCGGCTATTCGCCGAGAAAGGCGACTCGCCCAACCCTGGCATTGACGTTGCATCCAGCACCACCGGGAGAACGCGGAGCGCAGAATGTGGAAGGCAGAAGACGGAGGACGAAACCGGAACAGCAGGCGGACGCCAACGATTTTTCCCGGCCGCCGCAATGGAAGGTCATCGTGTCCTCGTTCCGGCTTGCCGTGGACAATCCGCTGGCGCGGTTCAAGACCTCCAACAAGCTGCCGCAAATCCTCTCGCGCGGCGAGGCGGACGCGGCGGGCGCGGATGAGGCGTTGCTCGCAAACACTGAGGGGTTCATGGCCGAGGGCACGAGCAGCAATGTGTTTTGGATCGAGCGCGGAAGCGTTTGGACCCCGCCGCTCACGGCGGGAATTCTGCCGGGCGTGACACGCGCGGTGGCCTGCGAAATTTGCGAACGGCTGGGAATTCCCGTCGGGGAAAAAAATATCCGCTTGAAGGAATTGGCGGACTCGGACGGCGTCTTTTTTACCCTGACATCTTTGGGAATTGTCGGGGCGGAATCGTTGGACGGCAAAAAATTGAAGCAATCGCCGTTGGTCAATCGAATTGCGAAGACGTACAATGAGATGCTTTTTTCGAGCAATCCGGCTTGAATTTTTCGGCGTCGGGGACGATACTAAACCATCAGAACGATTATGAACGCTGGGTTGGAAAATTGTTGGGCTTTCGTCAATGCTCAAGCCGCTCCGGGGGAAAGAACCGGGGCGAAGACACAAGGGGCTGGCGCGCGGGCAGTGACCATTTCGCGCGAGGCCGGCTGCGGCGCGCTGGTGGTCGCCGAAAAACTCGCAAGCTATCTCCAAAAAAATTCGTCCAAAGACCCGGTCCCCTGGACGGTATTTGACCGCAATCTGATGGACCGGGTTTTGGAAGACCACTATTTGCCAACCTATTTGAGCAAATTTTTGCCGGAAGACCGGGTTTCCAGAGCTGAAGATTTTATCACCGATTTGCTGGGATCGCAGCCGCCCCTATGGAAGGTCGTGCGGCAATCGGTGGAAACCATCCTCAATCTGGCCGAGCTGGGAAGGGTGATTATCATCGGACGCGGCAGCAGTGTCATCACGTCGCAGTTGCCGCGCGTGCTTCACGTGCGGTTGGTCGCGCCATTGGAAAACCGGGTTGAGCACGCGTATGAGGCTTACGGCATGACGAAAGCCGCGGCGCGCAAATTCTGCCGGCGCGAAGACCGGGGACGGGCGCGCTACATGAAGAAATACTTCCGCACCGACGTCACCGACCCGATGAACTACCACATGGTTATCAACACCGGCCTGGTCGGTTACGACGAAGCCGCGAGGCTGATTGGCGAAGCCGCGTTAAATTTGCGGGCGGTTTCAAAACTTGAAAGTTGAATCCTGAAACTTGAGACTGGTTTCGTGCCTGGCCGCTCCAAGCCGAAATATCAAATGCCGCGCGCCCGAAAACGCCGTCGCGGCAGCTTTGTCTGGCTCGTCATTTCAATCTTCATTGCCTGCGGAATTTATTTTTTCTGGCGGCATGAGCCGTCAAAAAAAGCCGTCCAGCCGATGCCACGGGCGTTTTCCAAACGCCCCGGGACGCCACTGACGGTTTGGGCGCAATCGCCGTCGGATTTTCCCCGCCCGGTCCACGATATTTTTGAAGCCCAGGTGGCGCTGGCGCGGCGCGGCATTTCGCCCGGCTCGATAGACGCCGCGCTCGGCTCGCAAACCCGCGAGGCCATTTCGGTTTTCCAGCAAATCCAAAATTTGCCGGTGACGGGAAGGCTGGACGATGAGACCCGCGCCAGGCTTACGCTGGACGCGCCGGTTTTGGAGAATTACGTGGTGACGACAAATGATCTGGCGCAGTTGCACCCGTTGGGAAAGACCTGGCTGGAAAAATCGGAGCAATCGGCACTGGACTATGAGACGGAATTGGAACTCGTCGGGGAAAAATCGCATTCACACCCCCTGTTGATCGAAAAACTCAATCCGAATGTCAACTGGACAAATGTTCCCGCCGGAACAATTCTGCGAATTCCCGACGTCGCATATCCGGAACCGGACGGACAGGCGGCATTTATCGTCATCCATTTATCCGACAAATTTTTGGAGGCTTTCGACGAAAATAGCAATTTGCTGGCGCATTTCCCGTGCAGCATCGCGGCCAGGGTGGAAAAGCGCCCGGTGGGGGAATTGCACGTGGTGGTGGTGGCGCCCCATCCGAATTATACCGTGGATCCCGAGCTGTTTCCGGAATCGCCCGAATTACAGGCGCTGGGACACAAGTTAATCCTGCCGCCCGGCCCGAAGAATCCGGTGGGCGTGGCCTGGATTGGCTTGGACAAAACCGGTTACGGCATCCATGGCACGCCGGACCCTCAATTGGTCGGGCGTACCGAATCGCACGGCTGCTTTCGGCTGGCAAATTGGGACGCGGAATACCTGCTGCAATTGGTTTGGGTGGGAATGCCAGTGTTCGTTGAAGAGTGACCGGTTACGCTTGCGTAAGAACCGTTTTTCGAGTATCTTGCGTCTAATCCGCCCTGACAACTGCAATACAGGCCGTCACACTTTTGCAAAGGTCAGAGTTCGGCCAACAGGCATCACGATGAAAACGATGATGAAAAAACCAAATAAATCGCCAACTCTGCAGACGGAAACTCGGGTCGAATTGTTCGAGCAACTCTTGGACGCCATTCCCGATCCGCTTTTAGTCAAAGACTGTGCCGGCCACTACGTTTGGGGCAATCGCGCCAAGTTAAAAGAATTGGGAGTGACTGATTTGTCAAAAATCATCGGCAAGACCGCGCATGATTTTTTTGATCGCGCGACGGCGGAAGGCTTCAAGTCGGACGATGACCGGGTGGTGGAAACCGGCCAGCCGATTACCGACTTGCGGGAAAAAATTGTGGGACCGGATGGGACGGTTCGTTGGTGTTTGACAAACAAAATCCCCTGGCGCGACAGCGGAGGAAGAATCCTGGGTTTGATTGCTCACAGCCGCGACATCAGTTCCCTGGTTGAGGCGGAGGTAAAATTGCAGGAAGAACGCAATCTCTTGAGGACCCTTGTGGATAACCTGCCTGACGCTGTCTATGCCAAAGACGCCCACGGGCGGAAAGTCATGGTCAATCCAAGCGACTTGAAGAATATCGGATGCCGGACCGAGGCCGAGGCCATTGGCAAAACGGATTTTGATTTTTTCCCCAGGGAAATCGCCGAACAATTCTTTGCCGCCGAAATGCCCGTCCTCAAAAACGGCACGCCCTTGATCAACCACGAGGAAATGATATGCCTTCCAAACGGCGAACGGCGTTGGCTGTTGACGTCCAAGATTCCCTGGCGCGATTCTTCCGGCAAAGTCATCGGCCTGGTGGGCATCGGGCGCGATATCCATGACCAAAAAGTGGCGGAAATGAATTTGCAGGAAGAGCGCAACCTGCTCCGGACGTTGATCAACAATCTGCCCGACCCCATTTACGCCAAGGACGTCGCGGCGCGAAAAATTGTCGCCAATCAAGGTGATTTGAAGAATTTGGGCTGCTCGAATGAAGCCGAGGCCCTCGGCAAAACGGATTTTGATTTTTTCCCGAAAGAAATTGCCGGGGCATTTTTTGCGGACGACCAAATAGTGCTTAAAGAAGGCAAGGCCGTCATCAATCGTGAGGAAAAAATGGTGTCGAAAGACGGCAGAACGCGGTGGCTCCTGACCTCCAAAATTCCCTGGCGCGATGGGGCCGGGAAAATCATCGGCCTGATTGGCATCGGGCGCGACATTACCGAGAAGAAAGAACTGGAAGCACAGATTACACAGGCGCAACGCATGGAAAGCATCGGACGCGTGGCCACGGGCATTGCGCATGATCTGAATAACATTCTTACGCCCATTCTGATTTCCATCGAAATCCTGCGCGCTAAGCTTCAGGACGAGGAATACCTGAAAATGTTGGCCAAGGCCGAGGCGAGCGCACACCGCGGCGCGGATATCCTTAAACAGATGCTTTGGTTCAGCCGGGGATTGAATGGGCACCGCGGGCCCGTCAACTTGCAACAGTTGACCGGCGACATTGCGCAATTTACCTCCGAGAACTTCGGAAAATCCATCCGTGTGGAAAAGCAAATTGCGCCGAACCTGGGAACGGTCAACGGAGATTCCGCCCAATTGCACCAGGTCTTGATGAGTCTTTGCTCCAACGCCCGCGACGCGATGCCCAAGGGAGGCGCCTTGACAATTGCTGCGCGCAACACCGACGTGGACGGGCGACGCTATGTCGTTCTGGAAGTCGCCGATACCGGCGTGGGTTTTGCGCCGGAGCTTGCCAGCCGCATTTTTGAGCCATTTTTTACCACCAAAGCCGTCGGGCACGGCCTGGGCCTCTCAACGGCGCATTCGATTGTCAAAGGACACAGCGGTTTCATCAAGACTGAAAGCCAGCCCGGCCATGGGGCAACGTTCCGCGTCTATTTGCCGGTGCAGCTCTGAACGGAAGGGATTGATTCCAAAAATGGCTCGAAATTATCATTGCCCGCGACGCCGCTTTGCTTTAGCTGTTAAGGGCAGATTAACCAAGGCATTTTATGATGAACACTGAAATTATTTTGGCTGAACCGACGCTGGCGGTGGCAGGAATTGCGCTCCTGATTCCGGTGCTGATTATCTTTGTCGTCCTCATCGTGATCGTCGGCTGGATCGTTGGCATTTATAACAAGCTGGTGACGATGCGTAACCGCTACAAAAATGCCTACGCGCAGATTGATGTGCAACTGAAACGCCGTTACGACCTCATTCCGAACCTGGTGGAGACGGCCAAGGGATACATCAAGCACGAACGCGAGACGCTTGAAGCCGTCACCCAGGCCCGCAACATTGCGTATGCCGCCTCGAAGGCCGCCGCCGCCAATCCAGGCGACGCCGGCGCCGTGAAAAGCCTTTCCGCCGCCGAGACGGGCCTGGCCGGAACCTTGAGCCGCCTGATGATGGTGTCCGAATCATATCCCGATTTGAAGGCCAACCAGAATATGATGCAACTCACCGAGGAACTCACCTCCACCGAAAATAAAATTTCCTTTGCGCGGCAGGCCTATAACGATGCGGTGATGACCTACAATACCGATCGCGAAGTGTTTCCGTCGAATATGATTGCCGGAATGTTTAACTTCGGGTCGGCCGAGCTGTTTGTGGTTGACAAACCGGAGCAGAAGGACGCGCCAAAAGTCCAGTTTTGATGGATTTCTTCGCCCAACAAGAAAAGGCCCGCAAAAAGACCAAGTGGCTGGTGCTTTATTTTTCAATCGCCGTGATGCTCATCATCGCGGCGATGTATTGCGTGGCGCTTTTTGCCGGCTTCTTTGTGGGCGCCCATAATCATCGCTACGACGTTGACAACCAGCTTCCGCGGTTTTTCTGGTGGGATTCGAATGTTTTCTTCTACACCGTTGTCGGAACACTGGCCGTGATTCTCGGCGGGTGCGCCTACAAAATCCATGAGCTGGCCGATGGCGGCAGCGCCCTGGCGGAATCCCTCGGCGGACGGCTGGTGGCCTCCAATACCACCGACCCGGACGAGCGTAAACTGCTCGACGTGGTCGGGGAGATGGCCATTGCCTCCGGCGTGCCAATGCCGCAGGTGTACGTGCTCGATGAGGAGCAGGGCATCAACGCGTTTGCCGCGGGCCATTCCACCAGCGACGCCGTCGTGGCGGTGACGCACGGCTGCGTGAAATTGTTGTCGCGCGATGAACTGCAAGGCGTCATCGGCCATGAATTCAGCCACATCTTAAACGGCGATATGCGCTTGAATCTCCGCCTGATTGGAATTCTTTTCGGTATCCTTTGCATCGCCACCATCGGTCGCATCCTCATGAGCGTGCGCGGACGCAACAGCGCCGCCCCCGCTTTGGCCGGCATATTGCTTCTGATCATCGGCTCCATCGGCGTCTTCTTTGGCCGCTTGATTCAAGCCGCCGTCAGCCGCCAGCGCGAATTCCTCGCCGACGCATCCTCGGTGCAGTTCACCCGCAATCCGCTCGGCCTTTCCGGCGCCCTCCAAAAGATCGGCGGTTATGATTTCGGTTCCGCCCTGGCATCGGAACATGCGCCTGACGCCGGACATATCTTCTTTGGCAACGGCAATCCCAACCCTGTCTTCGGCATGATGGCCACGCATCCGCCGCTGGAAGAACGCATCCGCGCCATTGACCAAAGCTGGGACGGAAAATTTCCGCGCGTGGACACAAAGGAGGTGCGGGCGGAAATGGCCAAACAAGCACAGAAACCCCGCCCGATTTTCGCGGACGGCCGGATGATTGTTTTGGGCGGCATCATGGCGCAGGATGCGCAGGCGCCGGTCAAAAAATATCAACTGCCGAACGTGGGGAATCCGACGCCATTGCATTTGAAATACGCGGAGCAGTTGCGCGATTCGCTGTCGGACACCATCCGCGCGGCGGTGCGTGAACCGTTGGATGCCTCGGCGCTGATCTATGCCATGCTGTTGAGCAGTGATGACAATCAACGCGCCCGGCAGTTGGCCGAATTGGAAAAACGGGTCGGCGCGGCGGTGAGCGGAAAAGCGGCGGCGCTCTTTCCGGAAGTGTCGAAAATCGCCGCGCATGCCCATCTGTCGATGATTAATCTGGCTCTCGGCGCGCTTGGGCAGTTGACAGGGGAACAATACGAAAACTTTTCCCAAACGGTTGATTGGCTCATCCAGTCAAACGGGAAGCTCCAAATGTTTGAATTCGTCCTGCAAAAAATCGTGCTGCGGCATCTCGATTCGCAGTTCCACGGGGCGCGCAAGCCAGTCGTTCAATTCTATGCCATCAAACCCCTCGTGCCCGATGGCGCGGTGCTGTTGTCCGCACTGGCCAATCTCACCAGCAATGAGACCGCGGAAATCCAAAAGGCCTTTGACGCCGGCGCCCCTTATTTGCGTTCACCGGACGATACGGGATTGCAATTGCTGCCGCCGGCGCAATGCGGTCTGGACCAGGTGGATGCCGCGCTCAATCAACTGGCGCAAGCCGCGCCTATCCTCAAAAAGAATATCCTGGCGGCCTGTGTTCACGTCGTCGGCGCGGCCGGCGTGATCTTGGAACCCGAAGCGGAATTGCTCCGGGCCATCGCCGACACGCTGGATTGTCCCATGCCCCCGTTGGTGGGGGAAAACAGTTGACACCGGTCTGAGTCGTGGGTTGAAAGAATTTTATTGGTCATTTCGGCTTATGCTTCCCTCACCATTGCGTGTAATTGCGTTTTGAACACCGCCAGGATTTTCGCGTGCGCGGCGTTGACTTCCGCATCCGTCAATGTCCTTTCCTGCGAACGATAAATGAAGGCGTAAGCCAGGCTCTTTTGGCCTTCGGGAATATTTTTGCCGCGAAAGATATCGAACAATTCGACGTTTTCCAGGTGGGCAGGTTTGGCCTGTTTCACCAATTGCAAAACCGCGGTGTGGGTCGTTGTTTCAGGCACCAGCATCGCCACGTCGCGGCGAATGGCCGGGAATTGCGGCAATGGCTTGAATGATTTCGACGGATTTCGCCGCGCAAGCAGTTGGTCCAGGTTCAATTCCGCCAGAAAGACCGCGTCGCGAAGATCATATTTCTTCGCCAGGGGCGGCAATAACTGGCCGAATTCGCCCAGCGGCAGTTTCCCGCCCAAGGCAATCGTCGCGGATTCGAGGAAAACCGGCGACGGGTCGGCGCGACGGGCAAACGCCACGCCGCGAACGCCGAAATGTTCCAGAAACTCTTCGAGCAATCCTTTCAGGTCGAAGATGTCCAATTTCGCATCCCGGTCGTCGCCGCTCCAGAACGGCAGCCGGCGTTGCCCGGTCAGGGCGATGGCCGCGCGGCGTTCTTCCTTGACTGTGCCGTTCGCCGGACTGAAAACGCGGCCAATTTCAAACAGCGCCACGTCATAATTTTTCCGGCTGACATTGTGCCGAAGCGAATGAATCAAGCCGGGCAGCAGGCTGGGCCGCAAAACATTCATGTCTGAACTTAACGGATTTGCCAGCGGCGCCAATCCGCCTCTTGGTCCACGGCATTCTGTGTCCGACACCAGCGTCTGGCCCTGCGCCTCGTTTAGTCCCAAACCGGCCAGAAGGCTCCGCGCCTCGGCAATTTGATCATAGACGGGGTCGAAGGCGTTGAGGCCAATAGCGTTGCGCGGCGGAGTGGCGGGGACCTTTTCGACTCCATAGAGCCTCTCGATTTCTTCGATTAAATCCTCCTGACGTTTCAAATCCACGCGCCAGGTGGGAACCTTGAAGGTGCCCAAGCCCGGGCTTTGGTCGGTCAATCCCAACCCGAGAGCGGTGAGCAGTGATATTTGTTCCGAATGCGGAATGGCAATGCCGAGCAACTCTTTGGTTTTTGCAAGATGCAAAACAATCTGCCGGGGTTCGGCTGGCTTGGAATAAACATCCACGACGCCGTCGGCCAATTCGCCCCCGGCGGTCTCGAGGATCAATTGCGCCGCGCGTTGGCTGGCCCAATCGCATATCCCAATGTCCGCGCCCCGCTCGAAGCGATAGCTCGATTCGCTGCGCAGCCCGAGCGCCTTGCTGGTGCGGCGGATATTGATGGGCAAGAAATACGCGCTCTCAATGAGAATATCGCGCGTCGAATCGTTGATTTCCGTGTTCTGGCCGCCCATCACGCCGGCCAGCGCAATGCCTTTCTGTTCGTCGGCGATCAGAAGCATTTCGCTCGTGAGCGAGCGTTCGATATTATCGAGCGTCTTGAATTTTTCGTTCTCCTCCGCGCGCCGGACGAGAATGGTTGGCCTGCCCCTGTCGTCACCGGCGATGAGCCGGTAATCAAAGGCATGCAGTGGTTGGCCAATCTCGAGCATTACGTAATTTGTCACGTCCACGACGTTGTTGATGCTGCGGATGCCGACTTTTTCAAGCGTTGAACGCAACCAATCCGGGCTGGGACCGATTTTCACATCCTTGACCACTCGCGCGGTGTAGCGCGGACAAACCTCCGCGTCTTCGACCTTCACCGACACCAAACTTTCGGTTTGGATCGCCGATGTTTTGCTTTTGATTTCCGGGATTTTCAGTGGGTGGCCCGTCACGGCCGCGATTTCCCGCGCAATCCCAATGACGCTGTTCAAATCGGGACGGTTGGGGGTCACTTCCAAATCATAGACGACGTCCCTGTCGCTGCCGCGGCCAAGGTATTCCGCGAAGGGCTGTCCGACTGGCGCATCGGCCGGCAAAATGAGCAGGCCGTCCACCGCATCCGGCAGGCCGAGTTCCTGCGGCGAACACATCATGCCCTGGCTGGTGATGCCAAAAACCTTCCGTTCCTTGATGACGAACGGTTCCTTCTCGCCGGGCTTCAGCGGGAGCGCGAAATTGGGCAGAATGAGCGGGACTTTGTCGCCGGGTTTATGGTTCTGAGCGCCGCAGATAATGGTGCGTTCGCCGTGGCCGTCGTTGACGCGACAAACGGAAAGCTTGTCCGAGCCGGGCACTGGATCGCGCGAGAGAATTTTGGCGACGACAATTCCCCCAAACTCCCCGCCGGTCTTTTGGACGCCCTCGACTTCGAGACCGAGCATGGTTAGGCGTTCGGTCAATTCCTCCGGCGACCAGTCGAAATCAACGTATCGTTTGAGCCAATTCAGCGTGACTTTCATTGGGGAAGGAATTTAAACCAAGAGCAGAAAACAGAAAGCAGAAACGGATTCTTAACCGCAAAACATGCCAAATACGCCAAAAGCACAGACATGGATCGATATTAAAATCCACTGCGCCTCGGCCGTCTGGTTTTGCCTTGCTGGATGCGATGGACGGATTTTTAAAAAGGCTGAAAGATGAGTAGCGCGTGCGGGAATCGAACCCATCCTTCGGCATCGAGGGGGCCGTGTCCCGAAAATCAAGAACGCCGTGCAATGGTGGATTGTTGCGGCAAAAAACCGCGCACTTCTTCTGCCTTGAAACCGCGCAGTTTGAGGATTTTATGGCGGGATTTGTGGCCGCGCACAATTTCAATCCGGTTGCGGGCGCATTGGAATTTGTCGGCGAGAAATTCCACCAAGGCTTTGTTGGCCGCCGAATCTACCGGCGTCGCCGTCACTTTGACTTTCAGTTCGCCTCCCAGCGGCTCGCCGATTTCATTCGACGAGGCCCGCGGTTGGAGCTTGATCGAAAGCAGGACGCCATCAACTTCTTCGAGAAGAAAATTGGACAAATTATTGTTCATTCGGCAATCCGAAATCATTATATTCTCCCACCAATTGATAGGGTTCAACGGCGTCTTCGCCCACGCCATATTTTGGATGCGCCTTGATCGAGAAGCTGAACGCCACTGTGTAATCCACCGGGCTGCCCTCGTTGTCCGTCACCCGAAACGTCAGCGCCGCCGTCCAAAATCGCATGTCGCGATAAACGGTGTAGAACTGGTCCTGAAGGCGTCCGTCCAATGCGTTGAAATCATGCTCGGTGCGGAATCCCCAATTGTCATTCACACGGAAAAAAATCGTGCTGCTGAAATAATTGTCGCCCGTGTCCACAAACCCGCTCCGCGAATAATCGTAGGCCAGCCCCCAACTCCACCGGTTGTTTGGCGTAAGGGTCACTTGTTGATACGCCAGGTCGAAATAACCGCTGTTGATGTTATAGCGCGTTTGCGATTCGAACGTCACCCATGTGCGCGGGCGCAGAACCAGGTCTGAATACAGATCGTCAAAGGTTTGCTGCCCGGGATCGGGGTGCAACCGCCAATCAAGCAGAATGTTCCAGTCCGCCAGATTTTCAACCCCGTCCGCGCGCTTGGTCTCCAGCGTGTTCCGCAATCCGAACCGGATGACATTTTCACTGTCAATCGAATCAATGTCATTGTAATCCGGCAGTTGGATCGGCAACAGCATCGGACTCGGTAATTCAGTGTCGAATTGTGGCAATTGATCCGGCGCCACGCTCGGATGCGGAATAAATGCGTAACTGGCCGACGGCTCAATGACATGCCGGATGCCATTCACGTCAAAAAATGAATTCGTTGCCCCGGCCCAAAGTTGCGATGCCTTGAACGATGCATCCATGCCGGTGTTAAAAACCGTTCGGTACGCTTCGTTATTCGTCGCGCCCGGTCCGGTTTCATGACTGTAATAGGTGAAGCGCCCGCCCGCCAGCGGTGTCACATTCAACCAGCCAAAAAATGTCTCCGGCAACAGCAGTTGGTGGTAGGTATCGGCCCGCGCCGCGGAGTAATCGTATCCCGGACCGTTCGTTCCGCCAAAAAGCATGTTGGTTTCGGCCAGCAACCTGCGGTAGTAACCAGCCGAACTTTCGCTCTCATAATAGATCGGCGTATCCAAAATCTCCTGGCGCCACCCGGTCAACTTGATGTCCGGTATCCGCTCGACCTGGTCGAAAAAATTGTCCACGCGCGGCGTCGTCAATGCGTCCAGACTCCAGTTGTCCCAATATTTATTGGCCTCCGTAAAGGTGGGCGGCTGGGGGTCTTCGGTATAAGCGCCCTGGAAAAAATCATGCAAAATCAGCGAGTCGCTCTGGTAATTCACCGTGGCCTTGACGTTCAGGTTGGTGTACGGGGTCGCCTGCCATTTGAAGCCAAATTCTTGGCGGTCTTTCGGAATGTTTTCCCCCGTCAAAAGATTGGTCGAGGTGTTCGGCGCCAGATCGTGCAAATAATAATATTGTAACTCCGGATCACCCCAGCGGCCAAAATGCAGGTTCAAATCCGGCCCGCCCGCGAAACCGCGTTTCTCGCGATAGTCCGCCCGCACCGCCCCGTCCACGGTGTCGTTCAAATACCACCGGTAGGTCGTCAACAAATACGGCCCGAATTCAGTGTAATAGCCCGGAAGAAAATTCCAGTTGTTCGCGTGCGGTCCAATGTTGCGGCGATAATACGGAAAATAAAAACACGGCTTCCCCTCGATGTAGAGCACCCCGTTCCACCCCTCGATATATTTGTCCGGAACCAGTCGGATATGTTTGGCGCGGATATAATAGGCAGGTTGGCTCAAGTCGTCTGTCGTCACGCTGATCTCGCGCGCGTCATAAACCTGGTTGCTGAGATTGCCCGCCAGTGAGCTGCCGTCGGCGAACAGCGGCGGATGACCGGTGCGAAACTGCTCGGTCCGCATCCGGCGCGTCTTGAAATTATAATCAATATGCTCGCCCAACCAGATTTGGCCGGACTGGTAGATGCGGACGTTACCGTCGGCCCGGGCCTCGCCGGTTTCCTGGTTGACCGTCACAGTGTCGGCGGTGAGGACGGTCCCCCGGTAGCTGATCAATACACCGTTGGTGCCCCGGGAAATTTGAGTGCCAAAATCATACATCCATTCGCCAACCGGCGAGCTGGGAAGAACGTCGTGGAGGGCTTCCATTTCCCATCCCGATTGTTCCTGCGCCGTGACAATGGCCGGGACCATCGCCGCAAAAAAAATCAACAGGGTTATCGGCCGTCTCATTCTGCGGCGTTAATTAAACAGAATGAACCGCCCCTGCCAAGCGCCGTTTTAATTCTTCGGCATAAACGCGAAGGCCACCGCCGCCACAATGCAAAGAAACGACGCAAAATGGTTCCAGCCGAACTTTTCGTCAAAATATAAAAAGGCGAAAACCACGAAGACCGAAAGCGTGACAATTTCCTGGATGACTTTGAGTTGGAATGGCGAATAGACGTTGCTCCCCCAGCGATTGGCCGGCACTTGAAAACAATACTCCATAAAGGCAATGCTCCAACTCACAACGATCACCAGCCACAGCGGTTTGTCCTTGAATTTCAAGTGCCCGTACCAGGCCATGGTCATGAAAATGTTTGAGCAAATCAGCATTAAAACCGGCAGCCAGCGCGTTTGTGTAAAATTCATGCCAAATGATGAATTTCTCCCCGCGCCCTGTCAAACGACAATCC
>DATJSQ010000003.1:0-6615 GCA_035503995.1 Verrucomicrobiia bacterium | reverse complement strand
GCTTGTTACCAGAGCGCAAACCGAAAAAATTCAAAATTACCAAAGATCAAAGTTGCAACCCATCACCACCACAATCTTGCAACGCGACCAATAAATCATAATCACTTATCTTTGTCAACAACTTTAGAAAAAGTATAAGCATACATGATTGAAGGATTCGGTTTAATAAGTGTATCAGTATTCCTGCCTGCCGTCAAATTTGACGTTCATCAAAGAATGCGGCGATCCGACCGCCGTCCCGGTCCAGACAGTTCGCGAATCCTGATGCGCCCGGCACACGCTCGCGTGGTGGAGTACGGTGACCGTGACGCCGGTTTCAAACTGGCGGAGAATTCCACAAATTGGCCATCCGCCGAGGCGGCGCGCCCGCTAACCGCCACACTCTTCCACGACGCTTTGCAAGACTTCGCGGCCATAAGTGAACGCCTGCGTCCCGGCTGCGGCCCGATCCAATTGGGGCGTTTTTTTCCGGGATTGACCGTGGAGGAACACTTTCGGTCGCCATTTCGTCACCGTTTCGGATTGACAAATTGCGAATTTCATGGCATCAAATTCGGTCGCCGCGGCAATAAATTGACCGGGGGCGGGCTGTGGCTGGCGGCTTGTGAATAACTCGTGAACAAGAGTTAATATGTTGAGCTAGAAACTTTCCGCCAATTTGGTAGAAACGTGTGCACCGATAAAATTTGCAGCGGGAAATTGGAATCAGCAGGGCAAATGGGAAGAATGACAGAAGTTTTTTAATGTAAGTGGCTATAAATCAATAGTTTATTATTAAAAATTTAACAATCATTGGCGAATTGAGCGCACAGCGACAGGATTTGAATTTGTAAAAAAGCTCTTTGCCAGTCCAAATGCGGAAAAAACGAATTCACACTGACTTTTGGGTCAGGTGAATAAACGCCTGAAAAACAGGCTTTATACGGAATGCAAACACAACCTTCAGTGGAAAAAATTTGGAATTCGGCACAGGAGCAACTCCGGTTAAGACTCAGCAAGGACACCTACAGCATGTGGTTTGCGCCGCTGCGGGCGTGCGCGATGGACGGCAGCCAGGTGATCCTGGAAACTCCGAACGAGTTTTGCGAACTGTGGCTCAAGGACAATTACATCAGCCTTTTGCAGGACGCTTTTACCGTGGCGTCCGGACGGCAGTTGCAGGTGAAGTTCAGAGTGGCCCCCGGGGGCGCCTCAATCGCGCCGGAAGCGGCTCCAGCCGCCGTCCGGGCAAAAGCCGGCGACCATAACCATGAACGGGCGCCGGGCGCCGACATTCATTTCAATCCCAAAAACACCTTCGACACGTTCGTGGTGGGCAACAACAACAATTTTGCGTATGCCGCCGCGCTGGCGGTGGCCCAGGCGCCGGGAAAATCATACAACCCGCTGTTTGTTTATGGCGGCGTGGGACTGGGCAAGACGCATTTGCTTCACGCCATCGGCCAGCATGTGTCATCGAACAAAAAGAGCGCGCGGGTGGCCTACGTTTCCTCGGAAAAATTCACCAACGAATACATTGACGGCATCCAAAACAACAAACTGGCCACGTTCCGCAAGAAATATCGCCAGACGGACGTGCTGTTGATTGACGACATCCAGTTTCTGGCGGGCAAGGAGCGGATTCAGGAGGAGTTTTTCCATACGTTCAACGCGTTGCATGAAGGGCACAAGCAGATCGTGCTCACCTGCGACCGGCCGGCCAGTGAAATTCAGGGACTTGAACACCGGCTGGTTTCGCGGTTCGAATGGGGCCTGGTCACGGATTTGCAGCCGCCGGACATCGAAATGCGCCTGGCCATCCTACAAAAAAAGGCCCAACTCATGGGCGTGGTCCTCCCGGAGGACATTCTGAACTTTTTGGCCAACCGCATCCGCACGAACGTCCGCCGGTTGGAAGGCGCCCTGATTCGCGTCGCCTCCTACGCGGCGCTGACCGGGAAAAAATTGTCGATGGAGATTGTCGAAGGGCTGCTCCGTGAAATTCTTCACGAGGAGGGCCGTTTTTCAATCAGCATCGAAGTCATCCAGAAGAAAGTCGCCGAACATTTTGACATCCGGCTTGCCGACATGACCAGCAAGCGCCGTCCGGAAAACATTGCCTTCCCCCGCCAGATTGCAATGTTTCTCTCACGGCAAATGACTGAAAGCTCCCTGAGCACGATTGGCGAAGCGTTTGGCGGGCGCGACCATGGGACGGTGCTGCATGCCTGCCGCCTGGTCAAAGACCGCATGGAAGTGGACGCCAATGTCCGCCAAGTGGTCCATTATTTGGAGAAGCAATTGATGCGGTGACGGTGGGCGCCCCGCCCGGCGTCTTCGGCGGGACGCGGCTCTTACAGCAGATCCAACGCGCGATGCAGTTCGGCATCCGTGTTGTAGAAATGGGGCGAGAAACGGAGGTATTTTTTTCCGGCGCGATCCGTCCGCAAGGAGGGGACGACTCCGGCTTTGGACAATTTCGTGAACAAACCGGCCATGTCCTTTTGGCCGTGAAAGAATGAAGTGATGCTTCCAGAATTCCGCCCGGCATCGGCGTTCAAGACGGTAAAGCCGCGTTTTTGCAATTCCGGCGCCAGCCAATTGCGTTTGCGCAGTAATTCGGCGGCGATATTTTCGATCCCCAGCTCCAGGGAGAGTTCCATGGCGGCGACCAGCCCGACCGCCCCGAGCAAATTTTGCGTGCCGGCTTCGTATTTTACCGCACCGTCCCGAAAGACGATGTGTTCCTGGGCAACGAAATGAGGATTTCGCACGTTGTGCCAGCCATAAACCGGGGGGGTGAGCCTTTCCTGGAGGTCGCGCCTGACATATAAAATTCCGGCGCCGCAGGGTCCCAGCAACCATTTGTGCGCGTCCGCGGCCAGAAAATCCACGTGCTCAACCGTCGTGGGAAAAGCCCCCAGCGTCTGGATGGCGTCGAGACAGAACCAGATGCCGCGGCCATGCAGCATTTTCCCAATTTCAGAAATTTCAATTCGGAAACCACTGATAAAATGGCAGGAGGCGAGCGCGACGAGTTTTGTATTCTCATCAATCTGCCCGGCCACGTCCCTGGGGCGGATGTTTCCCAATCCGCGCGTATTGAGCAGGCGCACCTCGACACCCTGATCGGCGAGCGCCATCCACGGATAAACGTTCGAGGGATAATCGTCGTGGTAAATGAGGATGTTGTCGTTCCGCCGCAGTTTCAGCCCGGCGGCGACAAAACTCAACGCGAGCGACGTGGGGCCGACGAGGGCAATTTCATCCGCCCGGCAGTTCAGCAATTGCGCGCCAAGTTTGCGCGCGTCCGTCAGCCGCGCCAGCATGAATTCCTCCTGGTCGCCGAGCGTGGATTTTTCGGCGCAATCCCTGACGGCCCCGGCCACGCGGCGCGGCAGCGGGCAAACGCCGGCGTGCGCCAGAAAAACCTTGTCGCGAGCCACGGGAAACTCGCGCCGCCGCAGTTCCTCATTTCCCAAGATTTCGGAGAGGGTCATCGTTTCAAAAGCTGTTCATGGCGGCGTTAAAATAACCCACGTAGAATTTGATGACATTATACGCGACCAACAGGACGACCAAGCCGTAAATCGTTCCGTTCATGATACGCGTGAACATGCGGAGGGTGCGAAAACCCTCCTCCTGGTAAAACTCCTGCAAGCGCGCGAGCGTCTCGTCCAATTTGCCGGACTGCTCCCCGGTGGTGTAAAGGTTGGCGAACATCTCGGGAAAATAGGGGGTACGATTGACCAGGTCGGCCGGTGTGGCGCCACGCTCCAATTCCGGCGGCCAGGTGGAGACATGGTTGGCGAGTCGCGGCGAGCCGGCGGCGGCCACGGCCATTTTCCAACTCTTGACGACCGAAACCCCGCCACTGATCAGCGCTTCGAGGGCGCCGGACAGGCGGGAGAGCACCAGGTGCTTTCTGGCGACGCGCAGGATGGGAACCAGGCTCAACAAGGATTCAACAATGGCGCGCCATTTACCGCCGCGATTTCCCTGAGAGGCGAAAATCAGGAACAAAGCGGTGCCGTAAATCACGCCGAAGACGACGGCTTTTTCAATGAGGAACGGGACGCACTGGGCGTAATGGGCATTGTAAATTCCCAAACCGAAGGCGATCCAAAGGTTGAGCGGAAAGACCAGGAAGAAAACGTGGAGCGTGGCGATCGTAACGATCGAGCCGGCGATGGTGTCACGAATGATTTGGGCGCGGGTGGCATAATAGCCGGCCAGGAGTTTGAAACTGTTGTCAAGGCGCCCGGATTGCTCGCCGACCGACAACAACGCCACATCAAATTCCGGGAGCCATCCGTGAATGCGAACCATGCTGTCGGAAAAGGTCAGGCCCTCCTGCAAATGCCCGATGAGCACGGGAATGATTTTTCGCAAACCGCCCACCGCCGGATTTTTTGCGGTCATCTGCAATGCCTGAATCAATGGCACGCCGGCGGCAATCATCGAGCCGAGTTGATGATAAAGTTCGGCGCGGCGACGGAGCTGGCCCGGTGTGGTAATCACGGGACTACGAAAACCGGAACGGGGGGAAATTACAAATCAAATCGTTTTGATTCTTGCCGTCTTGACGCTGAAGCCGGGCGGGAAAGGCGGTTATGCGGCCACCGCGACGCGTTCGAGGCTGGCTTTGAGGTCGCGTTTGCCCTTGGCGCCGACCATTTGTTCGGCGATCTGGCCCTTGTTGAAAATCAAGAGCGTGGGAATGGCGCGAACGCCATATTGCGCGGCGAGGGATTGCTGGTCATCCACGTTGACCTTGCCGATTTTGATTTTGCCATCGTATTCATCGGCCAATTCATCCAGCAGCGGCGCAATCATTTTGCATGGGCCGCACCATTCGGCCCAAAAATCCACCAGGACGGGCGATGACGATTGCAGGACATTTTGGGAAAAATTGTCCTGGGTGAGCGTAAGAATCAGGGGTGAAGCCATAAGCCAAATCAGTCCTGTTGTTCAGTTTTTAGAAGTTATTGCTGATGACGTTATTGAGCGTCAACAGCATCCAGACGGTGGTTCCAATGGCGGCGAGGGCCGTCACCATGGCGGCGACAGCGAGAATTGTGTCAAGAGTGCCGACGGTGGGCGCGGCGGCGGCAGGTCGCACGGGGCGCGCGGCGGCTGGCGCGGCGGCGGCACGAGGCGCGGCGGCTGGCGCGGCGGACGCGAGGCGAGGCGAGGCGGACGCGGGACGCGCGGCAGACGGCGCGCCCGTGGGCCCCCCGGGTGGCAGCGTCGGCAGTTTAATCGTCGGCGCGGCGGACGGCTTGGGCGGCAAATTGATCCGGACAGTTTCCTTTTTAGGCTGGACCTTGCCGGTGGTTTTTTTCAGCGGTTCCGCGCCAATCGGCGCGCCGGGGTTATGTGGAGGAACATCGGCCATAATTGTTGTGGAGTCAAGATAAGCGGACAGAGAGCGTCGGTCAAACGCAATCTAAAAAGAAACCGCCCGGAAAATCCCCGGACAGTCACCAACGGTTCAAAGCGATTTAGTAGCGCTCGCGGCGTTCGCCACCGCCCGGGCGGAAATCAGGACGGTCGCCGCGCGGGGCGCGTTCCTCGCGCGGGCGGGCCACATTGACCGTGATGGCACGGCCTTGGAAGTCCTTGTTGTGAAATTGTTCGATGGCTTTTTGCGCTTCTTCCGGGGTGGCATATTCCACGAAGGCAAAGCCGCGTGATTTGCCCGTGACGCGGTCCATCATCAGATTCACAGATTTCACCGCGCCGGCCTGGGCGAAGTAATCCTGCAGATCGTTTTCGCCGGTTTGATAGGATAGGTTTCCAACGAATAGTCTTGCTTGGCTCATAACATGGACGTTCAAAAATCAAGTGGGAGGCACCGCACAGGCAGGTTCACTGATTGTCGCTTTTCTGGTTACTGACATCTGTCATATTTGACACCAACCCGTTCTTTGAACGAGATACACCATTTTTAACAGAAACCTTGACAATGTCAATAAATAAAAGAAAGGGCTATTTTGAATATTACAATCCCTTCTAATTCATCGGGATAGGCGTGAGGGTTGTTTTTTGACGCGAATGTGAACAAGTTGAACAACTTTGCTTTGACGGTCGTGGAAAAAGCCGGATGCTTGGGGGCGTGGCAAAATTCTGGCATCGGCTCGCCCATGAGCGGGAGCTTTGGCAGCGAGGTTTTTCGCACGTGGCCGGAGTGGACGAAGCGGGATGCGGCCCGCTGGCCGGCCCGGTGGTGGCTGCCGCGGTGGTTTTCCCCAAAACCTGGCTGGAAACCGGCATGCCGTCCAAATTTCGCGGTCTCAACGATTCCAAACAATTGACCGAAGAGGAGCGGGAAAAATTTTTCGAACGCCTGGTCACGCAGCCGGAAATCCGCTTTGCCGTCGCCAGCGTGGACGTGGAAACGATTGACCGCATCAACATCCGCCAGGCGGCCTGGCACGCCATGAACCTGGCGCTGGACCAGTTGCAGCCGCGGCCGGAGCATGTTTTGGTGGATGGGATCAGAATCAAATGGCTTCCCTACCGGCAAACGGCGCTGGCGCGGGGCGACGCGCGCAGTTACTCCATCGCCGCCGCCAGCGTGCTGGCCAAGGTCACGCGCGACCGCGCCATGCGCGAACTGGACAAGCAATTTCC
>DATJSQ010000002.1:0-3130 GCA_035503995.1 Verrucomicrobiia bacterium | reverse complement strand
AGGAAGTAATACACCGTGTTGGTTCCTTGCGCGACTTCAACGACGTTTTGGCAGGCCGTGGTAATGTGCAGCGTGCATTTGCCGCAAACCATGGTCCCGGTGATCGTGACCGGATCGGCGGCCAGCGCGCGTCCGGCTGTTGACGCCAGGAAAATTCCGGCGGCGAGTGTTAATATCATTTTTTTCATAGTTGTTATTCCTTTCCTTTCTACTGTAACAGTAACACTAACGCTGAGTCCAAAAAAATCAAGCGCGCGGCATGGCGAATATTTCGGAGACGGTCATTTGAAATTCGGGAAGCAATTGCTCCGTCAAAATTTCGCCGCCGGCCAGGATGCCCTTAAATTGCAGGCCGAATTCGGTGCTGTGATAAATCTCGACGTTGTCATAGCGCGGGTCAACCATCCAGAGGCGGGGGACGCGGATTTTTTCATAAACCTCCTTTTTCACCACGGTATCGGCGTTGTGGTCGCCGCGAGTGATGATTTCGACGGCCAAAAACAGCCTTTGAGTGGCAACCATGATCAGGGCGAGGTCGGGACGAATGGCTGTGGAGCGGGCGACCTGGATTTTTGTTCGGGGCGCGAGCAATTGAGCGGTGGAAAGGTTGGCGACGCTCGCGTTCACCGCCGAATGCAGGCGGTCGCAAATGATTTCGTGCCGCGGATCGGGCGCGGAGCGGGGGAAGGTGGCGCCCTCCAGGATTTCCTCATACGGCTGGCTCATGGGGTTAGTTTCCGGGTGACGGTGGAAAGTTGCAAGTTTTCAATTTGTCTGGCACACGTCCGTGGGCGTGGGACAAAATTGTTCTGATCCTCTGAAAATCAATGCTTGCAAAACCCGGTGAGAATGATATTTTCCCCGCTCTTTTGATATATTTATGGCAGTAAAAATTCGCATGAAACGTGTCGGCACCAAGAACCTGCCGGCCTTCCGCATTGTGGTGGCCGACAGCCGCAGTCCCCGTGACGGGAAGTTTATTGAGGAAATCGGGACCTATCAGCCTTTGAAGAAGGGGGATAATTTCACGCTCGACCTGGACCGCGCGAAGTATTGGCTGAGCAAAGGCGCGCAGCCCAGCGATACCGTGGCCAGCTTCATCAAGAAGGCCGGCAAGGCGGTCGCCCCGGTGGCGAGTTGATTTGAATGCAAGAGTTCCTCGAATATGTCGTCAAAGGACTCGTGCAAAAGCCCGAGGCGGTGACGATAACGCCGGTCGAGCGCGCGGGGATGACGATGTATGAATTACGGCTCGATCCTGAAGATGTGGGAAAAATCATCGGGCGGCAGGGGGTGACGATCAACGCGATTCGTTCACTGCTTTTGGCGGGCGGCGCGAAGAAAGGACTGCGCTGTTCTGTGGAAATTGTTGAGGACAAAAGATGATCGGCGTCATCGTCGGCCTCATTTGACGATGAGGATGCAGTGAAAATTGACGTGCTCACTTTGTTTCCGGCCATGTTCGCCGGGCCGCTGGATGAAAGCATCATCAAGCGCGCGCGAAAAAACGGTTTGTTGGATTTGAATATCCATGACCTTCGCGATTGGACGCATGACCGGCACAAGACGGTGGACGACCGCCCGTTTGGCGGCGGTCCCGGGATGTTGATGAAGCCGGAGCCGATTTTTGAAGCGGTCGAAAGTTTGCGACGGGAGCAAACCCGGGTGATTTTGCTGTCGCCGGGCGGCCGAAAGTTCAGCCAGGCCATAGCGGCGGAATTGGCCGGAAAGCCGGATTTGCTGCTGGTCACGGGCCATTATGAAGGATTTGACGAGCGGGTGCGCGAAGCGCTGGCGGACGATGAATTGTCCATTGGGGATTACGTTTTGACGAACGGCGCGCTTCCCGCGATGGTGGTGATTGACGCGGTGGCGCGGCTGTTGCCCGGGGTATTGGGCGACGACCAAAGTTCGCGCGACGAATCTTTCAGCCACGGGTTGCTGGAGTATCCGCAATACACGCGGCCGGCGGAGTTTCGGGAAATGAAGGTGCCGGACGTTTTGGTTTCCGGCAATCACGCCGAAATCGAGAAATGGCGGCGCGAACAAGCGAAAAAGCGGACGAAAGAAAGCCGTCCGGATTTATTGAAATGAATTTATGAACCAGGAATTGTTGAAAAAAATTGAATCGGAACAGTTTCGCAAAGATGACGCGAAGTTCGGCGTCGGCGATTCGGTGAAAGTGCATACCAAAGTCGTGGAAGGCGACAAGGAACGCATCCTGATTTTCGCGGGCGTGGTCATCGGCAAGCGGGGCACGGGCATGAACGAGACGTTCACCGTCCGGCGCATCAGCTACGGCGAAGGCGTGGAACGCATCTTTCCGGTGCATTCGCCGCGCGTGGATAAAATTGAAGTTGAGCGCCAGGGCCAAGTGCGCCGCGCCAAGTTGACGTATCTGCGCAAACGGCTGGGCAAAGGCGCAACGCTCGTGCGTGAGAAGGAAGAAAAGGCGGTGCCGGCTGCTCCGGCGGCGGAGTAGTTTCCGCGGGCGTTTTTTTAGAAAGGCGGGGTTGTCCCCGCCTTTTTCATTCCGCACGGGACAGTTTTTCTTCAAACGCTCCAGCCCGGTGTCCGGGAATGGAGACAGGCCCGGGGCCGTTTCAACGGCTCTTACTTTGAAATCAGAATGGCTCCGGCGTAGTGTCAGGTAATACGGTTATTGGAATAGGAAATGTTCCAGACTTGCTGCTGAATTTTGACCAGCCTTCCACCGTGGTTCGTTCCACAGACCCCAAAAACACGTTCCAAAGTACGCCAGTTTGCGTTTTGGCGTTTTGATGAGGATGGCTGTGTTGCGAGACCGTGGGTTTTGTGAAGTTCAATTCAGAAATGTTTTGATTTTTTACCAGCAGAGGAGCAACGTTGAACCACCATGCCATCGAATTCGGACACGAACGCCGAAACAGGCAAGAGAAGGCTTGGAAAGAGCCGACTGGATGTGGCGGTGGTTGGAATGAGTCGCCGGGACTTTGGAGTCACGTCAACACGCCTGACTATCAGATTCGTCTGGTGCTCAACAAAAAAATCGCAGACCGGATGCGCCGAGCGGATTTGATGGAATCTTTCGATACTGTCGTTCGACGTTGGCGGTTCATCGTTGCTGGCTACAAGTTCATGTTTTGTTGGG
>DATJSQ010000001.1:0-6580 GCA_035503995.1 Verrucomicrobiia bacterium | reverse complement strand
CCAGGCGCGGGGCCGTGGCGTCAGGCATCCTGCCTGACGGAGAGGGCGGCATCCTGCCGCCCGGATGAAGGGTGGATTTGTCATCGTGCGCCTTGGAGTGGCTGGACGCCCTGCCGCCGGGCTGGAAGCCCGGCTCCACGGCAGGCAGGATGCCCGCCGCTACGACGATGCTGCCATCGTCCCGCAGTTCAAAGTGGGATGGGGCGAGAATGCGCGGGTGTTTGGGGGAAAGGCCGGAATGATTCTTCTCCGCCGGCTTTGGTGAGTCTTGACCACGGCGTTTGGATTTCCGGGAATCCGGTTTTTGGCGGTAAAGAGGCTTCTTCGGCACGCCCAGTTCAATTGATCAGATCGGCGGATCAGATCAAGGCCAAAGTACGGCGGGCCAAGGAGACGGGAAGGACTTGACGCGAATTGGCGCGAAGGGACCTGTCTTCGCTCAGATGCTACGACCTGACACGCGCGAATTGCACTAATAAACGGGGAATATAAAACATTCTTAACCGCCAGCCCGGAAAGCTTTCAGGGCAGGATGACGCTGATAATCGCAAATGGGATTCTGACGCGAATTGGCACGAAGGGACGCGAAACTGACGGGACAAAAGGGGCGGATACGACGGCGGACCGGCGGGAGAAAATTTAGAAAGCGGATGGAAGAAGACAAAACGGGGACGGCGTGATCCTTCTTCGAAATTCCCGTCCTCGCTGGGAGGCAGCGGTCTTTTTCAAGGTTTGCAGCTTGCTGCCAGCTTTGCCCAGCATCCGCGAGTCGGCCGGCCGCGATTTGCGGTTTTAATCGCGGCTGCCGCAATAGGCGTCAATCGGCTCGGCGCCGGGGGTGCCGGAGAGTTTCTCCAGGCCGGCGGGGGATTCGACTTCGGCAAGGACTTTTCTGGCCCGTTCCAGCCGGGAGGCGATGTCCAGACGGTCGGCCACGTCCTCGTGGCTGGGCTTGCGCAAAAACTGGTTGAGATATTCCACGTGCCGTTTCCACAAGGCCCGGTCAATTTTCTGTTTGGCCGCGAGGCGCGCCGCATACCAATCGCTCGCCAGCAGATGCTCGCGCGTGAACAAGTCCCGGAATCCGGGATGGTCCAGGTGTTTTCCATCCCATTCGTCGTTCAGCATGATGTGCAACAAGGCCCGGAGCGGCGGACAGGCCCGGGCAATGCTGCCGTCGTCGAAATACATTCTGGCGACCCGCTTCTGCGTGCCGACGATGTTGTCCATGCCGTCGGCAAAAATGTCGAGGTCCTGCAATTCGGGCTTGAGCATGGCCTCGGTGAAAACGGCGTGGGGGTGATTGAAGACGCGGCCGAAAAACGCGTGGATGAAACGGCGATTGATGCGCCAGCCGAGGCGGCTGGCCGGGATTTTTTTTCCACCGTGTTCGAGGTCGTCGAGCTTTTCCAGAAAGTGGCCCGCAATCAGGAATTGCGGGTGGCGTTCCTTCGGCGTCATCCGGCAAAAAACCTCGGGCACAATCAGGCTCACGTCGTGGTCCACGCGAAATTTCGGCCCGATGTAACCGGCGGCGGTGACAAAGGCGTGGTGGCCGGTGAGGATGAACGAGACCAGGGCGTTGTTCAGGTCAATGATGGGCGGCAACGCATTGAACGGGCCTTTGGTGAGGGCGCCTTCCGAGCCGGCGCCGGTGGTCGAGGGCGATTTGCCGGTCATGCTGCAGATGAATTCCATGAACAATTCCGGCAGTTCCATGTAATGGATGGGATTGTAACAGGCCAGCGAGCGGATGCCGTGCTCGGGCGGATTATTGCGGCGGCCGGGGAGGACGACGGAGACGGGGGTGTGCACGGGCTTGTTCATGGGCACGCGCCGATGGAGACGCGCGGCCATCTGAGCCAGATAACTCTCGCGCGGATTGACCAGGTCCGGGCGTTTTTGCAAGTAACGCGGATTTTTGCTCGGCTTGCCATCCACCAATCGCGGATGCGCCGAGGAAATAAAAAATTCCGGCAGGCCGGTCTTCGCGATTTCAGAAATCAATTTCTGCATCGGTTCGGTGAATTGATAAAAGCCGATGGCGTCCTCGACCAGTTCCCGCGCGCCCTTGGGCGTCAGCGGCTCGTAATTGGAGAAGAAATTGTCCGCCTGGGTAAAATCCGCTTCCGTTTGCTTGTCGTAACCGCGATGAATGGCATCGTCGGGCCGTTGGAACAATTTTTGTTCGCAGTTTTTCACGAATTTTATCGCGAAATGTGCGTCCGCGTCCGGCACGTCTTCCAAAACGCCCGGCGGCACCACGGCCGAGGCGGTGATGTCGTCCTCCATCTGGATTTTTACTGAAGGATGAAAATCTTTTCGCAGGCCGAAGGTGCGCCAGGCGCCGTCGTCATCGAAGCCGACGCGCAAGCGGGTGGTGACGAGGGTCCGGTTGTCGCATTTCAATTCGTTGCCCGGGGTTCCGTTGATGATGTCCACGCTGAAATGGTCGCGCCACTGGCCGCCCCATTCGGGCTTGTGGCAGCGTTTGACGACAAAGACGAGTTCCTTGAGGTATTGCGGCATGGAATCGAGCCAGGCGTTGTATTCGGGGGTGTATTCGCGTTTGTCGGGCGTGAGCAATTTAATGACGGAGCCGAGTGAGCGCTCCGGGGCCAGCACGGCGCGTTTGTCGGATTTTGCCTTGTCGAGAAACCGGTCCGAGTAGTCGCGGTCAATCAATTCGGCCACGCGGTCCAGATCATTTTTCAAATCCGCCACAAAAACCGGCCCGGTGAGGATGGCGTCGGTAATTGGCTTGGAGATTTCGGATTTACCGCCGCCCGAGACGGTGCAGGGTTTATGGCAGAGGACGCCTTCGGCGACGGTGCCCACCAGGCGCCAGGCGCGTTGCGGCCCCGGCGGTTTTTCCATGCGGATTTTGTAGCCCGAAGGGCGGACGTAGGTTTTCTCCGGCTGCAAGATGATGCTTTGTTCCGTGCCGGAATCGTCCGCCCAGCAAATCCGCTGTTTGTGCAGATCAAAGACGGCGCGTTCCGGAACGTAAATGATTTCCGGGAATTTTTTGTCCACGGCATAACCCTCCGGCTTCAAATCCATGGCGTCGCCGTAGAGTGAAACGACTTCGGCAAAGGAATGGCCCATTCGCTTGACGTGGGCGTCCCCGCTGAATTCCTCACCCAGATCGTAGCTGGGAAAAACCAAAGCCCCTCCGGCGTGTTCCTCCTCGGCATTGCCGAAGAGATTGGCGGCGAAACTGATTTGCGTTTTCACCTCTTTCTTGCAATAGCCGTAATAATTGTCGGCGATGAGGGTGACGATGACGCCGCTTTCGTCGCGGCAGGTGAGTTTGAAGGCGCCGCCGTTGTTGTAGAGTTCGTTTTCGTTTTTCCAGCACATGCCATCGCGGCGCTGGCGTTCGGTGGCCTGGTCCCAATGGGGGAGGCCGACGGATTTCTTGGCGGCCTTGACCAGATGCGGGGCGAGGATGACGCAGCCGGTGTGGCCGGTCCAATGTTCGTCGAGGGCGGCGTCATTGTCCGGCAGGATCGGGTCGCCGCCGTTTCCGAAGATGCTTTCGACGAAATCCAGGTTGCTCACCAGGTTCCCCGGAACGAAGAAGCGGACTTCCATCCGTTTTTCCGGAGTGAATCCGGGCACCTCCGGGCAGACGATGGGGCGCAGCAGCAGCGAGACGAAGCACTCGGCCGGCTGCGGCTGCGTGGCCGTGAAGGGCAGGCGCATGATCTCCCGCGGCGGATTGAGGGCCAGCGCGAGCATTTTGGCGAAGGTGAATTTCGGCACGGCGAGTTTGTCGTCGGGAATCGGCAAACCGTCCTCGGTGACGTGAAAAATTCCCTGGGTGGTGCGGCGGTCGCTTTTGGGATTATGCAGCACTCCGTTGGCGACGCGGTAGGAATTGATGATTTCGGAAGCAAACTCGTCGCGGTCAATCGGCAGGGAAAGGACGCGGGCCAGACCGGGGCGGTCGAGCGTGAAGGTGCGGGCGGGCAATTTCGTCACGGGCACGTTCTGGAGGTAGTCGTAGAGAAACGTCTGGATGCGCTGGTCGGCGGGGTTGAGATAATTTCCCAGGAGACGGTCTTTCTCGCGGGACTGTTCGGCCATGGCGGAGACGATCTGGGAAAATTCGGTGTTGCCCTCGACGGCCACCGGGGGGCAGCCGATGAGCGCGAGCTTGACGTTGATGTGGGCGATAAGGTGCGACGACAATTTGTCGCGGTTTTCCGATGGAACCTGTATTGGAACACTCATGTCAAAAATTTTGCGCGGTAGCTTCCCGAATCTACCGGCGGTTTGCAACTCTGATGCCATGAATGGGGCGAAGTTGTTTACGGAAAGGATTCCGGGACAAATCCGGCAAGGGGAATGCTTGAAGCGTGAGTGACAATTGAAAAAACAGGCGCTTTGGCGCTATCCAACGTGAAAACTCCTTGGAAATTTCGCGGAAACTGCGCTAAAAGATAGGGGTGTATCCGGGAATTGAGGTGTTTCAAAACGCCCAACGCGTTCAAAAAACAACTGGCTATGTTGAAAAGTTACAGAACCAACGGCGGGTATGACGAAATGCTCGACGCCAAAACGGGCGTTCGGGCGCATTACCGCAAATTTAACAAACTGTTCAGTTCCATCAAGCCGTCGGATTTCAAAGCGAAACGACAGTCGGTGGACAAGGCGTTTCTGCGGCAGGGCATCACGTTCAATGTGTATGGCGACGCCGCCGGCGCGGAGAAGATTTTCCCTTTCGACCTGTTGCCGCGCATCATTCCGGCCAACGAATGGGAGCACCTGGAACGCGGGCTGACCCAGCGCATCACCGCCCTGAACCTTTTCCTGCACGACATTTATCATGAACAAAAGATTCTGAAGGACCGGGTCATCCCGGAATTTTACGTGCTTTCGGGGCGGCATTTCCGGCGCGAGTTTGTCAATTTCAGCGTGCCGAGGGGTATTTACATCCATGTCTGCGGCACGGACCTGATTCGCGACAAAGACGGAAGCTATCTGGTGCTGGAAGACAACGGCCGCTGTCCGTCGGGAGTGAGCTACGTTCTGGAAAATCGCCGCGCGATGAAGCGGGCATTTCCTGAAATGTTCGAAGGCATTGACGTTCGGCCGGTTGAAAATTACCCGCAGGAGCTTTTGAAATGCCTGAAATATCTGGCGCCCGCCGGCGTGGCCGACCCGACGGTGGTGTTGCTGACTCCGGGCGCCTACAACAGCGCGTATTTCGAGCACACTTATCTGGCGCGGCAAATGGGCATCGAGATTGTGGAGGGGCGGGACTTGTTCGTGCGGGACCATCGCGTCTTCATGCGCACAACCAAGGGCCTTCAGCCGGTGCATGTCATCTACCGCCGCATTGACGATGATTTCATTGACCCGATGGTTTTCCGGAAGGATTCGATGCTGGGTGTCCCCGGGCTGGTCCATTCGTATCGGGCCGGCAACGTCTCGCTGGCCAATTCCGTGGGCACCGGCATCGCCGACGACAAGGTAATGTATTATTTCGTGCCCCGGATGATTAAATACTATCTGGACCAAGAGCCGATTCTGCCGAATGTGCCGACGTACCTGGCGAGCGAGGAAGCCGACCGAAAATACATTTTGGAGCATCTTCCGCAATTGGTGGTGAAGGCGGCGAATGAATCCGGCGGTTATGGGATGTTGATGGGGCCGAAGGCGGGGAAGGAGGAGATCGAAAAATTCCGCCAAAAGATCATCGCCGAGCCGCGCAACTATATTGCGCAGCCGATGATTTACCTGTCGCAGCATCCGACCTATTGCGACGGCAAGTTCGAAGGGCGGCACGTGGATTTGCGGCCGTACATTTTATCGGGAGAAAAAATTTGCATCATTCCCGGCGGGCTGACGCGCGTGGCCTTGCGAAAAGGGTCGCTGGTGGTCAATTCATCGCAAGGCGGCGGCAGCAAGGACACGTGGGTGTTGTACTGATTTATGATTTGCGATTTGCGATTTGCGATTGACCGGGGACGGGCGGCATCCACAAAGACGCTTTTCGGCAAGGACGCCGAAAAGAGCGACCGGGACGGGTCGCGCTCCCCGGAGGATTTATGATTTGCGATTTACGCCATCGTACCTCCTGAATGCTTTCGCGCGTTGCCAATTCACTTTTCTGGATGGCGCGGTATATCGAACGCGCCGAAAACATCGCGCGTCTGGTGGATGTGAACCTGCAATTGCTGCTGGACATCCGCAACCTTGATGAGAAGCGGTTGATTGAATACTGGCATCCGATTGTGCAGGCGACCGGGGACGAGAAGGAATTTTTCAAATTGCATCCGCACGCGACGGGCAAGGCGGTCACGGAATTCCTGGTGTTCCAAGCCGAAAACCCGAATTCAATCGTTCAGACGATATGCCAGGCGCGGGAAAACGCGCGCATGGTACGCGACCAGCTTACCCTGGAATTGTGGGAGGAATTGAACCGGCTCTACCTGTTCGTGCGCTCGCCGGAAGCGCGGCAAATGTGGCAGCGCAGTCCCAGCGAATTTTTCCAGGAAATCAAGGCGAGTTCCCTTCACCTCAACGGGATCATCGCCGCCACGCTCGTCCACGACGAGGGTTGGCGGTT